>NZ_CATKPT010000049.1:0-9117 GCF_949768125.1 Pseudomonas sp. IT-P253 | reverse complement strand
TACCTACAACCGCATCAAGACCGCCATCCGCCAGGCCTCCATTCACCTGAAGGAGGCCAAGGCATGAGTCGGTTAACGGATGATTTCGCGCTGAGCAATCTCAGTCGCCGTGGATTTATCAAGGGGGTCGCGGTCACCGGGGCGTTAGTGCTGGCGGCAAGCTGGGGTTGGCAGAATGCCCTGGGCGAAGAAAAAAACAAGAAGTATGGCGCTGACGCTATGCCCAATGGCTGGATCGATGATCCCAAGGTTTACATCAGCATTGTCACCGATGGCACGGTCACCGTGATCTGCAACCGTTCGGAGATGGGGCAGGGAATACGCACCAGCCTGGGGCGAGTGGTCGCCGACGAACTTGAGGCTGATTGGGCGCGAACCGTGGTCCGCCAGGCGCCGGGCGATGAGGTTCGCTACGGCAATCAGAATACGGACGGCTCTCGGAGCATGCGCCATTGGTACGAACCGATGCGTCGTTGCGGCGCCTCGGCTCGTGCAATGCTTGAACAGGCCGCCGCCGAACAGTGGAAGGTCCCGCTCAGCGAATGCCACGCACAACTGCACAAAGTCATTCATAAGCCGTCTGGCCGCGAACTGGGTTACGGGGCACTGGCTGCGGCGGCTGGACAATTGGCGGTACCGGCCCGTGACCGCTTGCGACTCAAACAACCGTCGGAGTTTCGTTATATCGGAAAAGAGTCGAACGCTGCCGTCGATGGTGCGGACATTGTCCGTGGTCAGGCAATTTATGGGGCCGACGTGCACTTCGACGGCATGCTTTTCGCGACCGTTGCCCGGCCCCGGGTGTATGGCGGCACGGTCAAGTCCGTTGATGCCAGCGCCGCGATGAACGTCCCGGGTGTGATCAGGGTTCTGCCAATAGAGGCACGCCCGTTGCCGTCCGGTTTTCAGCCGTTGGGCGGCGTGGCGGTGGTGGCCAGTAACACCTGGGCGGCGATCAAGGGGCGCGAGGCACTGAAAATCGAGTGGAATGATGGTCCCAATGCCCGTTACGACTCGATCGCTTATCGTAATGAACTGGAAGCTGCGTCTCTCAAACCCGGCAAGGTGGTGCGCAACACCGGTAACATCGACGAGGCTATGGGCGGTGCCGATAGCACGCTGCAGGCCGTTTACTATATGCCTCATCTGGCCCACGCGCCGATGGAGCCTATGGTCGCTATTGCCCGCTTCAATGAGGGGCGCTGCGAAGTGTGGGCGCCGGTTCAGTCGCCCCAAAGAGCTCGCGATATCGTCACCGAGCGCCTGGGGATTTCTGCTGAAAACGTCACGATCAATGTCACCTTGCTGGGCGGCGGGTTCGGTCGTAAAGCCAAGCCGGATTATGTGCTTGAGGCCGCGATTCTGGCCAAGGCCTTGCCCGGTAAGGCGGTGCGTGTGCAGTGGACCCGCGAAGACGATCTCCACTTCGGCTACCTGCATACCGTATCGCTGCAATACCTCAAAGCCAGTCTGGGCGGTGATGGTCGGCCGTCCGGCTGGTTGCATCGCACAGTGGCGCCGAGTATGACGGCCTTGTTTGCGCCTGATGTCATTCACCAAGGTGCGGCAGAACTGGGGATGGGGTTCACCAACATGGCCTACGCGATCCCAAACGTGCGCCTGGAAAACCCGCCAGCGAGGGTGCACACCCGGATCGGTTGGTATCGCTCGGTGTCGAACATTCCCCATGGCTTTGCAATCCAGGGTTTTGTCGATGAACTGGCGCATAAGGCCGGTCAGGATCCCCTGGAATACCAGATCAACTTGCTGGGCCCGGACCGACAGATCGACCCTCGCACGTTAGGCGAAGAGTGGAACTACGGCGAATCGCCGGAGCGTTACCCGATCGACACGGCGCGGATGCGCACTGTGCTGGAAACCGCCGCCAACGCCGCCGGTTGGGGCCGTGAATTGCCCAAGGGCCGAGGCTTGGGCCTGGCGGTGCATTACTGCTTTGTCACCTATGTGGCGGCAGTGATCGAGGTTGAAGTCAATGCCGACGGTACGTTGATCGTGCACAAGGCTGATATTGCGGTGGATTGCGGCCCTCAGATCAACCCTGAGCGGATCCGCTCACAGTTCGAAGGCGCCTGCGTGATGGGGTTGGGCAACGCGGTGCTGGGGGAAATCAGCTTCAAGGACGGCAAGGTTCAGCAGGACAACTTCCACCTGTACGAAGTGGCGCGGATGTCCCTGGCGCCGAAGGAAATCGCTGTGCATCTGGTAACGCCGCCGGGCAACGTGCCGCTGGGCGGTGTGGGTGAACCGGGTGTGCCACCGATTGCGCCGGCACTGTGCAACGCGATCTTCGCGGCCACGGGTAAACGCATCCGCAACCTGCCGGTTCGTCATCAGCTGCAAGGTTGGCAGACCGTGTAAACCTTGTTCAGGACGAGACAACAGGCATAAAAAAAGCCCCGCCTGGATCACCAAGCGGGGCTTTTTAGTGGCCGATGGAATCAGGCGAGCGGTTTAGGCTCGTGCTCTTTTTCCAGGGCTTGCTCGTGTTGCTCTACCGCTTCCTGAACGGAGCGCGGTGCTTCGTCGATAACGGATTTAACTGGCTCAGCGGCGACTTCAGCAACCGGGGCAGGAGCAGCCTCGGCGACTTCAGCAACAACGGGAGCAGCAGCGGCAGCCAGTTCAGCTTCCTTCTGCAGGCGCTCTTCTTCACGCTTGCGGCGACGCACTTCACGCGGATCGTTCGGCGCACGGCCACTTGGCGTCAGGGCGCTGACAGCCGCGACTTCGATTTGCGGCGTAGCGACTTCAGCGACAACCGACGCTTCAACTGGAGCAGGTTCGGCGGCAGCCACTACTGGCTCGGAAACCATGGCTTCAGTCGTCTCGCTCTCAGCAATTGGCGCTGGAGCTGGCTTTTCGGCAACCCAGTTGAACGCGGTTTGCTCTTCGCGAACTTCACGAACCGTTTCGGTCACTGTCTCGGCTACGGTTTCGGCGGCCGGTTCTGCAACCACTGCAGGCGCTTCGACGATGACGGCAGGCTCGGCAGCAACTTCGACTTCAGGCTGGGCCTGGCGAACCGGCGCCACTTCGATTTCCGGAGCGGCGATTACTTCAACCGGAGTGGTCGCTTCAACGGCTGGCGCTTCGACTGGAGCAGATTCCAGCGTAGCGGCAGTGGCGCGTTCGGCTTGCTCGTTGGCCTGGGCTTCAGCTGGAGCGCTGATCACGGTGCTGGCAACGGCTGCGGTAACCGCCAGGCCGGCGGCCAGATCGGCAGCGCTTGGCGCGGCGCTGGTTTCGGCCGTTTCGTTAGCTTCGGCGGACTCGGATTCTTCCGAACCTTCGATCACATTGCCGTTGGCATCGCGTTGACGTTCGCGACGGTTGCTGCGACGACGCTGGCCACGGGAGCGGCGGCGTGGACGATCGCCTTCGGCGCCATCCTGACCGTCTTCCTGCAGCTGCTCTTCGTTGGTCAGCAGTTCTTCTTCGGCAACCGCGGCAACGGCTTGCTCGGCACGAGGTTGACGTTCTTCACGCGGAGGGCGTGGCGCACGTTCTTCGCGTGGCTGGCGAGCTGGACGCTCTTCAGCGGTAACAGCAGCGGCAGGAGTGGCAGGAGCGGCATCCAGAGGCTCGCGCAGTTCACGAACCGGACGCTCTTCACGATCGCCACGTGGCTTGCGATCTTCGCGAGGAGCGCGCGGTGCACGTTCTTCACGAGGAGCGCGTGGTGCACGTTCTTCACGTGGGGCACGTTCTTCGCGGGCTACTACTGCTGGCGTTTCTTCGCGGACTTCGCGTGGCTCACGGGGTGCGCGTTCTTCACGGGGTGCACGTTCTTCACGCGGTGCACGTTCCTCACGAGGCTTGCGCTCTTCATCGCGGCGACCGTTACGGTTGCGGCTCTGTTGACGGCCGTTGCGACGCTCTTCGTTGCGGGCAGGACGCTCGGCAGCCGGTTTTTCAACCACAACCGGAGCAACAGGCTCTTCTTTGCTCGCGAACAGGCTAACCAGCGTTTTCACCAGACCTTTGAACAGGCTTGGCTCAGGCGCGGCAACGGGGACGACAACAGGAGCGGCGGCGACGACTTCGGTTGGCACCGGAGCGTTGGCGCGGGCCGGCGCAGTCTTGACCGCGGCTTCCTGGCGAACCAGGGTGCGGGTCGCGGCTGCGGGTTGCACTTCTTCAACTTCAGCAGCGGCAGCAGCGATTTCGTAGCTGGACTGGTTGATGCTGGCTTCCGGGCTGTCATCGCGCAGACGCTGAACTTCGAAGTGCGGCGTTTCGAGGTGATCGTTCGGCAGAATGACGATGCGGGCACGGGTGCGCAGTTCGATCTTGGTGATCGAGTTGCGTTTTTCGTTCAGCAGGAAAGCTGCAACCGGAATCGGCACTTGGGCGCGAACTTCGGCGGTGCGGTCTTTCAGGGCTTCTTCTTCGATCAGGCGCAGGATTGCCAGCGACAGCGATTCGACATCACGGATGATGCCGGTACCGTTGCAACGCGGGCAAACGATGCCGCTGCTTTCGCCCAGGGATGGACGCAGGCGCTGACGGGACATTTCCAGCAGGCCGAAGCGCGAGATGCGACCGACTTGCACGCGAGCGCGGTCGGCTTCCAGGCATTCGCGGACTTTTTCTTCCACGGCGCGCTGGTTCTTGGCAGGGGTCATGTCGATGAAGTCGATGACGATCAGGCCGCCGATGTCGCGCAAGCGCAACTGACGGGCGATTTCTTCGGCGGCTTCAAGGTTGGTCTGCAGGGCGGTTTCTTCGATGTCGCTGCCTTTGGTGGCGCGCGCCGAGTTGATGTCGATGGACACCAGGGCTTCGGTCGGATCGATAACGATGGAACCGCCGGAAGGCAGTTCAACGACGCGCTGGAAGGCGGTCTCGATCTGGCTTTCGATCTGGAAACGGTTGAAAAGCGGAACGCTGTCTTCGTACAGCTTGATCTTGCTGGCGTACTGCGGCATCACCTGGCGGATGAAGGTCAGGGCTTCGTCCTGGGCTTCGACGCTGTCGATCAGCACTTCGCCGATGTCCTGGCGCAGGTAATCGCGGATAGCACGGATGATCACGTTGCTTTCCTGATAGATCAGGAAAGGCGCGGAGCGATCCAGCGAGGCTTCTTTGATGGCGGTCCAGAGTTGCAGCAGGTAATCGAGGTCCCACTGCATTTCTTCGCTGCTGCGGCCCAGGCCGGCAGTACGAACGATCAGCCCCATGTCGGCTGGAGCAACCAGGCCGTTCAGGGCTTCACGCAGTTCGTTGCGCTCTTCACCTTCGATGCGACGGGAGATACCGCCGGCACGCGGGTTGTTCGGCATCAGAACCAGGTAACGACCGGCCAGGCTGATGAACGTGGTCAGGGCTGCGCCCTTGTTGCCACGTTCTTCTTTTTCGACCTGAACGATGACTTCCTGGCCTTCGCTCAGGACGTCCTTGATGTTGACGCGGCCTTCAGGGGCTTTCTTGAAGTATTCGCGGGAGATTTCTTTGAGGGGCAGGAAGCCATGGCGCTCAGAGCCGAAATCGACAAAGGCAGCCTCAAGGCTTGGTTCGATGCGAGTAATCCGGCCTTTATAGATGTTGGCCTTTTTCTGCTCGCGTGCACCGGATTCGATGTCCAGGTCGTAGAGGCGTTGGCCATCTACCAGCGCAACGCGCAACTCTTCGGGTTGAGTTGCGTTAATCAGCATTCTTTTCATGTAGTACCGTCGGTTTCCGGGCTGCCGGAAACGGCGTTCGGCACACACGACTTCTCACGGTCGGTGTCAGGTGCGTCAGGAGTGGTTGGACACTCCAGTGTCTAGCGAACCCCGACCAATTGGGCCGGCGTCGCGACGTACGCGTCCTGCTTGCTGTGGCTACTTAAGCACTCAGTCAGGAGGAGGAATCAACCAGCGGCTGTGGACGAGATGAAGCGTCTTGATAAAGCCTATTGCTACACAGTCCAGCGGTTGTGCATCTCCACCCTACACGTATCCCTGATAATTCGGGTGCTGCCGCGCGCAGAATCCGCAGCGGGTTGGCATTTACCGTGAGCTCCGAAAGGGGAGGTCACGCATCATGGCTAATTTAGGCGTTGTTTCCGAAGCGTTCGCTCGGGGTCGTTTGCAGCTGACTGCACTTTGTGAACTGGCCGTGAATATTTGCTCACAAGGCGAGTGAAAACTCTGCTTTGCGGCATGCTTCAGGCCTCATGTCACCTGCGCTCGTTACACCTGCAAACTCCACCGTTACGTAGCGAAAGCCCCGTAGGACGGCCTCGCGTCCTGGTGAATTGCGTTGGTCAGGGCCGGTTTTTGACCGTTGGTCCGCTGTCCAGGCCGCTTTTGGCGGCGTTCGCGACTATAGCAGCAATGATTAAGTGCTTCAATTCCATAAAAAATTGTTATCATCCGCACCATGACGACTACAGCCCCTTCGACCCCAGCCGTACAACTGCTGGAGGTCTCGCCGGAATATGCCGGCCAACGTATTGATAACTTCCTTCTCGCTCGGCTCAAAGGCGTGCCCAAGACCTTGATTTACCGCATTTTGCGCAAAGGCGAAGTGCGAGTGAACAAAGGTCGGATCAAGCCCGAATACAAGCTGCAGGCGGGCGATATCGTGCGCGTGCCGCCGGTTCGCGTGCCCGAGCGCGACGAGCCGGTGCCGCTGGCCCAGGGCCTGTTGCAGCGACTCGAAGCTTCGATTGTCTTCGAGGACAAGGCGCTGATCGTGATCAACAAGCCTTGCGGCATTGCGGTTCATGGTGGCAGTGGCTTGACCTATGGCGTGATCGAAGCCTTTCGTCAGTTGCGTCCGGATTGCAAGGAACTCGAACTGGTTCACCGTCTCGATCGTGATACCTCCGGCCTGTTGATGATCGCCAAAAAGCGCAGCATGTTGCGTCACTTGCATACGGCATTGCGCGGCGATGGCGTCGATAAGCGCTATATGGCGCTGGTCCGCGGTAACTGGGCGGCCTCGATCAAGCAAGTCCGTGCGTCGCTGGGCAAGAGCAATCTGCGCTCCGGCGAGCGCATGGTCGAGGTCGACGAGGAGGAGGGCAAGGAGTCTGTGACCGTGTTCAAGGTGTTGCGTCGCTTTGGCGACTTCGCCACTCTGATCGAAGCCAAGCCGATTACCGGTCGGACCCACCAGATCCGCGTCCATACCCTGCACGCCGGACATTGCATCGCTGGTGATACCAAGTACGGCGATGAGGGGTTCAGCAAAGAAATTCGTGATCTGGGCGGCAAGCGCCTGTTTCTGCACGCCTACCTGCTGACCGTTCCGCTGCCGGATGGCGGTGAGTTGAAGTTGCAGGCGCCCGTCGACGAGATGTGGGCTAAAACCGTGGAGCGCCTGAGTGCACCCCTCTGATTACAAGCTGCTGATTTTCGATTGGGACGGTACTCTCGCTGACTCAATTGGTCGGATTGTCGAGGCGATGCACGTTGCGTCCGAGCGTTCCGGTTTTCAGTTGCGCGATGATTTCGCCGTCAAAGGCATCATCGGCCTGGGCTTGCCGGAAGCGATCCGCACCTTGTATCCCGAGATAAGCGATGTCGAGCTGATCGCGTTCCGTGAGTATTATGCGGATCATTACATCGCCTCTGAAGCCGTACCTTCGCCGTTGTTCGAAGGTGTGGTGGAATCGATGCGCGCTTTCCGGGCTGAGGGTTATCACCTGGCGGTTGCGACCGGCAAGGCCCGTCGGGGGCTGGATCGGGTGCTGAAATCCCACGGCTGGGAAGATTATTTCGACATTACCCGTGCGGCCGACGAAACTGCGAGCAAGCCCCATCCGTTGATGCTTGAGCAAATCCTCGCGCATTGCGGGGTTCGCCCGGAGCAAGCGCTGATGGTCGGCGACTCGTCGTTCGACCTGCAGATGGCGCGCAACGCCGGTATGGATTCGGTAGCGGTCAGTTACGGCGCTCAATCGATCGAAGCGTTGAAGCTGTTCGAGCCTGCTCTGGTCATTGATCGTTTTTCAGAATTGCATGCCTGGCTGGGTCAGCAGGTTAATTAGATTTTTTCTGGGGTAAATGTCATGACCGACGAATGGAAAGCGCCCGTCAAGGCGAGCGCGCAGAGCGGTGACGAGAAAAGCTGGCAGTTGCTGGAAAAGACCTTGCTGGCTAGCGTGCAGGAGCAGCGCCGGTCCCGTCGCTGGGGTATTTTTTTCAAGTTTCTGACGTTTGCGTACCTGTTGGGCGCGCTGATTCTGTTCACGCCGTTGATGGACATGGAGAAAGCCGCAACCCGCAGTGCCAACTACACCGCGCTGATCGATGTGACGGGGATGATCGCCGACAAGGAGCCGGCCAGCGCTGACAACATCGTCGGCAGCCTGCGCGCGGCCTTCGAGGATGAGAAGGTCAAGGGCATCATCCTGCGCATCAACAGCCCGGGCGGCAGTCCGGTGCAGTCGGGTTACGTCTATGACGAGGTCCGCCGCCTGCGCGGCCTGCATCCGGAGACCAAGGTATACGCGGTGATCTCGGACCTGGGGGCCTCCGGTGCTTACTACATTGCCAGTGCGGCGGACCAGATCTACGCCGACAAAGCGAGCCTGGTGGGTTCCATTGGCGTTACAGCCGCCGGTTACGGATTTGTCGGCACCATGGAGAAGCTGGGTGTCGAACGTCGTACCTACACCTCTGGCGAGCACAAATCGTTCCTCGATCCGTTCCAGCCGCAGAAGCCTGACGAAACCCAGTTCTGGCAGGGTGTGCTCGATACCACTCATCAGCAGTTCATCAGCAGCGTCAAGCAGGGCCGTGGCGACCGCCTCAAGGACAAGGAGCATCCGGAGCTGTTCTCCGGGTTGGTCTGGAGTGGTGAGCAGGCGTTGCCGCTGGGTTTGATCGATGGCTTGGGGAATGCCAGTTCGGTCGCTCGCGATGTGATTGGCGAGAAAGAGTTGGTGGATTTCACCGTTCAGGAATCGCCGTTTGATCGCTTCTCGAAAAAGCTCGGCGCCAGTGTGGCGGAGCAATTGGCAATGTGGATGGGCTTTCACGGTCCGTCGCTGCGCTGATTCTCTGGCTGCATAAAAAACCGGCCTTCCTGGCCGGTTTTTTATGTCTGCACGGTCTCTGTAGCAGCTGGCGAAGCCTGCGTCCGGCTGCGCAGCAGTCGTAAAGT
>NZ_CATKPT010000048.1:0-11797 GCF_949768125.1 Pseudomonas sp. IT-P253 | reverse complement strand
GTCGAGCATATGCAAACCAAACACCCGGACAAGCCGGTGATGAGTTACGAGATGTTCTTCCGGGAACGCCAGGAAGCTCGTTACGGCGGCAAGGGTGGGCCGAAGTGCTGTTAACCCGTTAACCGCCCCCCTGTGGGAGCGAGCCTGCTCGCGAAAGCGGTGTGTCATTCAACATTAATGTCGACTGACACGACCTCTTCGCGAGCAGGCTCGCTCCCACATTTGTTCTGCATTTCTTTTCTGATTTTGTGAAAACAGGAGAACCAGGTTTGCTATCTCCCATCCCGGTCACGATCCTCAGCGGCTTCCTCGGCGCCGGCAAGACCACGCTGTTGCGTCACCTGCTTAAAGCCGAGCATGGCCTGAAAATCGCCGTGATCGAAAACGAATTCAGCGACGCCGGTATCGACACCCAATTGTTGGGAGACGAGCCGGTGCAAGTGATGACGCTGTCCAACGGCTGCGTCTGCTGCACCATCCACACTGATTTGACCAAAGCCCTGTACCTGCTGCTTGAACGCCTGGACAGTGGCGAAATCGCGTTCGACCGTCTGGTGATCGAATGCACCGGACTGGCCGACCCGGCGCCGGTGGCGCAAACCTTCTTCATCGATGAAGAACTGCGCGAGCGTTACATCCTCGACGGCATCATCACTCTGGTGGACGCGGCTCACGCCGACAGTCACCTGACCCAGACTATCGCCCAGGCGCAGATCGGTTTCGCCGACCGCTTGCTGGTGAGCAAGCGCGATCTGGTGGATGAACCCACCTTTACCGCACTCAGCGAGCGCCTGACCCGTATCAACCGTCGCGCACCGATCCGTGTGGTCGACCACGGCAAGATCGACCTGGCTGAATTACTCGACGTTCGCGGTTTCAACCTCAATGCCGACCTCGGTGGCGGCATGAGTTTGCGACCTGTGAGCAAGGCGTCTTCCATCGACCGCATTTCCAGCCTGGTACTGCGCACCGACAAACCGCTGGATATCGACAAGCTCAGCGAGTTTATGAACGAACTGCTGGAAGACCATGGCAAGCAACTGCTGCGTTACAAGGGTGTGTTGAACATAGCGGGCGAGCCACGGCGCATGGTGTTTCAGGGGGTGCTGAAGCTTTACGGTTTCGATTGGGATACCGAGTGGGCCGCCGATGAAGCCCGCGAGAGTGTGATTGTGTTTATTGCCGATGAGTTACCGGAGGAGAAAATTCGTGAGGGATTTGCGCGGGTGGCGGCGGAGTAAGGTCCGACATTTTCAGCGGGTGTGATGCCGCCTTCGTCGGATCGCCGCCCGGAGCAGGCTCGCTCCCACAGGGAATGCATTTCAAAATGTGTGCGAGCCTGCTCGCGAAGGGGACCTAACCGGCAGCGCGATTCTCGCGTTGCGTCAGCAAAGTCTCTTCCAGATGATTCAAATGCCGGTTCAGTAATGTTTGCGCCATCACCGAGTCTCCACGCTCCACCGCCTGCAGAATGTCCTGATGCACCTGCCACACGCAATAGTCCTCCGCTTGTGCTTCAAACTGCGCAATTGCCAGCGAAGTAACAGGCACCAGGCTGTCCAGGAAATGCGCTAACGGCGCATTCCCCGCCATTTCCGCCAACCGTAAATGAAACTCCCCCGACAACCGGATTGCTGGCCCACGCTCTGTACATTCGCGCTCGCAATCGATCAGCGCGCGCAGGCGCTTCAAGTCTTGTGGGTGAGGCTGCTGACAGGCCAGTCGCACCAGCGTGATCTCGGTCAGTCGCCGGGCATGCAGCGTCTGCCGGGTCTGGTCTGTATCAAGTGTGGCGACTCGGGGGCGATGGTGGGTGCGCAGGACAATGATCTGCTGATGGGACAGTCGCGTCAGTACGCCACGAATGTCACTGCGTCGCACACTGAACATCTGCGCCAGGCTTTCTTCGGTAAAGCGACTGGCTGCATGGAGGCGCTGTTCGAGAATGGCGTCGAAAATGCGCGAGTAGAGATCTTCCACCGGTGGGGGAAAGGGCAGGGCAGTTAGAGTCTGCAGTGAAGCGAAGCTGTTCATGGCCTGTCTCCAGTTCCAAGGGATTCAACCGCCGAGGTTGTCGTCCGGGATGTTCAATTCGATGCCCATTCGCTGACCTTCGCGAAGAATGTGGCGACGCATTTCGGCGCTGGCCTGGGCGCTGTTCTTGCTGCGGATCGCGCGCACCACGGCTTCGTTTTCCTCAAGGCGCTCTGCCAAATGCTCGGGCGAGTTGCGCAATACGTCGGCGCTTTGCTTGAGGGCATTGCTGGTCTGCTGAACCACGCTCTGGAAGATCGGGTTGGACGTCAGGGTGAACAACTCTTCGTGGAACGCGATGTAGGCGTTCACGCCGGCTTCGCTGTCGTTGGCCTCCAGCGCTTCGCGCATGTCCATCAGGGTCAGGCGCAGTTGACCCACTTCCTTGCTGCTGATCGACTGTGCGACCAGGCCGACGATGAATGGCTCAAGTGTGTAGCGCAGTTGCAGCACGTCTTCCAGGCTCGCGCCGGCCACCGCGTTGTCGTGGCTTTGGCTGTCACTGAGATTAGCTTCCAGCACCACCACGCCTTTGCCCGGCATCGAACGCACCAGGCCCAGGGTTTCCAGCACGATCACCGCTTCGCGCAGGCTCGGGCGGCTGATACCCAATTGTTCGGCCAGCTCACGCTGTCCCGGCAACATGTCGCCGGAGCGCCACTGACCCCGGGCCAAAGCGGCCCGAAGTTTTTCTACGACTGAATTTACGACGGTCGACGTGGTGATCACTGTTTGCTCCATGGGTAATGTTTGGAGAGCCTGCCCCCGGGCAGGCTCTCGCTTGATTCAAAATTCCTGATGCGCCGGTGCGACCGGTTTTTTCGACTGGAAGGTATAACCCTGCTGCCCGGAAAGCACCTTGTTCGCGCGCTGGATGTCGATGTCTTTTTCCCAGCGTGCAATGGCCACGGTCGCCACGCAGTTGCCGATCAGGTTGGTCAGCGCGCGGCCGATGCCCATGAACCAGTCCACCGCCAGCACCAACACCAGGCCGACCACCGGAATCGCCGGGATCGCTGTCAGTGTCGCCGCCAGAATCACCAGCGCCGAGCCTGGAATACCGTGGGCGCCTTTGGAGGTGATCAGTGATACCAGCAGGATTGTCAGCAGATCAGTCATGGCCAGCGGCGTGCCGGTCGCGTTGGCAATGAACACAATGGCCAGGGTCAGGTAGATTGAGAAGCCGTCCAGATTGAACGAGTAACCCGTCGGAATCACCAGGCCGACTGTCGAGCTGCCGATGCCCAGATGCTCAAGTTTGCGCATGATCTGCGGCAGCACTGCGTCGGATGAAGCGGTGCCCATGACGATCAGCAGTTCTTCGCGCAGGTACTTGAGCAGCGGCCACATGCGCAAGCCGGACAGGCGCATTACCAGGCCGAGGACCAGCGACACGAACGCCGCGCAGGTCAGGTAAAACAGGCCGACCAGGCTACCCAGATGCTGCAACGAATCCAGGCCATATTTGCTGGTGGTGAAGGCGATGGCGCCAAACACGCCAATTGGCGCCAGGCGCACGATCATGCCCATGATGCGGAAGATCACGTGGCTCAGTTCATTGATCAGTCGGGAAATGCCGGAAGCCGCTTCGCCCACCAGGTTCAGCGCGCTGCCGAACAACACGGAAAACAGCAGGACCTGCAGGATGTTGTTGTCGGCAAAGGCGCCGATCACTGAGGTCGGGATCAGGTCCATCAGGAACTGAGTGGTGGTGTGCATGTGTTGACCGCGCTGGGCAATATCCCCGATGTCGGCGGTGGATAGCTGATCCAGGTGAATATTCGCGCCACTGCCGATGCCGGTGCTGAAAGCGAACACCAGCCCGATCACCAGGGCGATGGTGGTCAGCACTTCGAAGTAAATCACCGATTTCAGGCCGATGCGTCCGACCTTCTTCAGGTCACCGGCACCGCTGATGCCGCTGACCACGACACAAAAAACGATCAGGCCGATAAGCATCTTGATTAGCTTGATGAAGCCGTCGCCGAGCGGTTTGAGCTGGGCGGAGTATTCGGGAAGGGTCAGCCCGCAGACGATGCCGAGCACCAATCCGAGAACCACTTGAAGGAAGATTGAACGCGAGCACCATCTGAGCATGAGAGGAATCCTGGTCGGTGTCCTGGCAGCCGAGCGCGGGGCGCTTCAGATTCAGGACTTAATTATTGTGGTCTTACCGGTATGTCCAGTGCAGGCGCAGTCTACGCTGAGGTTTTTTATGTTTACAAGAGGAAAAACAAAAAATGGTACGACCGGTCTTACCAGTAGTGATGATCCCTTCTTGTAGGAGCGAGCTTGCTCGCGAAAAACATGAAAGCGATGTGTGTTTCCAGACAGCTCGCGTCAACGTTGACGTCCATCGCGAGCGAGCTCGCTCCTACAGGGGATGTGCGAATCACAGGCGAAAAAAAACCGGCCATCACTGGCCGGTTCTTTATGCTGCGGTCTAGCGGTGCACTTAAGCGCCGTATACCGGCAGCTTCTTGCAGATGGCCTTGACCTTCTCACGAACGGCGTCGATCACCGCTTCGTTGTTCAGATCAGCCAGGATGTCGCAGATCCAGCCGGCCAGCTCTTTGCACTCTGCTTCCTTGAAGCCGCGAGTGGTCACAGCCGGAGTGCCGAAGCGCAGGCCGGAGGTGACGAACGGGGAGCGTGGATCGTTTGGCACGGAGTTCTTGTTTACGGTGATGAACGCCTTGCCCAGAGCGGCGTCAGCGTCTTTACCGGAGATTTCCTGCTTGATCAGCGACAGCAGGAACAGGTGGTTTTCAGTACCGCCCGATACCACGTCGAAACCGCGCTCGATGAACACGCCGGCCATGGCCTTGGCGTTTTTCACCACTTGTTGCTGGTAGGTCTTGAACTCAGGCTGCAGCGCTTCCTTGAAGCAGATCGCTTTAGCGGCAATCACGTGCTCCAGTGGGCCACCCTGGGCGCCCGGGAATACGGCGGAGTTCAGCTTCTTCTCGATGTCGGCGTTGGCGCGAGCCAGGATCAGGCCGCCACGTGGACCGCGCAGGGTCTTATGTGTGGTGGTGGTCACGACGTCAGCGAAAGGCACCGGGTTCGGGTAGACGCCAGCGGCGACCAGACCGGCTACGTGAGCCATGTCGACGAACAGGTAAGCACCGACCTTGTCAGCGATTGCGCGGAAACGCGGGAAGTCCAGGATCTGCGAGTAGGCAGAGAAACCGGCCACGATCATTTTCGGCTTGTGCTCGACCGCCAGACGCTCAACTTCGTCGTAGTCGATCAGGCCATTGGCGTCGATGCCGTACTGGATGGCGTTGTACAGCTTGCCCGAGGACGAAACACTGGCGCCGTGGGTCAGGTGACCGCCGTGGGCCAGGCTCATGCCCAGAATGGTGTCGCCTGCTTGCAGCAGGGCCAGGTAAACGGCGCTGTTGGCTTGGGAGCCGGCGTGCGGCTGAACGTTGGCGTAATCAGCGCCGAACAGTTCTTTTGCTCGATCAATTGCGAGCTGCTCAACAACGTCGACGAACTCGCAACCACCGTAGTAGCGCTTGCCCGGGTAGCCTTCGGCGTACTTGTTGGTCAATACCGAGCCTTGAGCTTCCATCACCGCAGGGCTGGTGTAGTTTTCCGAAGCGATCAGCTCAATGTGCTCTTCCTGGCGCTGAGCTTCTTGCTCCATGGCGGCAAAGAGATCGGCGTCGTACTTGGCAATAGTCAAATCACGGCTGAACATGGCGGTCCTCAAGGATCGGGGCAGAAAAGGGGGGCATTCTAACTCAATGGGTTTTAGATGGCATATGAAAGGACATCATGTCGCAGACAAGTGGTGTTCATGCAGGGATCAGCGGCGATCGTGCCGGCCTCTTCGCGAGCAGGCTCGCTCCCACAGTTGAAATGCATTCCATTGTGGGGGCGAGCCTGCTCGCGAAGGCATCATTTGCAGCCCTGAAAATCTCAATCAAACATGAACAACGCATCATTACTGAACTGCGCTTCAAACCGGCTCGCCTGCATCGGCCGCCCAAACAGATAGCCCTGGACCTCATCGCAACCATGCTCGCGCAGGAAGTCGAGCTGTTCATGGGTTTCCACGCCCTCGGCGATCACCGCCAGATTGAGGCTGTGGGCCATGGCGATAATCGCGCGGGCAATCTGTGCATCCTGTTCGCCAGAGGGCAGGCCATCGACAAAGGTGCGGTCGATTTTCAGCACGTCGATCGGGAACTGCTTGAGGTAGTTGAGCGATGAGTAACCGGTGCCGAAGTCATCAACCGCGATGCTCAAGCCGAGGTTTTTCAGCCCGGCGAGAATCTGCATCGCTTCGCTGACTTCGCGCATCAGGATACTTTCCGTCAGTTCCAGTTCCAGACACGCCGGCGGCAGGCCGGTTTCCTTGAGAATGGTGGCGATCCGAGTCCCCAGCTGGCCGTCGGAGAACTGCCGGGCCGAAATGTTGACCGACACCTTGGGCACACGGACCTTGTTCTGATGCCAGGTCTTGAGCTGACGGCAGGCCTCGCTGATCACCCAGTCGCCGACATCGACCACCAGGCCGAGCTCTTCGAGCACCGGAATGAAGTCCCCCGGCGGCACCAGTCCGCGACGAGGATGGCGCCAGCGCAGCAGGGCTTCGGCGCCGGTCAAACGTTTGCCATCGCCGCTGAACTGCGGTTGGTAATACAGAACGAATTCGTCTTGCTCCAGGGCGTGACGCAAATCGCTTTCCAGCTCCAGACGCTCCAGGGCGCTGGCGTTCATGTCCGCCTGATAGAACTGGAAATTGTTCTTGCCGCGCTCTTTCGCGTGATACATCGCGGTGTCGGCGTTTTTCATCAGCTGGCTGAGCTCGTTGCCATCCTGTGGGCTCAGGGCGATCCCGATACTGGCCGTGACAAAGAACTCACGCCCTTCGAGGACGAACGGTTTCACCAGGCTGGCGAGAATCTGTTCGGCGACGTGAATCGCCCGGTTCAAGGCCATTTCACGGTTGATGCGCGGTTGCAGCAGCAGGGTGAACTCATCGCCGCCCATGCGTGCCACGGTGTCGTCATCGGTGACGCAGCCCAGCAGGCGCGTGGCCATTTCCTTGAGCATGCGATCGCCAGCGGCATGGCCCAGGGAGTCGTTGATCGGCTTGAAGCGGTCCAGGTCGAGGAACATCAACACGACCCAGGACTTCTGCCGGTCGGCCGACTGCAGCGCGGTGTGCAGACGATCCTGAAACAGCGTGCGGTTGGGCAAGTGAGTCAGGGCGTCGTAGTAGGCGAGACGGTGGATTCGCTGCTCACTGGCCTTGCGTTCGCTGATGTCGCTGAAGAAGCACACGTAGCTGGCCAGGTCGCCTTCGTCGTCCAGTACCGCGGTAATCCCGACCCAGGCCGGGTAGTGCTCGCCATTGCGCCGCTTGAGCCAGACTTCACCTTCCCAGGTGCTGTGCTGATGCAGTTGCTTGAGCACGTAGTGCAGATGCGCTTCCTGTTGTTCATCGACGGTCAGCATGCTTGGCAACTGGTCGAGGACTTGTTCTACCGCATAACCGCTGACGCGACTGAAGGCTTCGTTGGCCTGGACAATATAGCCGGCAGGATCGGTAATCAGGATGGCCGAGGTCGAGTGCTCGAATACAGTCGCCGCCATGCGCAAGTCTTTCTCGGCCCGTCGTTGCTGGCTAATGTCACGGCCGACGCCCAGCACACCTTCAAATGCACCTTGCTCGTCCCAGACCAATACCAGTCGCAGCTCAATGGGGATCTTGCGTCCGTCGGCCCGCAGGCAATCGAACAAAAACAGTTGGGTTTGCACCTGGCTGCGCAACTGCGCCAGTTGGTCGGGCTTATCCAGCGATTTGTGGACCCGGTCCATCAGGTTGTAAATGCCGGTCAGCTGTTGTGGGTTGGCAATGGTCGATTGCCAGCCGTTCTGGAAAAACCAGCCGGCGTCATAGCCGAGCACGGCTTGTACCGACGGGCTGACATAATTGAGCACCATCTTGCTGTCGGTGGAAAAAATCACGTCGCTGATGCTTTCGGCGAGCATCCGGTAGCGCTGTTCGCTGTCGCGCAGGGATTCACTGGCTTCGATCTGATCGGTGATGTCCTTGGCCACACCAATGATCCGCGTGACTTGATCGTGCTTGTCGCGCGCCAAGGCCTGTTCGCGAATCTCGAAACGCCGCCACTTACCGTCCCGGTGCCGGAAACGCAGCTGGCACTGGAGCAACTGCCGGTAGCCGGCGTGTCGCTGTTCCTGGCGCGAGCGGTGGTAGAAATCGGCATCTTCGGGGTTCAGGAGGATTTCCCAGAAATACTCGCCCATCTGGTGCAACTCGGTACGGTTGTAACCGAGCCTCTGGCCCAGGTGGTGGTTGCTGAAGATCATCCGCTGGCTGATCACGTCCTGCACGTAGAGGTGATCCGGCACGGTGCGCACCACGTCGGACCAGAATCCTTCTCGTTCCAGCAGCGACAGTTCGATGAGCTTGCGGCTGGTGATGTCGGTAATGCTCAGGATCACCGCGTTGTAGTCGTCCTGGTCTTCCGGCAGGCGAAGCACCAGCCATAGGTGCTGGTCGTGGCCATTGGCGTCCTGGAGTTTGATTTCCAGTTCAAGCTGATTCTGCTGGTTGAGTACCGCCTCGAGCATTTGATTGCCGATATCGGTGCTGTCCAGTGGGCCACCACCGACCAGCAGTTTCCAGGCTTGATCGTGGGAATTGACGTTGAGCAGTTGCTGCGCAACCTGGTTGACCTCCGTGACGCGCAGCTCCCGCAGTAATGGCTGACGTTGTTCCGGCTTCTGCAGCCAGGCTTGCAATTGCTCGTTGTTTTGCACCTGGGCCTTGTCGAAGGCGCTTTTAAGTCCGCAGACGTCGAGTACACACAGGGCGACGCCGGTGCCTTCGAAAATATCCTGATAGCGCCGACGCCCTTCGTGCAGTTGCCGTTGCCGGCGACGCATGTTCAGCAGAGCGATGAACGGTAACACGGAGAACGCCAGGCCCAGCAGGCATTTGCCGATGAATGCCGGCAGCAGTTGTTCGAGGACGAGTTGTCGGTCGAACAGCCCGCGCAATTGCCAGTCACTGCTGCTCAAGGGAACCGTCAGCACGCTGTTGGCCACATCGTCCGGGGTCAACATTCCCGGATTGATCGAAGGCAGCCCTTCATCGCGACTGATGATCTGGTGATTGATGCGGTTTTCCACCAGCCACAGCGGGCGAATGCCGGCTTCATTTTGTTGGGTCAGTGAGGTGAAAAATATCGGTGTCAGGCGCAAGGCCCAGTAACCGCGGGTGCTGCCGCTGGCTTGATGCAGCAGCAGGTTCACCACCGAGCCGTCATCGGCATTACTGAAATAATGGGCCTGAGCGTGGCTGCGCCGGACCAGTTCGCTCAGGTAGTCGGCGTCCTCGCTGTTGGCGGCGCTGTCGCTGAGGATTTTCCCGGATGGACTGAGCAAGGCGAGGCTGCGCAGTTCCGGTATCGATTGTTGCAACTTGCTCAGCAGCGCCTGCAGTTCGTCGGCGCTTTGCGGTTGCTCGACGATCGGCAGCAGGTTGAGGGCAATTTGCGCTTTGAGTGTCATGTTCAGGCTGACTTGCGCGGCCAGATCGGCGGTGTAGTCGATGGTGTACTGACGCTGGCTTTTCTGGGTGGCGCGAAGTTGATCCAGCAGCTGCCAGAACAGCAGTGCGAGCAACAACAGCACCAGCATGGCCAGCGCGCCCTTCAATGTACCGCGCAGGGGGGAGCCGGGTGCGACAGTGGGTGCACTGGTGGTCACGGGCGGAGTGGCATTAGACAAACTGAAATCCTGCGGATGGGCTGGACTGGCGCGACGTGCACTATAAGCCGGACGCCCAAAGGGCGGCTAGCATGCCTTGAGTTGTGGCAAAGTGCCAGTCCCGCTCGGCTGGACTGCCTTCTGTCAATAAGGTAGCTTTGCCGGTTACGCGGGAGCGTTCCAGCTCCTAGAATCAGACTTTTTCAGCGCGCACGTATTGATAGCCATCAATCGGACGACGCGCACGGTCTGGCCGGCTTCGCCTGCGCTCCAATCATTCATCTGTCACTGACCCAAGGTTCTCCATGGCTCAATACGTCTTCACCATGCATCGGCTGGGAAAAGTTGTTCCGCCGAAGCGGGAAATCCTGAAAAACATTTCACTGTCCTTCTTCCCCGGCGCCAAGATCGGCGTGCTCGGCCTCAACGGTTCGGGTAAATCCACGCTGCTGAAAATCATGGCCGGCGTCGACACCGAATTCGACGGCGAAGCCCGTCCGATGCCGGACCTGAACATTGGCTACCTGCCACAAGAACCGATCCTGGACCCGACCAAGACCGTGCGTGAAGTGGTCGAGGAAGCGGTCAGCGTGATCAAGAACGCCCAGGCGCGCCTGGATGAGGTCTACGCGGCTTACGCTGATGAAGATGCCGACTTCGACAAGCTGGCGGCAGAACAGGCCAAGCTAGAAGCCATCCTGCAAGCCAGCGACGGTCACAATCTGGACCGCCAACTGGAAGTCGCCGCCGATGCGCTGCGTCTGCCAGCGTGGGATGCCAAGGTCGCAGTCCTTTCCGGTGGTGAAAAGCGTCGTGTGGCTCTGTGCCGCCTGCTGCTGTCCGCCCCCGACATGCTGCTGCTCGACGAACCAACCAACCACCTGGACGCCGATTCTGTCGCCTGGCTGGAGCACTTCCTGCACGACTTCCCAGGTACCGTGGTAGCGATCACGCACGACCGGTACTTCCTGGACAACGTCGCTGGCTGGATCCTCGAACTCGACCGTGGCGCCGGTATCCCGTACGAGGGTAACTATTCGGGTTGGCTCGAAGCCAAGTCCGATCGTCTGGCTGCCGAATCCAAGCAGCAGTCGGCTCACGAAAAAGCCATGAAGGAAGAACTGGAGTGGGTGCGCAAAGGCGCCAAGGCTCGTCAGTCCAAATCCAAGGCGCGTCTGCAACGCTTCGAAGAAATGCAATCGCAGGAATTCCAGAAGCGCAGCGAAACCAACGAGATCTACATCCCGGCCGGTCCGCGCCTGGGCGACAAGGTCATCGAATTCAAGAACGTTTCCAAGGGCTACGGCGATCGCGTATTGATCGACAACCTGTCGTTCTCCATGCCTAAAGGCGCCATCGTTGGCGTGATCGGCGGTAACGGTGCCGGTAAATCGACCCTGTTCCGCATGCTGATGGGCAAGGAAACGCCGGATTCGGGCAGCATCGAAGTCGGCGAAACCGTGCAGCTGGCCTGCGTCGATCAGAGCCGCGAAGACCTGGACGGCAGCAAGACTGTGTTCCAGCAAATCTCCGACGGTTCCGACCAGATCCGCATCGGCAACTACGAGATCCCGTCGCGTACCTACGTCGGCCGCTTCAACTTCAAGGGTGGCGATCAGCAGAAGTTCGTCAAGGACCTGTCCGGTGGTGAGCGCGGTCGCTTGCACCTGGCCCTGACCCTGAAAGAGGGCGGCAACGTCCTGCTGCTCGACGAACCGTCCAACGACCTCGACGTTGAAACCCTGCGTTCCCTGGAAGAAGCCCTGCTGGACTTCCCGGGCGCCGCCATTGTGATCTCTCACGATCGGTGGTTCCTTGACCGCGTCGCGACGCACATCCTGGCGTACGAAGACGACTCGCAAGCCGTGTTCTTCGAAGGCAACTACACCGAGTACGAAGCCGATCGTCGCAAGCGCCTCGGCGAAGCCGCTGCCCAGCCGCATCGTGTACGGCACAAGAAACTGGCCTGATTTCAGGTTGGTTGCATGAAAAACGGAGCCTTCGG
>NZ_CATKPT010000047.1:0-12831 GCF_949768125.1 Pseudomonas sp. IT-P253 | reverse complement strand
AACGATCTTGTCATAGCATTCCCAGTTACGCGCCGCACGACCGATGCCACCGTAAACCACCAGTTCTTTAGGGTTCTCGGCGACTTCCGGGTCGAGGTTGTTCATCAACATGCGCAACGGCGCTTCGGTCAGCCAGCTCTTGGCGGTCAGCTTGTTACCGCGGGCAGCGCGGATTTCGATATCACGGAAACGGGATGGCTTGCTCACCAGAAGTCCTCTTGAAAGGGCCTTTCAGCCTGTTTATGGTTTGCCGTTACAGCTGCACCTATACAATCATGTCTATACAACCATATGCAAGTGAAATTTTAGGCACCTATGCTCTGTATTAGCCCTGATTACAGCGTGAACATTTGTAGCTATTGAACGGTTTGCACAGGTGCAAGCCTCATGAATTAATGAGCCGGGCCGAGGAAAGACAGCCAGCGGCGTTCAGCCAGGCGGAACAAACCGAACAGAGAGAACGCGACCTCCCTGCATCAACTGCTGGATCAGGATTGGATGGTCATCTGGACTTGCAGGGATGGCCGCTGGGTTGGATGTTGACGCATCGAAAAAAGGGGACTCCCATTAGCCAGGCTCAAGGCAAGGCTAATGGTGTCCCCTTTTCTGCTGAAGGCTAAATAACGGACACGTACAGCAAAAAAGGGCGTTCCTGAAGGAACGCCCTTTTCCGTTATGTTTTCAGCTGGTTGGTGGCAGATCAGTCGTCATGCAGCAAACCTGAACTGTATTGGCTGAAGCTGTTCCCAAGCGCACTGCCATGGAAACTCATTTTGTCGGGGTTGTTGCTGTGGCTCGGAGTAAAGCCTTCAGACGGCTGGCAGTCTTCGGCATAGCAGTCATGGGTGCTCGCTCCCGAACAGGCGCTCAACAGCAAAGCACCGGCGATTAGGGCGACTTTGAGTACGTTTGAGATCACTTTTCAGATTCCTTATGGGGGGCGCAATGGCTGACGTTGTACTTTCATCCTAGTCCATGGTCCTGCCGCCCATTATGAAACTTTGGTCAGTGACAGCGTTTGTTCAGGCACGGTGGCGTCTCAAAAAAGGACGCCCCTGAGAGGCGAATGCCGATCAGTTAAGCCAAAACACGATCCGTAGCAGCTGGCGAAGCCTGCGTCCGGCTGCACAGCAGTCGTAAAGTCAGACAATGCGGTGCGTCAGATTCACCGCGCACTCAGGGTTTTCGACTGCTACGCAGCCGGACGCAGGCTTCGCCAGCTGCTACAGGGTATGTGTTGCTGCTGAGTTTTCTTAACTGATCGGCATTGACCCTGAGAGGCGTCCTTCTCTTTATCACCACTTAATCACGGTTGCCGACCGGACCTTCATACAGTGCTGGGTGGGTCGACATTATCCAGCGCCCGATTCACCAACAGCGCCCCAACTACCGCCAACTGCTGAATCGACAATGCCAGGCTGCGCGGCGAACCTTCGAGCTGACAAGCCAGATCGGTGGTAAGGACGTTTATCACCGCTACAACCGCCCCGCTCTCCCGTCACCTCGATGATGGATTGGAACGATTAACGACAATAGCCTTTAAAACAAAGGTTTATACAAACCATTCATTCCCCCGTATACCACCAAGCCCTCTCAACTGACCTTTTCACTACGGCGAACTGCATTCACATCAGGCAGATAGCGGCCAAAGTCGGCCTCTCGATGGCTAAAACTTTCCGCTTGATTCATACAGATAAAGTTGGAGGTGCTGAACATCGGTCTAAACTCTGAGCCTCAGTTGTGCTCCGCAGGGAGGTTAGAGTGCCATGCAGCCATCCATCAAGCTGGTCAATCAGCCCACCAAATATATGTTCTTCACTGGCAAGGGCGGGGTTGGCAAAACGTCGGTCTCCACAGCGGTGTCAATCGCATTGGCCGATGCAGGCAAGAAAGTGCTTCTGGTTAGCACAGACGCCGCCTCGAACCTTGATGAGATGCTCGGCGTTGAGCTGAGCAATCAGCCTGTAGCAGTGCCGGACGTGCCTGGAATGTTCGTGCTCAACATCGACCCAGGAACCGCAGCAAGCGACTACCGAGCCAGAGTGGTCGAGCAAATGGGCTCCCAAGCAAGTGATCAAGACATTGCTATCGTGCGCGAGCAACTCTCGGGCGCATGCACGACCGAAATCGCAACCTTCGATGAGTTCTCCCACCTCCTGTCTCAAGGCGGCGCGGACTATGACCACGTCGTGTTCGATACCGCTCCCACGGGACACACGCTCAGGCTGTTGAGCCTGCCCAAAGCGTGGAGCGGATTTCTGGAAGGCAATGATCGTGGTGCCTCATGTCTGGGGCCGCACTCGGGCTTGAAAATGCAGGAGCAGCTTTTCAATCAGGCTTTGGCTGCACTCAATAATCCAGCCCTGACCACCGTCGTGCTAGTGGCTCGACCGGACAAAGGCGCGCTCGGTGAGGCCGCGCGATCCTCTGACGAGCTTCGTGAATTGGGTCTGAAAAACCAACGTCTAGTGGTGAACGCTGTATTCAAACGCAGCAACTTGAATGACCCGATCGCTGCAGCCATCGAAGCCATCGGCCAGCAGGCGCTCGACGAGATGCCAGCTTCGCTGCGGCAGCTTGCAGTCGACTACATTCCGCTCAAGGCTGTGGATTCCGTTGGTTTACCCGCGCTACGTGGGCTGCTTGCCGCGGAGCCCATTCGAACAACAAGCACTGCAACCCACGAGCCCTCACACCTCGAACATCACAAGCTCTCGGAATTGGTTGCCGAGCTTGCGAATGACGAGCGCGGGTTGATCATGGTCATGGGCAAGGGGGGTGTCGGCAAAACCACTATTGCCGCCGCCATCGCACTGGGCTTGGTCCAGCACGGCAAGTCCGTGCATCTGAGCACGACGGATCCTGCGGCGCATCTGGCTGTGACCCTCAACGCCGATGTGCAAGGACTCAGCGTAGGCCGCATCGACCCTAAGGTCGAGACTCAAAAATACGTGGACAAGATCGTAGCTTCCCGCGCCCCGACGCTGACGGAAGATGAAAAAGCCTTGCTCATTGAGGATCTGCGCTCCCCCTGCACCGAAGAGGTCGCGGTCTTCCATGCGTTCTCCCGCGTGGTTTCTCAAGCCAGAACCTCGTTCGTGGTGCTGGACACCGCCCCCACGGGTCACTCGCTGCTACTGATGGATGCCACAGGCGCCTATCACCGCCAGATGATTCGGGAATTCAAAGGCAGCGCCTCAGACCACATCGTCACGCCTTTGATGCGCCTGCAAGATGCGGACTACACCAAAATCATCCTGGTGACGCTGCCCGAAGCCACACCGGTGTCTCAGGCGGCAGCACTGCAGGATGACTTGCGCAGGGCCAAAATCGAACCCTTTGCATGGGTGGTCAATAAGTCTCTACTGGCCACAGACACCGATGACCTGCTGCTTCGAGCACGCCTGGATAGTGAGCGAAAACAAATGGCGCGGGTAGCCGACAAAACCAACCATGCTGTCATCGTGGTGCCCTGGACGGCGGAGCCGCCTGTTGGCGTCGCTGCGCTGAAGCGCCTGTTGGATTGAGGCGCCAGCGTCGGCTCAACGAGCCTATTGACGGGGACGGATAGCACGGTAAAACACCGCCCCGAAATTGCTTGGGATTTTTTAGGTCGCTCGCCCGGCGTCATCCGCCCCTGTTCGATTGGAATTTGAGACTCAACACTGCCGTCTACACGTAGGAGTAGCCAAGCGTATTGATGCTTAAAAGTGAAGAGATCTTCACACCGAATGGAATACCAACATCCATATCGGCGGGCTTCAGAACCTGGCTAGGCGTTGGTGGGTTCTTCCCGTTTGGACCCGCTTGCCAATCAGCCCACGTCTTGTCGATAAATGAATGATGCAGCCAAAACAGAGGGTCGGTGGGTGAACTGGGCCCCTTCATGTCACCCCCGACAGCATTGTGTGTATCGGCATGCACCGCACCCTGAAGCAGTGTTTGAAATCCGCTAAAAGTGCCTTGATAAGCATTAACAGCCGCCAAATCGGCGGCTGCCGCGAGCTTCGAAGCGCTCCAATGGCGTGTCACCGACCAACTCGCGAGAAGTCCGGGATCAGTCAATGCGACCGGTATACTACGATCGGTAATGGAATCCCAATAGGGTATTGAGACTGTTGGGTCGATGGCCTGAATGCGCTCCTCAAAAAGCTTCAAAAACCGTCTGTGCCAGGTGAGAAAGTTCGTTCCTGGCGTCCATCCATTATTCATTTGCATCGAGTGAACATTCCAATCCATATGGGCCATGCTCATGGCCTCGGCGTGGAGTAATACGAATCGGCGATAGGCAGGAGCCGATGCCCCGGCTCCATGCATGGCATTGATGGCAGCAATCAAAGCTTTCCATTCCTTTGCGGTCAGGTTCTTCTGATTCTTTCGAACACCCATGTCATTCTCCTTGAAGAGGGCACACCGTGGATGGAATGGTCAATCTGCTTGATCAGTCCGGTGCAGATGAGCGTAGCTAGTCACCCAGCACTCCTCCACCCACAGGTCGCCTCTGATCGAAGGGGGAGTATTAAAGAAAAAATAAGGGGACGGTTGTATTTTTCCCATGCGGTGAAGTACAAAAATAAATCCGTCCACTTTACTGCCCTTCGAAGTTTTAGCATCGAAAACGCAGTGCGTGTCCATTCATTAAACATCGCCACAGGGCGCGTGTTTAAGCGCCCTCAAGCTTACTTCCTGAAAGCTACAAAACCTTGCGCCGTTGCCTACGGTTACGCCAGAATCCGCCGGCTTGTGCGTCTTGGGCCCGCTCGGTAACTTGATTCGTGTCACTGCCCATCAGTGATCGGGTTTAGCAGCCCGGGGTTATAAGCAAGCTGCACAAGCTCTTGTCAGTCAGGCATTCTCACGCCTGCACTTGATGGTAGTTGTGCGCAGGGCGCCTTCGGGCGCGCCGGCTTTGCTAGCTTCCCCGGTCTGCTAACCTGCGTACAGCTGCCTCCCTCTCGTTTAGCAGCAGGAGGGTTGGCACCCAATCAGGAAGCCAGCTCATGTTCAAAGTCACACCCAACCCACCGGACACCGATCCGGTCTCCCCGTACGAACCCGATTCAAACAAACTCAACGACGCCGCCGAACGCGCCCTCGACTTTCACTTTCCCTCCACTGCCGATATCAAAGCGAAGCCGCGTACACCCAGCACCTTGTTTACTGTGGACCCAGAGGTCACGACCGAAACCCTGATGGTTTATCTGGTCGAGACGCTGGCCTCGGTCGATGTAATGGTCCATCACCTGGTGGATCTTCTAGAGGGTGGGTCGCGCAACGCCCTGCTGGGCATTTCAAACAGCATCATGCTGGCGGAGATCACGGCTAACCGGGTGCTGGATCAGATTGATCCGCCTGAGTAGGCCGGGTTCGTTCTGACGAGGGGCTTGTCGGCTGCTGCGAAGCGGCCGCAACGCTGGGACTGCTGCGCAGTTCAACAGGGCGGTGCGGCGTACCGACAAGCCCCCTCGCCAGCGCGTCTCATCGCTTGTCCGTCGCTTATCCGGTGGGGGTTATCTCAGTCCCAAGCCAATCCTGATAAACTCCCCCACCTCCCAGCCTCACCGATTCCAGACCCCCAATGTCCGTATTCAACGCCACACCCGCCCCGCTCTCCCGCCGTTTCTCCGTCGCCCCGATGATGGACTGGACCGACCGCCACTGCCGTTTCTTCCTGCGCCTGCTCTCCAAGCACGCGCTCCTCTACACCGAAATGGTCACCACTGGCGCGCTGCTCAACGGCGATCACGAGCGTTTCCTGCGGCACAACGAAGCCGAGCACCCGCTCGCGTTGCAGCTGGGCGGCAGTGTGCCGTTGGACTTGGCCGCCTGCGCGCGCATGGCCCAGGACCACGGTTACGATGAGGTGAATCTGAATGTCGGCTGCCCGAGTGATCGGGTGCAGAACAATATGATCGGCGCGTGCCTGATGGGGCATCCGCAGTTGGTGGCCGATTGTGTGAAGGCGATGCGTGATGCGGTGTCGATTCCGGTGACGGTGAAACACCGGATCGGGATCAATGGGCGGGACAGTTACGAGCAGTTGTGTGATTTCGTCGGCACGGTTCAGGATGCCGGGTGCACGAGTTTTACGGTGCATGCGCGGATTGCGATTCTGGAGGGGTTGTCGCCGAAGGAGAATCGGGACATTCCGCCATTGCGCTATGACGTGGCGGCGCGGTTGAAGACGGATTTTCCGGAGCTGGAGATTATTCTCAACGGCGGGATCAAGACGCTGGAAACCTGCCACGAGCATTTGCAGACGTTTGACGGTGTGATGTTGGGCCGTGAGGCGTATCACAATCCTTATGTGATGGCTGAGGTGGATCAGCAGCTGTTCGGCAGCACAGCGCCGGTGATCAGCCGGGCCGAAGCGCTGGCGCAGTTGCGGCCCTATATTGCTGCGCACCTTGAGACGGGCGGTTCGATGCACCATATCACCCGCCATGTGCTGGGGCTGGGCACCGGTTTTCCGGGGGCGCGCAAGTTTCGGCAGTTGTTGTCGGTGGATATTCACAAGGCCAAAGAGCCTTTGGCGTTGCTGGATCAGGCCGCCGAGTTGCTTGAGGGGCGTTAAGCGCCCCCGCTGTTGTATCAGCGTTTCGGCAACTTGATCGTCACGTTCAACCCGCCCCACTCGCTCTCCTGCAACAGCAATGCCCCGCTCCACGTGTCGACGATGTCGCGCACGATCGCGAGGCCCAAACCATGCCCTTCAGTCTGTTCATCCAGCCGTGTTCCGCGGCTGAACACCTTATCGCGTTGGTCTTCGGGTATCCCCGGCCCGTCGTCTGCCACGCTTAACTCAAAGCCTTCCGCGGTTTCGGTCACGTTCAATCGAACCTCGGCGTCCGCCCATTTGCAGGCGTTGTCCAACAGGTTGCCGAGCAGCTCCAGTAAGTCCTCGCGATCCCACGGCAGTTGCAGTCCGGCGGGTGCGAGGTAACTGAGGTGCAGATGCTCGCCATGAATCATGTTCAACGTGGCCAGCAACCCGGGCAATTCAGCGTCGCAATCAAACAACGCGCCCGGCAGCGCATCGCCGGATAACCGGGCGCGATTGAGCTCGCGATTGAGTCGATGCTGGACCTGTTCCAGTTGTTCCTTGAGGGTTTGGCGCAGGTGCGGATGCGCATCGAGCTGCTCGCTTGACGCCAGGCTCAACAACACCGCCAACGGGGTTTTCAAGGCATGGCCGAGGTTGCCCAAGGCATTGCGTGAACGCTTGAGGCTGTCTTCGGTGTGGGCCAGCAAATGATTGATCTGCGCCACCAGCGGTTCCAGCTCCACGGGCACCTCCTCATCAAGTTGCGAGCGCTGGCCCTGCTGTAATTGGGCGATCTGCTCGCGGGCCTTTTCCAGCGGACGCAATGCACGGCGAACGGTAATCCGCTGCAACAGCAGAATCAGCAGCAGCCCCGCCAGGCCCAGGCCAAGACCGATCTGTTGCATGCGCCGGAAGCTCTCGCGCACCGGGGTGTAATCCTGGGCCACGCTGATGGAAATCGACTGGCCCAAGCGGCGATAGTCCGAACGCAACACCAGCAACTGCTGCCCTTCCGGTCCCAGTTGCAGGTTGCTGTGCAGACCGGGATGGTCCATCAGCGGCAGTTCCCGATCCCACAGCGAACGGGAACGCCACTGGCTGTCGGCAAAGTCGATACGAAAGTAATGCCCGGAAAACGGTCGCTGATAGGCCGGCGACAGGTGCCGCTCATCCAGTTGCACGCCTTGCGGGCCACGCACCAGTGCCACCAGCAGGTTTTCGCTGTCGTCGCGCAGCCCGGCTTCGAGGTAACGCTGCAAGCCCATTTCGAACAGCCACAGACTGGTTTGCGCCAGCACCAGGCCGACAATCACCATCACGCTGATCAGCCCCAGGCTCAAGCGGCGCTGGATCGACCTCACTGGGCTTGCCCGCCGAACAGGTAACCCTGACCGCGACGGGTTTCGATCACGCTCCGACCGAGTTTGCGTCGCAGGTGATTGACGTGCACTTCCAGCACATTGGAATCGCGTTCGGTTTCACCGTCGTAGAGGTGTTCGGCGAGATGCGTTTTGGAGAGGATCTGTTCGGGGTGCAGCATGAAGTAACGCAACAGACGGAATTCAGCGGCGGTGAGCTGGATATCGGCGCCGTCACGAGTCACGCATTGACGGCCCTCATCCAGGTGCAACCCGGCCGCCTTGAGGGTCGGCTGATTGGCCTGGCCGTGGGACCGGCGCAACAATGCCTGAACCCGCAAATGCAACTCTTCGGGGTGGAACGGTTTGGTCAGGTAATCGTCCGCGCCAGCCTTGAGGCCTTCGATCCGTTCGGCCCAGGAACCGCGCGCGGTGAGGATCAGCACCGGCGTCGACAACCCGCCCGCGCGCCATTGGGTCAACACCTCAAGCCCCGGCAAACCCGGCAGGCCGAGGTCGAGGATGATCAGGTCATAGGGTTCGCTGCAGCCCTGATACACCGCGTCGCGACCGTCGGCCAGCCAGTCCACGGCATAACCCTGACGGTTGAGCCCGGCCATCAATTCGTCGGCCAGGGGTACGTGGTCTTCCACCAGCAGCAATCGCATCGATCAATCTTCCTTGTCTTTCAATAATCGGCCAGTGGCGGCTTCGATGTGCAGTTCGCGGACCACGCCTCCGGCGGTCAACAGCTCGACTTCATACAAGTAGACGTCGTGTATTTCTTCGAGATCGGCTTCCAGCAGTTTGGAACCGGGGTAGCGGCCCAGCGCCTGTTGCAACAGCTGCTCCAGCGGCAGGATCACGCCCTGCTGACGCAGGAGCAGGGCTTCGTCCTGATTCAGCTCGCGAGCCATGACCGCCGAGCATAAAGCCAGCAGCGCCAGGGTCAGGCAAGAATAAGAAAACACCTTCATTACGTATCCTGATGGTCCTTTTGAACCTGCCCGCAGACAGCGAGCATGTGTTGCCTACGGGGCACCATAGCGGTAGGAACTTAACTGAAACTGAATTGCCATCATGGAGCAACGCAGTGTGCGATCACGGGCTGATTTTTTATGGCGCCAGCACCTCGTCTGCCCGGCCGCCTTCCTGCTGTATCACCAAGTGAATGAAGTGCAATTTGGCGATCACCGCAGGTGACAGGACAAACGGATAGAAGTCCGGCTGCCCCATGCTGCGCGACAGCTCATTGAGCATGCCGGCCAGTTCGATCCACGCATTGACGAACGACAGGAACGCCGTGCCACCGGGATGGTGTGGATCGTAGAGGGTGCTGGGCGGGAATGGCTGATAGTCAAAATCCATTTCCCGGGCGCTCATGCCAAAACCCAGCGCGGTGTCCACCGCGTCCATCATGTGCAGGTAGTGAGCCCACGTTTCGGCCCAGTCCTCCCAGGGATGCATGGTGGCGTAGGCGCTGACGTAATGCGGTTGCCAGTCGAGGGGCGTGCCTTGCTGATAATGTCGTTCCAGAGCGTCGGCATAACTGGCGCGCTCGTCACCGAACACGCCGCGAAAGTGCTCCAGCCACTGGCTGTTGGCGATCAATCGGTCCCAGTAGTAATGCCCGACTTCATGTCGAAAGTGCCCAAGCAACGTGCGATACGGTTCGTGCATCTGCACCCGGACCTGCTCTCGGTGGGCATCGTCGGCTTCCTTGATGTCGAGGGTGATCAGGCCGTTGGCGTGCCCGGTAGTCGGCAGATTGCCTTCGAGGTCGACGCCGATGAAATCGAAGGCCAGGCCGCTCTCTTCATCCACGGTTTTCGGGATCACCTGCAAGCCGAGGCTGACTAGCTGCGCGACCAGGCGCCGCTTGGCAATTTCGACCTGGCGCCAGCGTTCATGGTTTTCGGGAATGGATAGATCAGGAATGGTGTGGTTCAGGCTGCACGCGATGCATAACGCATCGCAGCCGTTGGCAGGCAGTAACCAATTGCACGCGGCGGGGGTATCGAGGTTGGCACAGCGGCGGAACACGCCCGCCTCGGGATCGGCATCGAGCAACCAGGTATTGGCTTGAGGGCCAGGCTGCAGTGAGGACAGGCGACTCTGCTCCGGCTGATAACCCAGCGCCGCCGAACAGGCCAGGCACTGGCTGTTGCGAAAAAACAGCGACTGCCCGCAGCGGCACTGCCAGACCTTGCTGTTGCGCGAGCTTTCGCCGATGAAAGGCGCGGCGATGCGGGAGCTGAGCTGTTCGAAGAAGCGGTGCATGGCGATCTCTCCCTGAGGCTTGCCAAGACTAGATCATCAATCGGTATCGATCGTTCGCGCTTTTTTGCGCAACGGCTAATGGCGCTTTCGCGAGCAGGCTCACTCCCACATTTGATCGCATTCTTACAGGAAGAACTCGGTTAAATGTGTGAGTGAGCCTGCTCGCGAATGGCATCACACCGAAATACCGTGCTGACTCAAAAACCCGACAAACGCCTCTTCATCCAACACCTTCAACCCCAGCTCATTGGCCTTGGCCAACTTGGAGCCAGCACCCGGCCCCGCCACCACGTAATGAGTCTTGGCCGATACCGAACCCGCCACCTTGGCGCCCAGGCTCTCGAGCTTGTCCTTGGCGACGTCTCGACTCATCAACTCCAGCGAGCCGGTCAACACCCAAGTCTGACCCGCCAATGGCAAGCCTTCGACGACTTTTTTCTCGCTCTGCCAATGCATGCCGAAATCACGCAACTGCTTCTCGGCGGCTTCGGCAATCTGGCGATTTTCAGCCACTGCGAAAAACTCGCGAACCGAATTTGCCTGTTTCTCCGGCAGCGCCTGACGCATGTCCAGCCAGTCAGCGCCAAACACGCCTTCGAGCGATCCAAACCTGTCCGCCAGTTTCTGCGCCCCGCCCGGTCCAACCGAAGGAATGTGCAACTTGTCGAGGAAACCGCCCAACGTGGTGCTCGCCGCAAACTCGGCACCCAACTCGCCCTGATCCTGAATCTGCAGGCCGTGCTTGAGCAGATCGGCAATCACCTGCCGGTTATGCGCATCTTCAAAGAAGCTGTGAATCTCGTGAGCCACTTCCAGGCCGACATCCGGCAAGTACGTGAGGACTTGCGGCAACGCCTGCTGAACCCGCTCCAGCGAGCCGAGAGAACGCGCCAGCACCTTGGCCGTCTCTTCGCCGACATCGGGAATCCCGAGGGCGTAGATGAAGCGTGCCAGGCTCGGTTTTTTGCTGTCTTCGATAGCGCCCAGCAGGTTCTTGCTCGACAGCTCGGCAAAGCCTTCGAGATCGACGATTTGCTCGAACGTCAGGGCGTACAGATCGGCCGGCGAATTGACCAGACCTTCGTCCACCAATTGCTCGACGCTCTTCTCGCCCAGGCCTTCGATGTCCATGGCGCGACGGGAGACAAAGTGAATGATCGCCTGCTTGAGTTGCGCACCGCAGGCCAGCCGACCGACGCAGCGGTACACCGCGCCTTCACTGACGGTCTCGCGCCCTTTGCTGCGCTTGACCAGTTGCGTGCGCTCGACATGAGAGCCGCACACCGGGCATTGCTCGGGGATCTGCACCGGCCGTGCGTTATCCGGACGGCGCTCGAGGACCACTTGCACCACTTGCGGAATCACGTCGCCAGCACGACGGATGATCACCGTGTCGCCGATCATCAGGCCCAGGCGCGCCACTTCATCCATGTTGTGTAACGTCGCGTTGGCCACGGTGACACCAGCGACCTTGACCGGTTTCAAGCGCGCCACGGGGGTGACGGCACCGGTGCGACCGACCTGGAATTCCACGTCGAGCAATTCGGTGAGTTCTTCCATGGCCGGGAATTTGTGGGCGATCGCCCAACGCGGTTCGCGAGCGCGGAAACCCAGCTCACGCTGCGAGGCGATGCTGTTGACCTTGAACACCACGCCATCGATTTCATACGGCAGCGCATTACGGCGCTCACCGATGTCGCGGTAGTAATCCAGGCATTCATCGATGCCCTGCGCCCGCTTCAGCTCATGGCTGATGGGCAGGCCCCAGGTTTTGAGTTGCTGCAAGTTGCCAATGTGCGTGTCAGCGATATCCGCCGAAATCTGGCCGATACCGTAGCAGCAGAATTCCAGCGGACGGTTGGCGGTAATCTTCGAGTCCAACTGCCGCAAGCTACCTGCCGCCGCGTTGCGCGGGTTGGCAAAGGTCTTGCCGCCGACTTCCAGTTGCGTGGCATTGAGCCGTTCGAAACCGGCCTTGGACATGAACACTTCACCGCGTACTTCCAGGATCGCCGGCCAGCCGCTGCCTTGCAGTTTGAGCGGAATGTTGCGCACGGTGCGCACGTTGACGCTGATGTCTTCGCCAGTGGTGCCGTCGCCGCGTGTCGCGCCACGCACCAACACACCGTCTTGATAAAGCAGGCTGACCGCCAGGCCATCGAGCTTCGGTTCGCAACTGTATTCCACCGCCGCGCCGCCACCGAACAAGTCGCCGGCCGGTAAGTCGAGACCTTCGGTCACCCGACGATCAAACTCGCGCATGTCGGTTTCTTCGAAGGCGTTGCCGAGGCTGAGCATCGGCACTTCATGACGCACCTGCGTGAACGCCGACAGTGCCGCGCTGCCGACTCGCTGGGTCGGCGAGTCGCTGGTGATCAAGTCGGGATGGGCCGCTTCAAGGGCCTTGAGCTCGTGGAACAACCGGTCGTACTCGGCGTCCGGAATGCTCGGCTCGTCCAATACGTGATAACGATAGTTGTGCTGATCCAGCTCAGCGCGCAGCTCTAGAATGCGGTTTTTGGCGGCGGTCATGGGTGTTCTCTCATAAAGCAAAAGAGCAGCCGAGGCTGCTCAATCTGTGTAGGAGCCAGGCTTGCCGGCGAAGGCGATTTCAAATACGCCATCGCCGGCCAGCCGGGCTCCGACAGC
>NZ_CATKPT010000046.1:0-15275 GCF_949768125.1 Pseudomonas sp. IT-P253 | reverse complement strand
CCTGAAAGATTTTCTTTATGGCGCTTAAACCGTCACGTGCAGACGCACATCGACGTTGCCACGGGTGGCGTTGGAGTACGGGCAGACCAGGTGGGCAGCGTCGACCAGGGTTTGCGCATCGGCTTGTTCCAGGCCCGGCAGGCTGACATGCAGGTCGATGTCCAGACCGAAGCCGCCTGGGATTTGGCCGATGCCGACATGGGCAGTGATCGAGGTGTCGTTCGGGAGGGCGCGTTTGGTCTGGCTGGCAACGAACTTCAGCGCACCGATAAAGCAGGCGGAGTAGCCGGCGGCGAACAGTTGCTCAGGGTTGGTCGCTGCGCCGCCAGCACCGCCGAGTTCTTTCGGGGTAGCGAGTTTGACGTCGAGGACGTTGTCGCTGGAAACCGCACGACCATCACGGCCGCCGGTGGCAGTTGCAATTGCGGTATAGAGAGTTTGCATGGTGTGAGTCTCGTTTTGGCATGGGGTGTTCGCGCTAAATGATTGCGCGCTAAGTAAGTGCGAGATGAATGTATCGCGCGATTAATTAGCGCGCAAGATAAATTTTGGAAAAAAACTGGGCAAGACCTATCAGGTGCGAGGTCAAGTGTGGGAATAGTGCTGAAATAGAGCCGTCGAGAAGGGATTCGTCGACCGCGATTTTTTTTTGCGAAGGAAACCGAATTTGTAAGAACACACAAAACAACTGTGGGAGCGAGCTTGCTCGCGATGGCGGTGTGTCAATCACACCGTCATCGCGAGCAAGCTCGCTCCCACAGGGGATTGTGGTGGCTTGAAGATCAGAGGCTCTCTTGCAAATGGCTACGCAAATCCTGCAATTGCGCTTGCAGCTTCCGCAGATGCTCCAGCGTCTGCCCGCTGGCGGCGAGGATGCACTGTGGAATGCTGCGCGCCTTGTCGCGCAGTGCACGACCTTGTTCGGTCAGCTCAACAATCACCACCCGTTCATCCACACGACTGCGGGTGCGACTGAGCAGGCCTTCGACTTCCAGGCGTTTGAGCAGCGGTGTCAGTGAGCCGGGATCCGTCAGCAATTGCGTGCTGATTTCACCTACGGTCAAACCATCTTTTTGCCACAACACCATCATCGCCAGGTATTGCGGATAGGTCAGGCCCAGCGCTTGCAGCAGCGGTTTATAGACTTTGGTCATTAGCAGCGACGTGGAATGCAGGGCGAAGCAGATCTGGTTGTCCAGCAGCAGCTCGTCGTAGTTATCCGGGGTGTTGCGCTCGGTGGTCATTTCGAAGCCTTGTTCAGTGATCCTCATGAATCTAGCGGACGAATCTTTAATGCACCAGATAATTCAACTATTCGCTGGACAACGCCAATGCTCACTGGGCGTTTCGCTGCCAGCGCTGACTGCGTAGGATGAACGGCCTGATAGGAAGGGAAATCGCCAGTGATTGAGTTCTTGATGTACCTGGTGTTTGGCGCGGCCTTGGGCACCCTGGGTGGTTTATTCGGCATTGGCGGTGGGTTGATCGCGATCCCGCTGCTGGGCGTGCTGTTCGGCCTCGATCAGCAAATTGCGCAAGGTACGGCGCTGGTGATGGTGGTACCGAATGTGATGCTGGCGCTATGGCGCTATCACCAGCGCAACCGGATCGAATGGCGTCATGCGCTGCCGCTGGCCTCGATGGGTTTCTGCTTTGCCTGGATCGGTTCGATCTGGGCGGTGGGCATTGACGCGCAAACCATGCGCCTGGGCTTTGTTGCGTTCCTCGTCGCGCTGTCTGCCTACAACCTGGTGCGAATGTTCAGCGCCAAGGTGTCGGCCTCTTCGCAGATGAATTACTCATGGCCATGGCTGGGCGTACTCGGTGCGGCGTCCGGGACCATGGGCGGGTTATTTGGCGTCGGCGGGGCGGTGGTGGCGACGCCGGTGCTGACCAGCCTGTTCGGCACCAGCCAGGTGGTTGCGCAGGGGTTGTCGCTGGCGCTGGCGTTGCCAAGTACGAGCGTCACCCTGGTGACTTACGCCGTACACCATCAAGTCGACTGGATGATCGGTGTGCCCTTGGCGGTCGGCGGTCTGATGAGCATCAGTTGGGGCGTGAAGATCGCCCACGCGCTGCCGGAACGGCTGCTGCGCGGGCTGTTTTGTGGCTTCCTGGTGTTCTGCGCGGTGATGCTCGCCTTTAAAGTTTGAAGCCTTCGACGATGTGTTCGGCCAGGCACTCGGTGATCGGAGAAGGGTTGTGCAGGTTACGCACCAGCATGATGCTCGCCTCGGGCAGCAGTGGCAGGTCTTCGGCTTCACCGAGGATACGCATGTCCGGGGTGATCAGGCTTTCAAGTTGCGCGGTGACGGCCAGACCGGCACTGACCACCGCCATGAGCGCCGACAGGCTCGAGCTGTTATAGGCAACGCGGTAATCGCGGCCCATGGCGTCCAGCGCATTGCAGGCCCACAGCCTGCAGAAACAATCACTGTTGAACATCGCCAGCGGTAACGGCGTCTGTTCGTGGACACTGAAGCATTGCGCCTCGGCCCAGACAAAACGCTCCTTGCGCAGCAACTCACCGATCTCGTTGCCCGGTTTGCAGGTGACGATGGACAAGTCCAGATCCTGGCGCAGCAACAATTGTTTTGATGATTCGCAGTGCACCTCGATCTGGATCAGCGGATAGGACTGGGCGAAACGCCGCAAAATCCCTGGCAGAAAACGCATCACATAATCGTCCGGCGTGCCGATGCGCACCATGCCGACCATGTGTGGCTCGCGCAGGGTGTTGAACACCTCGCTGTGCAGTTTGAGGATGCGCCGGGCGTAACCCAGCAGCACCTGGCCTTCTGCGGTCAGCCGCACTTGCCGGCCGTCGCGCTCGAACAATTGGCGCTGCAACACATCCTCTTCCAGTCGCTTCATCTGCATGCTCACAGCGGACTGGGTACGGTTGACCAATTCACCGGCGCGGGTAAACCCACCTTGATCGGCGATGGCGACGAAGGTGCGCAGCACGTCTGTGTCAATACTTGGGAAGGCGGACATCCATCAATCTCCGAGATGTGTGACATCAGAAACATTCGTTGGATTGATCTTAGACCTGGCGCGACACTGTATCCATCCAAAACGGAGGGCAACAAGATGAAAGGTCAACATGAATATCCAGCGGTAGAAAAACATTCGATCCACCTGGTGTCCGATCTGCTGCATAAGGTCAGTCGCTGGTACGAACTTCACCGGGAGCGCGAACTGCTGGCAAGTTTGAGCGACGAAGCACTGAAGGACATCGGCATGAGCCGTGCGGATGTAGAGTTCGAGTCGGTAAAACCGTTCTGGAATGATCCGATGCAAAAATGAGTAAGGCTCAACTACACAATCCCTCTTGCGATGAGGTAGGTTGCGAGCAGACAAGGAGATGCTCATGCCCGCGACGCTGTCCTTTTCCCTCAACCAGGCTCGGCGTCTGGCGCTGGCTGCCCAAGGGTTCAACGGGCGCCAGCCGCCAGCGACGATCAAACCGGTTCAGCTTAATCGTCTGATCGAGCGGCTGGGCATTCTGCAGATCGATTCGGTCAATGCATTGGTGCGTTCGCACTACCTTCCCTTGTTTTCCCGCCTCGGCAATTACTCATCCGACTTGCTCGACCAGGCTGCCTGGAGCCAGGGCCGTCGACGTACGCTGTTCGAGTATTGGGGCCATGAAGCGTCGTTGCTGCCCTTATCGATGTACCCGCTGATGCGCTGGCGCATGTCGCGGGCGACCCGTGGTGAAGATATCTATCAGCAACTGGCAACATTCGGTCGTGAGCAACAGGGCACCATTCGCCGGGTGCTGGCGTCGGTTCAGGAATTGGGTGCATTGGCGGCCGGAAGTCTCTCGACCCGTCAGGAACGGGCAGGGCCGTGGTGGGACTGGAGTGCGGAAAAGCATGCGTTGGAATGGTTGTTTGCCGCCGGTGAAGTGACCGTCGCCGGCCGACGCGGATTTGAGCGGCTCTATGACTTGCCGGAGCGGGTCATTCCCTCGGCAATTCTGCAGCGGCCGCAGCCTAATGAGGCCGAGGCCCAGCGCGGGCTGTTGCTGCATGCCGCGACAGCCTTGGGCGTTGGCACCGAAAAGGACCTGCGGGATTATTTCCGCTTGAGCCCGACAGACAGTCGTCCACGTCTGGCGGAGCTGGTGGAGGCGGGTGAGTTGCTGGTGTGTGAGGTCCAGGACTGGCGGCAGCCGGCGTATTGCCTGCCTGAGCCGACAGTGCCGCGCAAGGTCGAGTCCAGTGCGCTGCTGTCACCCTTCGATTCGCTGATCTGGGAGCGCAGCCGCACCGAAAGGCTGTTCGACTTCCGCTATCGGCTGGAGATTTATACGCCGCAGGCCAAACGGGTCTACGGCTATTACGTGTTGCCGTTTTTGCACAATGAACGGATCGCTGCGCGGGTGGACCTGCGCGCCGAGCGGGCGTTGGGCCGTTTGGCGGTGCACGCGGTCCATGAAGAAGAGCCGGGGCTGGATGACGAGGGGATGATGGCGCTGGCGGTCAGTCTGCGGCAGATGGGCGATTGGCTGGGGCTTGAACAGGTGCAGTTGAATTGTCAGCGGGCGAGCGCGGCCAGGTTAAGAGTGGCATTGGCTCAGGTGGGTAATCCAGCTTGAAAGTCGGGATGTACATCAGGACCACGATGACCCCGACCAGCCGAGGCTTACCCGCGATGGCAGCCTGACAGCCGACCGGTCTCCTTCAGATGTACTCGATCTCCTGTGGGAGCGAGCTTGCTCGCGATGGCGGAGTGTCAGCCAACAGCCATGCTGAATGGCACACCGCATTCGCGAGCAAGCTCGCTCCCACAGGGATTGTGTGCTTATCCACGGACGTGTTTAAGCGTGTCTGGCGTTACTTGATGAAAGCTACAGAACCTTGCGCCGTTGCCTACAACTACGCCAGAATCCGCCGGCTTGTGCGTCTTGTCCCTGGTCTCTATCGTCTGTGCATCGCTGCCAATTCAGCGGTCGGGTTTAGCGATCCGAACCATACATAGGCGCCACAACGCCCCAGCCTCAAATGCAGCCTTTTGTGTCTGCAATTTTGTGTCATGGCGGCTGTGCGTGGGAGACCTTCGGGTCTACCCGGGCTTCCTATGTCCCGGATCGCTAACCTGCGTACAGCTGCCACCCTTACTTGTTTAGCGATAGGTCATGGTGGTTCAAGTTTTCATAGGAGACTTTCCATGCCCAAACCAACGCCCAATCCTCCCGAATCAGCAACCGAAAGCAACGCCGCCAAGCGCGCTTCCAACCTCCACCTAAAACCCGCCATCCTCAAATCCTTCGCCCCCCACAAACCCAGCACCATGTTCTTCATCGCCCCGGACATCGGCACCGAAACCCTGCTGGCCCACGCCTGCGAGTCATTGGCTTCCGCAAGTGTCATGGCCAGTGATTTCGCGACGTATCTGGAGGGGCCGCAGCGCAGCACATTGTTGGGCATCCAGCAGGTCATCATGCTGGCCGACCTGGCGGTAAACCGGGCACTGGATAACCTCGATCCGCAAGACTGAACACCGCCTCTGTAGGAGCTGCCGCAGGCTGCTCCTACAGAGGTTATGTGTCAGGCAAAAAAAAACCGCGACTCTCGCCAAGGATCGCGGTTTTTTTCATGCCGCGCGATTATTGCTGCGACACCGTTGCCTGTTGGCCGTTCAAACGTGCTGCACGTTGGCAGCTCCCGCTACCCTTCCGGTTGGTCACGTCCGGATTACAAGATCGCAACACATCCCGGCTGTGGCTTTTTCAAGGCGTGATCTAGACTCGTGCCGGTCAATCAAAGGCCTGAGCTCTGGAGCGTGCAATGGAAATGCCGACAAAAGAATCTGCCATCGCCGGCAATCGCGACGCTTGGAATGACTCCGCCCGACACCATAAAGACACCCCCCAATGGCGGGCCCTCTTGGCGGCGGTCAGTCAGGACAATTTTACCTGCCTGGATGACACCTTGACCGGGTTGCTTCTTCAGGTGGGTGTCGATGGCAAAGACGTGGTGCAACTGGGCTGCAACAATGGGCGCGAAAGCCTTTCTCTGTTTGCACTGGGCGCCCGCAGCGTCGTGGGGGTCGATCAGTCCGAGGCCTTTCTCGATCAGGCGCAGGAGCTGGCATCCCGCTCACCTCATGCGCCTGAGTTCATCGAGGCTGACGTCCATTGCTTGCCGGGTGAGCTTCATGGTCGCTTCGACATGGCCCTGATCACCATCGGCGTGTTGAACTGGATGCCGGACATCGGCGCGTTTTTCCACCATGTCGCACAAACGCTCAAGCCTGGCGGTACGCTGGTGGTGTACGAAACCCATCCCTTCCTGGAAATGTTCGACCCCGAGTCAATCGATCCTTACCGTCTGGCCAGTTCGTACTTTTGCAGCGAGCCCTTCGTGCAGGACCAGCCAATCGTCTACGAAGGCAAAGTCGAACAAAAGTCGGCGGCATCGTACTGGTTCGTCCACACCCTGGGGGCCATATTCACCGGCGCCATCGACGCCGGACTGCAGATCAGCCACTTCAAGGAGTACCCGCATTCCAACCGCGAGGAGCTTTATGATCTGTATGAGCAGAAGAAGGCGCAGTTGCCATTGTGTTTTACGATGGTGGGGGTGAAGCGCTGAAAAATGCGTTGCTCCTGCTGACCCCATCGCGAGCAGGCGCGCTCCCACAGGGTTTTGTGTCCAGCGCAAATCCACTGTGGAGCGAGCCTGCTCGCGAAGGCGTCGGCCCATTCAACCCTAAGCTATTGGCGGCTCCCACCGCGACCGATACACACCCCCGGCGCGCAGGGCCGTAATCGCCAACGGACAAAAACCATGCAGGGCCGCTATCCTTGCGCCATGTCCATCAAGCGGGTTTGCCCATGCTTCAGGTTCGCGGCGTCTTCAAAAGCTATGCCACGCCGCAAGGTCCGCTGCCGGTGTTGCAAGGTGTCGACCTCACGTTGAAACCCGGAAGCAGCCTGGCGCTGATGGGTGAGTCGGGCAGTGGCAAAAGCACCTTGTTGCACCTGATCGCCGGGTTGGACAAGGTCGATCGCGGCAGCATTCGCAGTGGTGAGCATCGGCTGGAGGCTATGAGCGAAGGGCAATTGGCGAACTGGCGGCGCACTGAAATCGGTCTGGTGTTCCAGCAGTTCAACCTGATCGGCAGTCTGCGGGTCGAGGATAATCTGGCGTTTCAGGCGCGGCTCGCCGGGCGCCATGATCCACGCTGGCAGGCGCATCTGGTGCAGCGTTTGGGGTTGGGAGATTTACTGCGGCGTTATCCGGAGCAGCTGTCCGGCGGCCAACAGCAGCGGGTGGCGTTGGGCCGTGCCCTGGCCTCGAAACCGACACTATTGTTGGCTGACGAACCCACCGGCAGTCTCGATGAGGCCACCAGCGATGAGGTGTTGAAATTGTTGCTGGAGCTGCTCGACGACAGCTCGACGACGTTGTTGATGGTCACCCACAGCCCGAAGGTGGCCGCGCGACTGGCCGAAAAAGTGCTGCTCCAGGGTGGCCGGCTGGCTGGCACGGACGAGCGCTGACGTGCGGGTCTTTGGCGAAACGTTGCGGGCGCTGATCAGCCATTGGCGGCGGCATCCTGTGCAGTTTTTCAGCGTGCTGACCGGACTGTGGCTCGCCACCGGCCTGCTAACCGGGGTGCAGGCGTTGAACAGCCATGCGCGGGAAAGCTATGCACGCGCCAGTCAGTTGATCGGCGGCGAACCCCAGGCCAGCCTCATTGCGGCTAATGGCAGCACCTTTTCTCAGCAAGTCTTTGTCGAGCTGCGCCGCGCGGGCTGGCCGGTATCGCCGGTGCTGCAAGGTCGGGTGGTGCTCAAGGGGCACGAAGACCAGCGCTTGCAACTGATGGGCATCGAGCCAGTGTCGTTGCCGGCGGGTTCCGCGGTGGCCGGTCGGGCGTTGGCGATCGAACAGATCGTCAGGTTTTTCAGTCCGCCGGGCAGCACCTGGATTTCGCCACAGACGTTGCAAGCGTTGGGCCTGCGCGAAGGGGCGCAGCCTTCGAGTGTGAACGGTGAGGCATTGCCACCGCTGCAGGTTCAAACCGACATGGCCCCCGGTGTGTTGCTGGTGGACATCGGTTTTGCCCAGCAGATTTTGCGGTTGCCCGATCAACTGTCCCGGCTGCTGTTGCCCAAGGATTTCACCGCGACCTTGCCTGATCAATTCAAGGGCCAGCTTCAGCTCAAAACCAGCGGCGAAGAGAACAATCTCGCGCGCCTGACCGAGAGCTTTCACCTGAACCTCGATGCCTTGGGGGTTCTCTCCTTCGTGGTCGGCCTGTTTATCGTTCATGCGGCGATTGGCCTGGCACTGGAACAACGCCGTGGCGTGCTCAGAACCTTGCGCGCCTGTGGGGTCAGTGTGCGGATGCTGATTGCCTGCCTCGCCGTCGAGCTGGGTGGGCTGGCATTGATCGGTGGGCTCGCCGGCGTTGCCAGTGGCTACCTGCTGGCCAGCGCGCTGTTGCCGGACGTCGCCGCCAGTTTACGCGGCCTGTACGGCGCCGAAGTGCCGGGGCAATTGGGCCTCAGCCCACTGTGGTGGCTCAGCGGTGTCGGCCTGAGTTTGCTCGGTGCCTTGTTGGCCGGTGCCAGCAGTCTTCTACGGGCGGCACGTCTGCCGTTGCTGGCCCTGGCTGATCCGCAAGCCTGGCATCAGGCCCACGCGCGCTGGTTGCAGCGCCAGGGTTGGTTCGCCGCGATTGCCGCGGTGATCGCGCTGATGGCGTTGATCTGGGGCGACAGTCTGGCCAGCGGCTTTGTGCTGATGGCCGCGCTGTTGCTCGGTGCTGCATTGGCGTTACCGGTGGTGCTGAGTTCGGTGCTGAACCTGATGCTGAGCCGCAGTCGTTCGGTACTCGGTCAATGGTTTCTTGCCGATTGCCGTCAACAACTGCCGGCCTTGAGCCTGGCGCTGATGGCACTGTTGCTGGCGCTGGCGGCAAACATCGGCGCCGGCAGCATGACCGCCGGTTTTCGCCAGACCTTCAGTGACTGGCTGGAGCAACGCCTGACCGCCGAGCTCTACCTCAACCCACAAAATCCGGCCCAGGCCACAGAGCTGTACACCTGGCTCACACAACAGCCGCAGCTCACCGCCGTACTGCCCAACTGGCAAGTGTCGATCCAGCTGCAAGGCTGGCCAGCGGAGGTTTTCGGTGTGATCGATCACCCGACCTATCGCCAGCATTGGCCGCTGCTGGAGGCCTTGGGCAATAACCCGTGGGACCGACTGGCCAAGGATGATGCGCTGATGCTCAGCGAACAACTGGCCCGACGGCTGAAGGTGCGCCTCGGCGACCATCTGACAATTCCTACGCCGAACGGCCCGTGGTCGCCGCGGATTGTCGGAATCTACGCCGATTACGGCAATCCCAAAGGCCACATTCTGGTCAACATCGATCACCTGCTGCGCGGTTGGCCGCAGCTGACACCGAACCGTTTCAATCTGCGCATCGACCCGGCATCCATCCCGGCGTTTCTCACCGCGCTGCAAGCACGCTTTGCGCTGGACGACAGCCGCATTGTCGACCAAGCCCGGCTCAAAGCCTGGTCCACCCAAGTGTTCGAGCGTACTTTCGCCGCCACCGCCGCATTGAACAGCCTGACCCTGTGCGTGGCGGGAGTGGCGTTGTTCATCAGCCTGCTCACCCAGAGCCAGAGTCGCCTCGGGCAGTTGGCGCCGCTGTGGGCATTGGGTGTGACACGCCGGCAGTTGATGCTGCTAAACCTTGGGCAAACCTGGTTATTGGCCGTGTTGACGCTGGTGCTTGCGTTGCCATTGGGCATCGCACTGGCCTGGAGCCTGGACGCGGTGATCAACGTTCAGGCGTTTGGCTGGAGGCTGCCGTTGTGGGTGTTCCCGGTGCAGCTGTTGCAGTTGATGGGGCTGGCGCTGCTCGCGACATTGCTGGCGTCGGCGTGGCCGCTCTACACGCTGTATCGCACGCAACCGGCCGATCTGTTGAGGACGTTTGCGCATGAGGATTAAGGCCGGCTGTTTACTTTTGGCGTTGTTGGGCGGGTGCGACAACTCGGCGCCCGTCGATAACGGCTTCGCCGGTCTCGGCAGTCAAGCTGCTGCCTTTACCGAAGTGGTGCCCGGTCGGGTGTTCAGCTTCCCGGCGGATCACGGAGCGCACGACGGTTTTCGCATTGAATGGTGGTACGTCACCGCTAACCTCAAGGACGATCAGGGCCGTGAATTCGGCGTGCAATGGACGTTGTTTCGCAGCGCATTGAAAGCGGCACCCGAGGTCAGTGGCTGGGCTAATCAGACCCTCTGGCTGGGGCACGCGGCCGTGACGTCAGCGACGGTGCACCACGCCGCCGAACGCTATGCCCGGGGTGGCGTCGGTCAGGCCGGGGTGAGCGTGCAGCCGTTCAATGCATGGATCGACGATTGGCGGTTCAGCAGTCAGGTGACCGATCCATTGACCGAGCTTCAACTCAGTGCCCGCGACAAAGGGTTCAGCTACCACCTGCGACTGACCTCCACGCGTCCACTGGTGCTGCAGGGCGACAAGGGTTTCAGTCAGAAATCCGAACAGGGGCAGGCGTCGTACTACTATAGCCAGCCGTTTTTTCAGGCCAGCGGTATATTGGAAATCGATGGCAAGGCTTATTCGGTCAGCGGGCCGGCGTGGCTCGACCGCGAGTGGAGCAGCCAGCCACTGACCGCGAACCAGACTGGCTGGGACTGGTTTTCCCTGCACCTGGATAGCGGCGAGCAAGTCATGCTCTATCGCATGCGGCAAAAAAACGGCGAGCCTTACCTTACCGGCACCTGGATCGGCGCTCAGGGCCAGACTCAGTTGTTGCACGCAAACGATATCAGTCTCACGCCGCAAGACACCGCGAACATCGCCGGGCGTTCGATGCCCGTGCGCTGGTCGATCAAAATCCCGGACAAGCACCTCGACATCATCCTGGAGGCCCTTAACCCCAATGCCTGGATGGATTTGCGCATTCCTTACTGGGAGGGGCCCGTGCGTTTGAGTGGCAACCAAGCGGGGCAGGGCTATCTGGAAATGACCGGGTATTGAGATCAACAGATTGCAGGCTTCGCCAGCTCCTGCATGGAACTCCGAACGCCGCTCAACTCTCTACCGTACGAACGCCTTGCAGGAGCCCGCCATGAGTGATGACCTCAAACCACCCGACCTTGCGTCCTGGCAGCGCCTGTTCGAAGACAAGGCCTATTGGCAGCAATCCCCCGATGCTCACTACGCCGAGCTGTTGCGAGTGGCTGACGATTTATTGGGGCAGGGTGCCATCGACCTCGAACAGTGGCAGGCCCTAAAGGCTCAGGCCGAGCAATCGCACAAGGATTCGCCCGCCGTGAACGTCGCCCAGGAGCTCGAGGACCCTGACGCTTGAGTCCCCCTGCGGCCAATCGATCACCAAGAAACTTCGAACATTCCATGATCAGCGTCTACGTACTGGCGAAATCCGCGCCACCCAAGACAACCCCAACCCCGGCGGCATCCTGAAGGTGACCAGTCAGCACTAACAACTCTACATGCTGATCGTTCTTGTACAGTTTTTTTGTATAAGAATGATCGGTTTTAATAGTTGAAAGGGTTGGGGCTAGAAGTTTCAGCAATGATATTTCGATCGATATTTCGTTACACATTGTGTCGATAAATTCATGTGCGTACCCACGGACATATCGGCCAACTTCTATTAAAGTGTCCCCCGTTCGCCCAGTGTCAGGGCTCTTTACCGGTGCATGGATTGCCAGGCCATTACACTGGGCGAACACCTCCCCGAAGTGCGATTCGCACTTGCAGCAATACCTGTGGACATAAGTTGAATGTCTAACAATATATTCAACATATTGCCAAGCGGCTCGCCCAGTAGTTTTATCTTATGCGTTTCACTTCGACTCGGACACGAAAGTTCTAGAGGGGCGTAAACAAACAACATCGACCAGCAGAACTGGCCGAAGCTTGAATCGATCGGCCAGACTTAACCAGCGACCGGCGAACGCCAGTCATCGGAACCCGACGTACCGCAGGCTTCGTGGGTCCAGGTGATTTTGCGGTAGGTGAAATGCACGTCTTGCAGATGGGTGAAGTGCAAGTTCGCCGGGTCTTGGCAGTTATGCATGTAGTCCTTGATGTCGACGATGATCGCGTCTTCAAGCCGGGTGGTGTAGTAGTGTTCCTGGGTGCCTTGAGCCGAGGTGCGGTACCACTTGATTTCGATAGCGGTCATGCGCTCGCCCGACGTCAGGGCCGCCAGCAGCAGTGGGGAAGCCTTGTCGAACACCTTGGTAATCACGACAGGTTTGTGAATGCGCTGACCCGTAGGCTGGCCGGACTGCGGGTCACGCGGGATGATCACTTGGTGGCTGAAACCCTGAACCATGACCTGGTCTTCATGACCTTCCTGGTAGGAGTTGCCAACGGAGTCGGCGGTGAACGCGCCGGCAGTGATCAAACCTTGCTTCTCGCCTGTGACGGACATATACGCGGGTGTAGCCATGGATGCTCTCCTTGCTTGATACGTGAGGGTGCCCGGTAGGTGATATCGCCCGGTGGGCGCCTGGCTGTTTTCAAGGTCCGTGCCATAAGCATGGTGAGCTATATAAATCAGTGACTTGAGACGTTTTTTTGATCGGCGAAGAGAATCTGGGCGACGATCACCTCGACATGTGGGCAAGAGCTTGCGCAGTGCTGCGCAACTTCTTGCTCGTTCGGCATGAAGGCCTGACAGGCGAGACGATTAGCGCCCCGGCAGGACGTTTCTGACGGACGGGTGCGCAACTTGTTGCGTGTTAAAACTTTGCGGTACCGCTCATGGGTGCTTGGCATCCGGTGCAACGAAAGGACTGATCGAGCGGTCCATAAAAAACACTGAAACGCTGTGAAATCCCCGAACAACCCTGAGCTGAAGTGAGAACGACATGAAAATCCTTATGGTTCTAACGTCCCACGATCAATTGGGTAACACCGGTAAAAAAACCGGTTTCTGGCTGGAAGAATTCGCTACGCCGTATTACGCCTTCAAAGATGCCGGCGCTCAACTGACCCTGGTTTCACCGAAGGGCGGCCAGCCACCGCTGGACCCGAAAAGTGACGAACCGGGCGCGCAAACCGAGGCCACTGACCGCTTTCGCAAAGACGCCGCGGCTCAATCCGCATTGGCTTCTACCGCCCTGTTGAGCAGCGCGAGAGCGGAAGACTACGACGCGGTTTTCTATCCGGGTGGCCATGGCCCGCTGTGGGATCTGGCCGAAGACAAAAATTCGATCGCGCTGATCGAGGCGTTTTACAAGGCCGGTAAACCGGTCGCGGCGGTCTGCCATGCGCCGGGCGTATTGCGTCACGTCAAAGGCACGGACGGTCAGCCGTTGGTCAAAGGCAAGCGCGTCACGGGGTTCACCAATAGCGAAGAAGACGCCGTGCAGTTGACGAATGTCGTGCCGTTTCTAGTGGAGGATATGCTTAAGGAGAAGGGCGGGATTTTTTCCAGGGGCGATGACTGGGCGAGCCATGTGGTCACGGATGGCTTGCTGCTGACCGGGCAGAATCCTGCCTCGTCTGAGGCTGCGGCCCAGGCATTGTTGGCGAAACTTCGCTAAACGCCTGACCCGTAGCAGCTGGCGTAGCCTGCGTTCGGCTGTGTGTAGGAGCGAGCTTGCTCGCGATGGTCGTTCAGCCACAGAAAATGTGTCGGATGTTCCATTTTCGCGAGCAAGCTCGCTCCTACACACACACACAGCCGAACGCAGCCTGCGCCAGTTGCTACAAGGTCTTGTCACGCCTCAGATGGAGAGGCCCAGCGCGGCATAGCATTCTACGATCGAACGCCGCTGAGTCTCGGCATACAACTCCAACTCATCAATAGTCGGCCGACCCAGCGCCTTCTCGAATGCCTGCTGGTTCGAATGCACCCCATAGTGGGTTTGCGCCGCATCCCCCAGGTTCGACTGAAAAATACCCGCCGCGCTGACCGGCAGGAAATCTTCATACACCAGGGGTTCAGCCTGCAAATATCCGCCGCTGATCAACGCTTCCAGCGATGCGGCTTTCAGCGCTTGCGCTGCCAGGCCTTTTTTCGTGACGAAGTAGCGAAAGTACGCCAGTTCCTGTTGGCGCATGTCTTCGCAGGTGTCAGGAAATTCGCCAAAGTGTCGGGTCATCAACGTGTTATAGCGGGCGGCGTTGGCTTCGTTGGGAAAGTCCTTGAGCTCGTCCCGGGCAGCGTTGAGCAAGCGGTCGTAAAGCGCCCGGCCCTTTGGCGTGAGTGCGGCGCCACGTTGCTCGATTTCGCCAAAGCGGGCGCTATGGCTACCGTGAGATTCGGTTTGGTCGGTGAAGGCGACACGCTCGTCCAAGGCCTTGAAACTGGTCTGGCGCAACAGGATCGGGCACTGGCGGCGGGGTGGGCCTTCGATCACGGCTTTGGGGGTGATGCCGTGGGCAGGCATTTGCGCCTGAACGATGTCGATGTCCAGGGTGCGCGGTGTCAGGTGGTTAATGTGCGGGCCTTTGAACGCCACGACGTCAGCGATCAGTCGATGCTGAGCGCTGAGTTTCTGGTATTGCTCGGCGGTGACGGTGGCACTGTGGTGCCAGCGGAAGGTTTCCAGGGCTTGCTCGACAAAGTCCCGGGCCTCGGGTTCGGTGAGCCCGCCTTGGGTTTCGGCGCGATCAATGAGCGTCAACGCGGACGGCGTGAAGATCGAACGTTTATCCAGAACCGACTGGGCGAATGCTCGCAGCTCCAGGTCTTCGATCAGTTCCAGGCGCAGCAGTGAAGTGAATACCCGGAACGGGCTGACTTGCAACGACGCTTCATGCACGGCACGGAACGCGGTGGAATGCACCGGCACGCCCGCCGGGGTCAGGTCGTAATAACCCACCGGTTGCATGCCCATCACCGCGAATAACCGGGCCAGGGTTGCCAGTTCAGCGGCGGTGCCGACGCGGATTGCGCCATGGCGCTCGAGGTCCAGGCGCTGGATTTCGCCGGTGCTGTTCAACTGCCGGGCGATTTGTGGATCGTTTTCCAGTACGTGGTGGTTGGTCTGTTCCACCAGTTCCATCAGCGCGCCATACAGCGGTACTTCTTCGCGGTACATCTCGGACATCGCTTTGGAGAAGCGTTGGCGGATCAGGTCGGGGCTGATGAAATTCGGATGGCTCATGAAAAAAATTCCTGACGCGGTGACATGAAGGATGTGAGAAAAGATCGCAGCCTTCAGCGACGCCGACAAACGAAGTTTCTGACGGACTTCATTCTGCCAAGGACTGCTTGAGCACCCGGA
>NZ_CATKPT010000045.1:0-17550 GCF_949768125.1 Pseudomonas sp. IT-P253 | reverse complement strand
GACGATCTTGTCGTAGCACTCCCAGTTACGCGCCGCACGACCGATGCCACCGTAAACCACCAATTCTTTAGGGTTCTCGGCGACTTCCGGGTCGAGGTTGTTCATCAACATGCGCAACGGCGCTTCGGTCAGCCAGCTCTTGGCGGTCAGCTTGTTACCGCGGGCAGCGCGGATTTCAACGTCACGAAACTTAGTAGGTTTAATGTCAGTCACGAAAAAGACTCCTCAGCAATCAATCCAAACCAGCCCAGGCAGTGGGCGAGCAAGCCAGCGAGCAAATGTGCACGCCGGCGAATCAGTGGACGATGGTCGAGTCCTCGTGACTCATACACATACGTCTTTACTTGTACATACAAGCATATGCAATCAAGCGGCCAACTTGTTGGAGGGGGCTCAAGAAAAGTTCTTGGAAGGGCTGTAAGCCTGTAGATCAAGGGCTTTGCGGGATATGAAATTTTTCGAGGGGATTTTTTGCGCGAGGATGATGGCTGTTACTTGAGCGTGGTTTTGCGCCACGCTGGGGCGTTCGGTAACAAAGTGGTGCGCGATTTGGAACGGGTTTGGGTAGCTAAAAGCTTCGCGGGCAAGCCTCGCTCCTACGGAATTGGTGGCGTCCACAAATGATGTAAACAACCATAAACCTGTAGGAGCGAGGCTTGCCCGCGAAAGGGACTCTGGATCAGCGTGCGATCAGCTCGATCACACAGCACGGCCCGTTACTGGTGACTTCCAGCAGACACGCGTTACCGTCGAGTTGCAGGCAATCATGGCGACCGAGTAGCGAGGCGCTGTTACCGACCTTCACTTCAAGTGCTTCGGCCATGCTGAAAATCAGCAGGGTCCCGGCCTCGCTGAAGAATCGCTGCTCGCCATCCAACCATTGCAACCGCGCGCGGTAACGCTGTGGTGCATAAATCAGATTGAAATCGCGAATCGGCCCGCCGAGCAACGTGCAGGAGACTTGGCTTTCGCCGCTGAAAGCAAACGGGTCCAGCGGTAACAGTGGACGCGTGTTCTGGCCATCGACGTTCAGGGTCATGCCGTCGCCTTGCAACACGGTGATCACCCGCTCGTAACCGGCGAAAGTCGAAAAACCACCCGACTCGCCGATATCGGCAATCGACAGACGCCAGCCGAAACCATCAAGGCCTGTGCCTGTATCACGAGTGATTTCTTCGGTGCTGCCGCCGCCGTTTTTCCACGGCATGCGCGGGTAGTCTTTTGCGCGTAAAACCTTCAACTCATTCATTTATGGCTCTCTACTTATGAAACCGGCCTTCCAGACGATGACGTGAACCAGGGTGGATCAAACGGGCCGCAGTCACCGGCTGACGGCCAGACCAAGTGCGACGGCGAATCAGCAGGCACGGCTCGCCTTTTTCAATCTGCAGCAATTTGCACTCGCTGGCCTCGGCCAGAATCGCCTCGACCACGTGCTCGCCTTCGGTCAGCGGCGCGACCTGATTCAGATAGGCGTAAGGCGTTTGCTGGGTAAAGTCTTGCTTGAGGTAGTCCGGTGCCACTAGCGCGTTGACGAAACGATCCTCGATTTGCACCGGAATGTCGTTTTCGAAATGCACGATCAGCGAGTGGAAAACCCTCTGGCCTTCGCGCATGTCCAGGGCCAGGGCGCGCTCGGAACCGGCCGCCTCTTCTTCCAGGGTGATCACCTTGCAGGTGTGGCGATGACCACGGGAGGCGATTTCGTCGGCGATGTTGTGAACTTCAAACAGCGCGGACTGGCTTTTCGGCTCGGCGACAAACGTGCCGACGCCTTGCATACGCACCAACAGACCGTCCGCGGTCATCTCGCGCAGAGCACGGTTGATGGTCATGCGGCTGAAACCCAGTTGGCTGACCAGCTCGCTTTCCGACGGAACGCGGTAGTGCGGCGGCCAGTTTCCACTGTCGATTTGCTGGGTGATCATCTGTTTGACGCGGGCGTACAAGGGCGCCGGACTGTCGCCCATGTGTGCGGCCAACGGTGACGCTAGGGGCGGAGTCGGCACGGTAAATCCTTGTTCATCTGTAGGAAGTTGCTAGCTTGCCGGAGTTTACCCAGCAGGCAAACGTCTGTATATGTATATACAAATAACACACGATGGGGTGCTGAACCATGTCCGCCTTCTTTGCCGAACGCGCGCTGCTGCCTAGTGGATGGGCCAACAATGTACGTCTTGAGGTCAGCGCCGACGGCGTCTTGACCCATATCCAGGCCGATTCTCACGCAGAAGGCGCCGAACGACTGAGCGGTCCGCTGCTGCCCGGCATGCCGAATCTACACTCCCACGCCTTCCAGCGAGCCATGGCCGGGCTGGCGGAAGTGGCCGGCAATCCGAACGATAGTTTTTGGACCTGGCGCGATTTGATGTATCGCCTCGTCGGAAAAATCAGCCCGGACCAACTTGGCGTCATCGCCCGTCAGCTGTACATCGAAATGCTCAAGGCCGGTTACACCTCGGTGGCCGAATTTCATTACGTGCACCATGACACCAGCGGCCAACCGTACGCAGACCCGGCGGAACTGGCGCTGCGCATCAGCCAGGCCGCCAGCTCCGCCGGTATCGGCCTGACGCTGTTGCCGGTGCTCTACAGTCATTCCGGCTTTGGCGGCCAGACACCGAACGACGGCCAGCGCCGCTTTATCAACAGCACCGAGAACTACCTCAAGCTTCAATCGCGTTTGCAGCCGATTCTTGGGCAACAACCGGCGCAGTCGCTGGGCTTGTGCTTCCACTCGTTGCGCGCGGTCACTCCGCAGCAGATCAGCGAAGTGCTGGCCGCCAGCGACAAGCAATGCCCGGTGCACATTCACATCGCCGAACAGCAAAAGGAAGTCGACGACTGCCTGAACTGGAGCGGTCGCCGTCCGCTGCAATGGTTGTACGAAAATACCGACGTCGATCAGCGCTGGTGCCTGGTCCATGCCACCCACGCCAACCCGGAAGAAGTCACGCTGATGGCCAAGAGTCGCGCCATCGCCGGTTTGTGCCTGACCACGGAAGCGAACCTCGGCGACGGGATTTTCCCGGCGGTGGATTTCCTCGCTCAGGGCGGGCGCATGGGCATCGGTTCCGACAGCCATGTGTCGTTGAGCGTGGTGGAAGAATTACGCTGGCTGGAATATGGGCAACGCCTGCGCGATCAGCGACGTAACCGCTTGTATGGCGCAGATCAACCGATGGTTGGCCGCACGCTATACGACGCGGCGCTGGATGGCGGCGCTCAGGCGCTGGGTCAGCCGATCGGCGCCCTGGAAGTGGGCAAGCGTGCGGATTGGCTGGTGCTGGACGGCAACGATCCGTACCTGGCGACGGCCAGTGGCGACGGGATTTTGAATCGTTGGTTGTTTGCCGGCGGCGATCGCCAGGTGCGGGATGTACTGGTCAACGGCCAGTGGGTGGTGCGTGACGGGCGTCATGCCGGTGAAGAAGACAGCAACCGGGCGTTCACCCAAGTCCTGCGCGATCTCCTCGGCTAACACTGGAAAACCTCTGTAGGAGCGAGCTTGCTCCTACAGGATTTCCGTGATCAATTCGAGGTCTTGGCCATCTGCGTATCCGACGCACGCCAGATCAGCCGCGTCGTGTCATAGCCCTGCTGACGCGCCTTGCTCAGCAGTTCTTCACGCGCGACACCATTGACGGTCGGGGTCCGGGACAACAGCCACAGATACTTGCGGCTTGGGTCACCCACGATAGCCGTCTTGTAGTCATCGCTGACGTACAACACCCAGTACTCACCCTTTGACACACCCGGGATCAACCGCGAAAACCAGGTATCGAACTCGACCCACAATTTGTCGGTCTTGCCCGGCACTTGTGGATAGGCCTTGCCCGTGACTTCTTCCCATTGCCACTCTGCCGTCAGGCAGCGGTTCAATATGGCGACGTTACCTTCAGGCAAGAGCGTGTAATGGGCTTCGGATTGCGCGCAATTGCGCTGGAAGTACATCGGCAAACGGGCCAACTCGTACCAGGTCCCTTGGTAGCGCTTGAGGTTGACGCTATTGGCGGTCTTGGGCGCCAATGGATCAGTGCCGGAAGTGGCACAGCCGGCCAGTACCAGGCCGGCAAAAAGAACTATCAATAACCGCATCATTGTTTTTCTCCCGTGGGCGCATAGCCCCGGTTTATTTCAGGCCTTGGCCGGAAAACATCAGCACTTTGTCACCGGCGAACTGCACGCTGATAAAGCTGTTCTTGTCGCCCCAGGTGCAACTGGACATGCCGAGCGCGCCCGAGCAGTCAGCCGGGCTGCCCAGCAGCTTTTCAACCTCGGCCTTGGGCATTCCGGACGATAATTTTGAATAATTTTCCTGATTGACCTTGCTGCATGCGGCCAACAACACGCAAAACGAGAGCAGGGCGATAGAGCGCAGCGACATGGTGTAACTCCAGGGGCGAGGGGAATGGCATGGCTGCCAAGCAGAAGCTTAGAAGAGAAAACCCCTATCTGGTTCCCTCACCTCCCGGCTATTTATTCGGCCGCTCGTCTGTCTTTCTCCGAAAAATCAGCCACTTTTTGGTGCCGTCGAAAATTTCATGGTTTTTCACAAAAAGCTGCCTAATCTTTGGCGCCGGTCAGTCGACACATGTAGGAGCGAACAAGCTCGCTCTTACACCAGCCCCCTCCGCGGTAGCTCATTTAATGACCAGAAACATGAAGTTCAGCCACAAGATCTTGTTGGCTGCCGCCCTCGTGGTGGCCGTTGCATTCGCTTGTTTCATCCTGTTCAACGACTATCGTCAGCGCCAGACACTGCGCGGCAATACCGAATCCTCGATGCAGGAACTCGGCAGCCTGACCACCAGCAACATTCAGACCTGGCTGGAAAGCCGCATCCAGCTGCTGCAATCGCTGTCCCAGCAAATCGCCGTGGACGGCAGTGCCCAGGCCAACCTCAAACGCGCCATCGACCTGCCGGCGTATACCAGCAACTTCCAGCTGAGCTATTTCGGCGGCACTGACGGCGTCATGTTCTCGGTCCCGGCGGGCAATCGTGCCGCCGATTACGACCCTCGCGCACGAGGCTGGTACAAAGCGGCCAACAGCGCGCAACAGACCATCGTCACCGAACCCTACATCGCCGCGTCCTCCGGCAAATTGGTGATCACGGTCGCTACGCCGGTACAACGCCAAGGCCAAATGATTGGCGTCGCGGGTGCAGACATCGATCTGTCCAGCGTCAGCGCGATCATCAACTCCCTGAACTTCGGCGGCCACGGCCATGCGTTCATCGTCAGCGCCGACGGCAAGATTCTGATTCACCCCGACAGCAAACTGGTGCTCAAGAGCCTCGCCGACGCTTACCCCAATGGCGTGCCGAAGGTCAGCCCGGGCATGAAAGACGTCGAGGTCGACGGCAAATCGCAGTTCATCTCCTTCACCCGCGTCAACGGCGTGCCGTCGGCGGACTGGTACGTGGCACTGGTGCTGGATCAAGACACCGCGTTCTCGATGCTCAGCGAATTCCGCACGTCGGCCATCATCGCCATGATCATTGCCGTGGTGATCATCATCGCCCTGCTGGGCATGCTGATCAGCTTCCTGATGCAACCGCTGCTGACCATGGGCCGCGCCATGCATGACATCGCCGAAGGTGAAGGCGACCTGACCAAACGCCTGACCATTCACGGCCAGGACGAATTCGGTGCACTGGGCACTTCGTTCAACCGCTTTGTGGAACGTATTCATACGTCGATCAGGGAAGTGGCCTCGGCCACCGGCCAGGTCAACGAAGTCGCGTTGCGCGTGGTTGCCGCGTCGAATTCGTCGATGTTCAACTCCGACCAGCAAGCCTCGCGCACCAGCAGTGTCGCCGCGGCCATCAACGAGCTGGGCGCCGCCGCCCAGGAAATCGCCCAGAACGCCGCCCTCGCCTCCCAGCATTCAAGCGATGCCCGCAGCCTGGCCGAAGACGGCCAGCAGGTGGTGGATAAAACCATCGCGGCGATGCAGCAGCTCTCGGCAAAAATCAGCGATTCGTGCGGCAACATCGAGACGCTTAACAGCAACACGGTGAACATCGGGCAGATTCTGGAAGTGATTACCAGCATCTCGCAACAGACCAACCTGCTGGCCCTGAACGCCGCCATTGAAGCGGCCCGTGCCGGTGAAGCCGGACGCGGTTTCGCGGTGGTTGCCGATGAAGTGCGCAACCTTGCCCACCGCACGCAGGATTCGGCGCAGCAAGTGCAAAAGATGATCGAAGAACTGCAAGTGGGCGCCCGCGAAGCGGTCAGCACCATGACCGACAGCCAGCGCCAGAGCGAAAGCAGCGTGGGCATTGCCAATCAGGCCGGCGAACGCCTGGGCAGCGTGACGCAGCGTATCGGCGAGATCGACGGGATGAACCAGTCCGTGGCGACCGCGACTGAAGAGCAGACCGCTGTGGTGGAGTCGATCAACGTCGACATTACCGAGATCAATACGCTGAACCAGGAAGGTGTGGAGAACTTGCAGTCGACCTTGCGTGCGTGCGCTGATCTTGAACAGCAGGCAGCGCGGTTGAAGCAGTTGGTGGGTAGTTTCCGGATCTAAGTGATCTGTCGGGCCCCTTCGCGAGCAGGCTCGCCCACAGTGGATCTCCAGTGCGACGAAGATCCCATGTGGGAGCGAGCCTGCTCGCGATGGCAATATCAGCAGCAATGAAGTTCTAACCCTCTGCGAAAAACGTCGGTCGACACAATCTGACGCAAGACTGAATTAGGACTAAACTCGGTCCTATTCAACCTGATGAGGCTTATTCCATGAAGCTTTCAACTCAAATCAAGCCGATCAGCTACCTGAAAAGCCACACCGCCGAAATCGTCAAAATACTCACAGAAAGCCGTGAACCCATGGTGATCACCCAAAACGGTGAAGCGAAGCTTGTGGTCATGGATGTGAAAAGTTTTGAAGAGCAGGAAGACACAATGGCCTTGCTTAAGCTCTTGGCGATGGGGAATCGTGAGATAGAAGAAGGCAAGTTTCGCGATGCCGAGGATGTCTTCGCAGAGCTGGACGGGGCTGACCACCCATGAGTTTAAAGGTCGTCATTCTTCAGTCCGCCGAAACAGACCTGAAAGGACTTCGTACCTATCTCATTAAACAGTTCTCTACCCAAACCTGGCAAAGCACCTATGCCAACCTGAAGGTCGCCATCCGCCATTTGGGGACGCAGCCTTATGCAGGGTCGATCCCGGAAGAAATCGAGAAGCTTAATCTCAGCCAATACCGACAGATCCTTTCAGGAATGAACCGGATCATTTATGAGGTTCGTGAACAGACGATCTACGTCCACATCATTGCCGACACGCGAAAGAGTCTGCCAACACTACTCATGAAGCGGCTGCTTCAAGGGAATCCATGAATTCGGAGCGCGTTTAAAAACGTGAGCCAGGCCCGCTCAGAAACGCCAGCTCCTCAGCCGTAGACGCCCGCCCCAATACCGCATTGCGATGCGGAAACCTTCCAAACCGCGCAATCACTGCTCGATGCCGCTCGGCATAATCCAGGTTATCGGCAAACACTGCCCGATCAGCCTCTGGCTGCTGCGCCACCAAGTCGATAAACCGCGAAACGGCTTCATTCTGCACCGCCAGGTTCTCGCAATGCTCGAACACCAGGTAGATAAACACTCGCTGGATAGGCCGCAATTGCCGATCGAAATCCGCAGCAATGCCTTGCGCCACCAGTGCCTGAGCCCTGGAATCGCCGGAAAAGGATTGGGGTGTATCGCGATAGATCATTCGCGGGAGCTGATCAAGCAGCAGCACCAGAGCCAGCCAACCTTCGGGGCGTTGCGCCCAGTCAGTCAATCCGCCGGCCAGTGCCTGCTCGACCCAGCCCCCGAAACGCACTTGCGCCTCGAGGTCCTGGCTGTCGCGCTTGCCGAACCATAACCTGCCCTTGTCAGCCGCTACTTCGTTCGGTGCTTCGGCTTTACCGAACCACCACTCAAGCAACGGCTGCCAGGGCGCAGTCATGGTTTATTCCTTGTGGTAAGCCGTGACGCGTTCGACTTCTTCTTTCGAACCGAGGAACACAGCGACACGCTGGTGCAAGCCGTCAGGCTTGATGTCGAGGATGCGCTGATGGCCATCGGTGGAAGCACCGCCAGCCTGTTCAACCAGGAACGACATCGGGTTGGCTTCGTACATCAGACGCAGCTTGCCCGGCTTGGAAGGTTCGCGGCTGTCGCGTGGATACATGAACAGACCGCCACGGGTCAGGATGCGGTGCACGTCCGCGACCATCGCGGCGACCCAGCGCATGTTGTAGTTCTTTTTCAGCGGGCCTTCTTCGCCTGCCAGCAATTCGCTGACGTAGCGTTGTACCGGAGCTTCCCAGTGCCGCTGATTGGACGCGTTGATCGCGAATTCCTGAGTGGAGGTCGGGATCTTGATATCTTCGTGGCTCAGCACGAAGCTGCCCATTTCGCGGTCCAGGGTGAAGCCTTTTACGCCGTCGCCCAAGGTCAGCACCAGCATGGTCTGCGGGCCGTAGATGGCATAACCGGCGGCTACCTGCTCGGTGCCTGGCTGCAGGAAGGCCTTCTCGTTCAAAGGCTCGTTCTGGCTCAGGTATTCGTTCGGGCAACGCAGCACCGAGAAGATAGTACCGACCGGCGCGTTGATATCGATGTTCGACGAACCGTCCAGCGGGTCGAATACCAGCAAGTACGCGCCTTTCGGGTATTTGCCCGGGATCTGGTAGGCATTGTCCATTTCTTCGGACGCCATGCCGGCCAGGTGACCGCCCCATTCGTTGGCTTCGAGCAGGATCTCGTTGGAGAGCACGTCGAGTTTTTTCTGCACTTCACCTTGGACGTTTTCAGTGCCCATGCTGCCTAGAACACCGCCCAGGGCGCCTTTGGAGACGGTGTGGCTAATTTCCTTGCAGGCACGCGCCACCACTTCGATCAGGAAACGCAGATCGGCAGGGGTGTTGTTGCTACGGGTCTGCTCAATCAAATAGCGACTCAGGGTAACGCGGGACATGGAAGGCTCCGGTGGAATGGGGGGGCTAAAAACCCGCGCAGTTTAACGCGAGTCGTGGCGCATTTCCTCCTATCAGACGTGATACACCCAATAGAGTTCATGCGCCGGGATGAGCGTAGTTCGAAACGGGCGATTTTACCGACCGACAGGCCGCTTTCGCGAGCAGGCTCGCTCCCACAGGATATGCATTCCATTGTGGGAGCGAGCCTGCTCGCGAATGGCGCGCAGCGCCAGCCATTTTCAGGATTTAGCCGGGGGTTTGCGCAGCAAGCTGAACGCCATCGCCGCCAGGCATAAAACACTCAGCAACAGCACCGCCCACAACCCGAACTTCTTCCAGTTCGTATCAGACATCGCAGCCGAAGTCGCCGGCAAGGCCGGTGTCACTACCGCCCCGCCCTCGACCGTCGCCTTGCCCAATGAGGCTAACCTGGCAGCGCTGTAATCGGGAATCAACGTCGACAACGGCAGGCTCGCCGCCTTCACCGTCGCACTCCCCAGCGCCAGCGTGTAGGGACCGGGGCCGCGCGCCAGGAACACCACTTGGGTCGAACGCACAGCGAAACGAACCGTCGGCGCGTCGGTACCCAGGCCACCGCCGCGATCATCCACGGTCAGCTTCAACTGCTGCACGGTTTGCCCCGACAGCGGCAATTCGTTTTGCTCCACGTCCTGGCCACCCTGGGTCAGGCGATAGAGCAACCCGCTGCTCAGCGGCTGCCACGGCAAGCTGCTTTCTCGACGACCGGACAACGTCACCGGCGCCAGACTGTTGGGCTGATTCAGCTCGACCTGCAAGCGCTCGACGTTCAGCCCCATCGGCAACTGCCAGGTGTACTCACCGGCCTTCACGCGACTGCCGGTCAATGGCTGCGACCAGACCAACGGTAGCGGCAGGCTGCGGGGACTGGCGCTTTCCAGCTGCGCCGAGGTCAGCGTCGGCGCCGATTGCGGCGTGGTCCACAGCAAGCGCACATAGCGCGCCGATTGCCCCGGCAGGCTGACCTCATGTTGCTCGACCCGTTCGTCGGCGAACGACAACCGCGCCACCTGGCCTTCGCCCCACGATTGCCAATGCTGCAAGTCGTCGCTGGCCTCGATGCTGAAACGCTGGAAGCCGTCGCGCTCGCTGGTCCAGTCGAGGATCAGCTGCCGCAAAGGCGCCTTGATGCTGCTGGCATCAAGCAACCAGCCACGCAGAACCTCTTCTCCCGCTTCCAGCTGACTGGATGGCTGTACTTCCACCAGCGTGCCGTTAGCGCTCGATTGCACTCGAACGCTGGGGGCGCGCTCAGTGGAGTCCGCCGAATTAAACAACGGAAACCACTTCACGTCGGTCAGTGTGCGATTTTCGCCGGTTGGCGCCGGCTCTCGGGCCAGCGCGTAAGCCTGGGCCTCGCCGGCGGCGTTGAACACACGGACATCGCTCAGGTCGGTCTGCCGCGCATTCAGTTGCACACTCAAAGGCAATTCAAGGCGATACCAGGGGCCTTCACCGCTGACGGTCAACGGCACTTGTGTGGCGAAGTCCGCCGGTTTTTCCTGAGCGCTGGCCGACAACGCCACACCCAATGCCACAGCGCCCAACCAACCCAGGTTCAACTTCTGACTCAAGACGACACTCCTTCGGTTTCCGGAGCCGGTTTTTCAGGATCCGGCGTAGCGTCGGCGCGCTTGGGCGGCAGCGGAGCGAAATAGCCCACCACCAGTAACAACACACCCACGCCGATAAACGACACGATCCGCGCCAGCCCACCGCGGTTACTCAATTCGACAAAGAACAGTTTGGCCACCACCACGCCGATCAACGCCGCGCCGATCAGCCAGACCTCGCGGCGATGGCGCAGATGGCCGCCGATCATCAGACCCAGGGCCATCAAGGTCCAGACGATCGACAGACCGGCCTGTACCCGCATGGACTCGAGCAACGCTGGCAGCTCGAACGGCACGCCGCCCCAATGATGAGCCGTGCGCATCACCAGCGCGGTGAAAAAGACGAACAGCGAAACGCCGGCAATCGGTTGCGTGGCGCGTTCGGCGTAGTCCTTGCGGATCGACAGGTGCGTGACGGCGCTAAGGGACCAGATGTAGACGCCGAACAGTGCGAACAGCAGGCCCAACTCCATTGGATTGATCAGCGGCACGTAAGGCAACGGCTCGGCGGTGCCATCGCTGACGGTGTTTGCCAGCCAGAACCAGCCGAGCATCATCAATGCCAGAGGCGCGGCGGCGTACAGTCGGTATTCGCGCGAATAGGCTGACACCGGCCACGGCCAGTGGCGAGGTGCAGCCATCAGCACCAGATATAGACTCGGCAGGATTGCCCACCCCAACCAGCGCCAGGCATTGTATTGCTCGGACAGCAACAGCAGGCCATATCGCAGCTCCAGCGCCAACACCCCCATTAACAGCCAGCAACCCAGCACATGTGCGGCACTTGGCGCACGCTCCGGCAACATCGGCGCCAGCCGTCGCAAAGAGATGAAGTGCACGACGAACACCGCCGCCCAGGCCAGCCAACCGAACTGGGCGGCCGGGTGATAACGCGAGTGCCAGGCAGCGACCAACACCACGCCGGCCGCTGGAATCAGCAAGGTGCAAAGCAAGCCGAGTGACGACCATTTCAGGCGCAAGGCCAACACCGCCCACAGCGCCACGCTGACGGCCGCAGCCACCAGCAACAACGTCGCGTGCAGATTCACTGGGGCAAAACGCAGCACTTCACTGACCCACGCCAACGCCCACCAACCCGCGCCCCACACCAGCAGCACTTCGGACAATCGCTGCAAGCTCAGTACATCGAAGGCCGACGCGTGGTTGCCGAGCTGCAAACGCCAGGCCCCAACCAGCGCGGCCAAGCCCAGCACCAGCGGTGTCCAGAACCCGCTGTGCGCCAGCGGTTTCAAACCTTCGCTGACCAACGGGCCTAACAGATCCGGGCCGGCCAGCATGAACGCTGCGCCGCCAATCACCTGCAACAACAGACCGAAGACAAAACTCACGCGCAGCTTCAAGTACAGGCTCAACCAGATGATGAACAGACCACTGGCTGCCCACACCGCGCTCGCGGTTTGCCAAGGCAAGACGAACAGCACCGCCAAATTGATCAGCACCAGACCGGCGAGCAACACCACCGACAAGCCGCGCAACAATCGAATATCACTGCGCACCATCTCATCGCGAGCCGCCAACAGCATGCCCGCGATCAACGCCAGACCGATCAGCGAAGCGCTCAACAGCCCGCTCCAACCCGCACTGAACACGGCCGCAGACTCTGCGCTCGAACCTTGCAGCCGCAGCAGGAACAACGCCCCGCCCAACAACTGCACGGCAAACGCGGTGAACAGGAACGTGCGCGATTGCAGGCGCAGGCCGACGAACAACGTCACCAACCCCGCCAACGCCCAACTGATCGTCGTGCCCTGAGTAAAGAAGAACAACGGCGCCAGCAGATAAAGGAACGTCAAACCGAGGCAGGCCAATACCGGCAGCCCTTTGCGCTCCCAGTCCGAGGTCTGCCCGGGCAAGGCTTTGCGCAATTGATAGAAGCTGAACAGCAACGCCACGCCGAGCATCAGCGCACCCAGCGGCGCGCCGTCCAGCAGGCTGCGTTCGCCGATCCGCAACTGACTGAGAAACGCCAGCGCCGAGCCCAGTTGCAGCAGCAAGGCAAAGGCTCGGGCCAGCGGTCGTTGTTGACGCAACCCGAGCCAGAAAATCCCTGCGCCTTCCACGGCCCAGGCAGCCGCAGTCCATCGCGCATCGAGTCCCAACGGGATCGCCAGGCTGGCGAAGATCACGCCCAGCGCCAGACAGGTCTCCGCCACCAGCAACGCTCGACCGCCCATCAACAGTCGCGCCAGCCCCATGTAGATCATGCCCAGCGCCAGCGCACTGAAGGCTGTCGCGAACTCAAGATGCTGGACCAGAGCAAACTGCAAACCGAAGCCCACCAGCGGCGGACCAAACAGCATCGTGCCGTCGACGTAATCACCCTTGCCCGCCGACCAGCGCAGCAACGCATCGCGGCTGCCATCCTGCGGCGCGTCGCTCATTTCCAGCAACTTGCGTCGGGCAAACAGCAGGCCGATGGCCAGGTACATCAGGAAGAACACGATCAGGAACGGCTCGGTGCTCCACAGCAGTTCCGACGTATAGGAACGCAGGCCCCAGGCGAAACCGATGCCGAAGGTGCCGACAAAGCCGATCAGGTTCAGCAGACGCCAGGCCTTGAACCACGCAATCGCGAGGATGCCGGAGTTGAGCATGGCGAAGTAGCTGAACAGTGCGACGTGGTTGCCAGCGCCGGTGGAGGTCAGGATGGGGGCGGCGAACCCGCCCAACGCGGCAGCACAGGCCAAGGCCAGGGAATCCTGAGTAATGGCCAGAATGGCGGAAAACACGGTCACGACCACCAACAAGCCCAGGGCCGCGCTCGGGTCGAGCAACGGGTGCAGGCGCATCGCTGCAAACACTGTCAGGTACAACACGGCGATGCCGGTGCCTTGGAGCATCAACGCGTAATTGCTATTGCGTGTTCTGAGCCACCACCCCACCCCCAGAAGGCCCAATGCCGCCGCCGCAACACCGGCATAACGCAATTCGATCGGCACCACCATGCCTTCAGTGGCGTAACGCAGCAGGAATGCCAGACCGAGGAACAACAGCACCACGCCGACCCGCAACACCGTATTACCGCCAAACAGCCAGGCGCGAGCGCCGCTGATGGCGCGTTCGATGACGTTGGGGCCGCGCGGGGTGGCGGGTTGTTGCGCTTCACGGGCAACCGGTTCCTGCTTCCAGGCGTCGACGGGCAGTGGTCGGGTTTGCGTGGATGCCGCAGCAATCGGTTCGAGTTCGGGAGGGAGTTCCCAGATCAGCTCCGGGGGCTCGACAGGGATGTCGCCGAGTGTGATTTCAGCAGCCGGGACAGGCTCGCTGGCGACCTGCTCGCCGGTTTCAGGCCCTTTGCCGCCAGACTTTTCCAGCAAAGCCAGACGCTCTTCGACCGCTCTCAGCACTACCTGCGCCTGTTCAAGTAGACGGTGCTGCTCGGCCGTTTGTGAACCCAGGCGGCCGATGCGAATGGCCTGGCCGATGCCCAATCCGAGCAGCGCACCCAGCAATGCATCGCTGATCGACTCATCGAGTATCCAGCCCAACACCAGCCCTATCAGCATGAACATCCATTGCATGGTCGATATCCCTAAGCGGCCCATTGCGTTGTGGCGTCTGCACTGACGCCTTCGCGGGCAAGCCTCGCTCCTACAGCAAAACCTGTAGGAGCGAGGCTTGCCCGCGAAAGCGTTCACGCAGCGCTCACTGAAACTGGTGCTTAGTATATCGGCCAGACCCAACAACCGTCGGGCCTTGCGCGCAACTATTGCTAAAAGTTACTCCAGAGCCTTCCAGATATCAGTGGCGTACTCGCGAATGGTCCGGTCAGAGGAGAACCAGCCCATCCGCGCCGTGTTCAACACTGCCGAACGCCACCACGCTTGAGAATCGTGCCAATGCGCCTCAACGCGCATCTGTGCCTCCCAGTAGGAATCGAAATCGGCGCAGACCAGGAAGCGGTCATAGTCGATCAGCGAATCAATGAAGCCTACGTAACGGGAAGGTTCGTCCGGCGAGAACACCCCACCGCGAATCGCTTGCAGCACGTCGTTGAGGCGATGGGACGCGGCAATGTCCGGTGTCGCATTGAACTCATGGTTCTGCTTGCGCGCTTCAACTTGCTGAGCAGTGAGGCCAAAGATAAACATGTGCTCGGCACCGATACGCTCGCACATCTCCACGTTGGCCCCGTCCAGGGTGCCGATGGTCAGTGCGCCGTTGAGGCCGAACTTCATGTTGCTGGTGCCCGACGCTTCAAAGCCTGCGGTGGAAATCTGCTCGGACAAATCCGCCGCCGGAATAATGCTCTCCGCCAGGCTGACGTTGTAGTTGGGCAGGAACACCACTTTCAACAAACCGCGCACAGTCGGGTCGTTGTTCACCACCCGAGCGACGTCGTTGGCCAGTTTGATGATCAGCTTGGCCTGGTGATAACTGGCGGCGGCCTTGCCGGCGAAGATCTTCACCCGCGGCACCCAGTCGATTTCCGGCTCGGCGCGAATCGCCTGATACAACGCGACGGTGTGCATCAGGTTAAGCAGTTGCCGTTTGTACTCGTGGATCCGCTTGACCTGTACGTCGAACATCGCCGAGGGGTTGACGGCAATCCCCAATCGCTCGTGAATCAGGTAGGCCAACGCCTTCTTGCTGTGCAGTCGCTGCTCGGCAAACAGCTTGCGGAAGGCTGGCTGCTCGGCGAACGGCTCCAGTTCGAGCAAGCGCGTTTCGGCGTTATCCAGCAGATCCGGCCCGAGGGCATCGACCATCATGGAGGTCAGCTCGGGGTTGGCCTGGTAGAGCCAGCGGCGGAACGTGATGCCGTTGGTCTTGTTGTTGATCCGCTCCGGGTAGAGCTTGTGCAGCTCGGAGAACACGGTTTTGCGCATCAACTGCGTGTGCAGCCCGGACACGCCGTTGACGCTGTGCGAGCCGAGGAACGCGAGGTTGCCCATGCGCACGCGACGGCCGTTGTCTTCCTCGATCAGCGACACGGCGCGCAGCACCTCGAAATCGTGAATACCTTTGGCCCGCAGGGAGTCGATGTGCTGCGCGTTGATCAGGTAAATGATCTGCATGTGCCGCGGCAGCATCCGCTCCATCAAACCGACCGGCCAGGTTTCAAGCGCCTCCGGCAGCAGTGTGTGGTTGGTGTAGGACAGTGTGTCGACGGTGACCTGCCACGCCGCGTCCCACGCCACGTCATAAACGTCGACCAGCTGGCGCATCAGTTCGGCCACGGCAATCGAGGGGTGAGTGTCGTTGAGCTGGATGGCCGCGTGATCGCCCAGGGTCAGGACCGAGGTGTGCATGTTGCGATGGCGGCGCAGCAAGTCCTGCAAGGACGCGGCGACGAAGAAGTATTCCTGACGCAGGCGCAGTTCCTGGCCGGCTTCGGTGCTGTCGGCCGGGTAAAGCACGCGGGAGATACTTTCGGCCCTGGCCACTTCCGCCACGGCGCCCAAGTGGTCGCCGGCGTTAAAGCGCTCCAGGTGCAAATCTTCCATGGCCCGTGCCCGCCACAGACGTAGCGTGTTGACGCTCGCCCCACGCCAACCGACCACCGGCGTGTCGTAAGCAATCGCGCGCACAGTTTCCGCCGGGGTCCAGACTTGCTTGGACTTGCCGGTTTCGTCCGTGACGGTTTCAACGCTGCCGCCAAAACCTATCGGGTAAGCGACCTCTGCGCGTTCAAACTCCCAAGGGTTACCAAAGTCCAGCCAGTGTTCGGTTTGTTCCTGCTGCCAGCCGTCGACGATGGCCTGACGGAACAAGCCATGCTCATAACGAATGCCGTAACCGTGGCCGGCGATGCCGAGGGTCGACATGCTTTCCATGAAGCACGCGGCCAGGCGGCCAAGGCCGCCGTTACCCAGCGCCGCGTCGGGCTCCAGCAGGCGAATGCGCTCAATATCGACGCCGAGTTCGGTCAGGGCCTCGCGGGCCACATCGAGCAAGCCCAGGTTGCTGAGGCTGTCGTAAAGCAGCCGGCCAATGAGAAATTCCAGCGAGAGGTAGTAAACGCGCTTCTGACCTTTGCGGTAAATCTGCCGGGTGTGATCCATCCAGTGCTCGACCATATGATCCCGCGCGGCCAGGGCAATGGCTTCGAACCAGTCGTGGTCGAAGGCGTGATCCGGGTCTTTACCCACCGCGTAGGTGAGTTTGGTCAAAACGGCGTCGCGAAATGCGGCCACCTCTGCTTCGCGAACAAGTGGTTCTTGAGTCATCGATAGGACCTCGAGCGAGCGTGGAGTAGTTGAGCCTAGACGGTCTGACAGGCCATTGGGAGTCTTGGTTCGGCAGTTTTTCCCGTTTGTGTGAGATAGGTCGACATTACCTTGTCACGCACTTTAAAGAATGCAGGCCTCGTGCCGCAATACGGGTATTTTTGGGCGACACTCGAAAAAATCTGGCGAAAGGTTGTTCAAAAATCCACCAGTCCCGGTATGATCGCGCGCCCTGATGCACACGCTGGTAACAATCGATGATGAAGTCCAACCTGATCGCTGCCGCAGAGATCGATCGCCTCGACACCTGGGCCAAGTACTCCGCCCCGATGTGCGGTTCCTGCGTGTCCAGCTGCTGCACCTTGCCGGTCGAGGTCAAGATCAAGGATCTGATCCGCATCGGCATTGTCGATGAGTTCGAGCGCGGCGAGCCGCCGAAGAACATCGCCAAGCGTTTGCAGAAGGAAGGGATCGTCGAACGTTACAACCAGAAATCCGAGATCTTCACCCTCCAGCGCATGAGCAACAACGATTGCCTGTACCTGGATCGTAAGAGCCGTCTGTGCACTATTTATGAAAAGCGCCCGGATACCTGCCGTAACCACCCGAAAATCGGCCCACGGCCGGGGTATTGCGCTTACAAGCCCAAAGAAGTGGCGCGTGAGACCAGCGAGAGCCGTCGGACCCTCGAGAAGTTCTGATCCGGAATCTCGCTGCCGGAT
>NZ_CATKPT010000044.1:0-343377 GCF_949768125.1 Pseudomonas sp. IT-P253 | reverse complement strand
GCCTTCGCCGGCAAGCCTGGCTCCTACAGCGTGTGGAAGTCGCGGCACGATCTTCCACTCGTTGCCAATTTTCAGCGCTTCTGGGTCAGGGCACGACGTTCGAATTCGACGATGCGCTGACGGTAGTGCTCAATCGTCTGGGCGGTCAGCACGCTGCGCTGGTCGTCTTTCAGTTCGCCGTTCAGCTCCTGTGACAGTTTGCGCGCCGCAGCCACCATCACGTCGAAGGCTTGCTTGGGATGACGCGGGCCTGGCAGACCAAGGAAGAAGCTCACCGCCGGCGTGCTGAAGTGGTCGATGTCGTCCAGGTCGAAGATGCCCGGCTTGACGGCGTTGGCCATCGAGAACAGCACTTCGCCATTGCCGGCCATGCTTTCGTGACGGTGGAAGATGTCCATTTCGCCGAAACGCAGACCGCTCTCCAGAATGTTCTGCAACAGCGCCGGCCCCTTGAAGCCGGCAGCGTCGCGGCAGATCACGCTGATCACCAGCACTTCTTCGGCTTGCGGTTGTTCCTTGTCGCTGACCTTAGGCGCGGCCTTGGTGTCATCCGGGAAATCGTCGTCACGGCTGCTGAAGCTCGGGCCGCCGTCCAGATCCAGGTTGAGGTTCATGTCGCCCTGGGATGGCTCGCCATGGCCGCGCTTGCCGCGCTTGGAACCCGACTCACGGGGTTCACGCGCAGGCATGCTGACTGACGGCAGATCATGCTCGTCCAGTTGCGGTTCTTTGTGCGTATCCAGCACACGGGGCGGGCCCAACAGCTCAGCGCTGGTGTCCTCGTCCGGCAAGTTGGACAAACTTCGATCAAGACGGAATTTCAGTTTTCCCTTGCCGCCGCGCATGCGACGCCATCCATCGAAAAGAATACCGGCAATGACAATAATGCCGATGACGATCAGCCACTCGCGCAGACCGATTTCCATGTAATCCCGTGCCTCTATAAAAAATGCTGAAAAATAAGGGGTTTACAACTCGCAAACCGCTTTAAAACGTGGCGCCAACTCTATGTTCTGACAGGCGTTTTGCCCACGTATACGAAAAATTGACATTAAACTAGCACGACCAAAGGCAACTTTACACCGTCTGTCACTGTGGCTTGAGCGAATATGTCGATTGGCCAGCAAGTAAAGAGTGCGTAATTAAACCTGCCCCCCTTGAACACCTGCCTTACAAGCGCCTGATCAGGCCTCCACCATCGCCATCGCCTCCTCGACATCCACGGCTACCAGACGCGAACAACCCGGCTCGTGCATCGTCACCCCCATCAGCTGATCAGCCATTTCCATGGCGATCTTGTTGTGGGTGATATAGATGAACTGCACCGTCTGCGACATTTCCTTGACCAGTCGTGCGTAGCGTCCAACGTTAGCGTCATCCAGTGGCGCGTCAACTTCATCGAGCATGCAGAACGGCGCCGGGTTCAACTTGAAGATGGCAAAAACCAGGGCCAATGCGGTCAGGGCTTTTTCGCCACCGGAGAGCAAATGGATGGTGCTGTTCTTCTTTCCTGGCGGCCGCGCCATGATCGTCACCCCTGTATCGAGTAAATCTTCGCCCGTCAGTTCCAAATACGCGCTGCCACCACCGAAAACTTTTGGGAAAAGTGCCTGTAAACCGGCATTGATCTGATCAAAGGTATCTTTGAAGCGGTTTCGCGTTTCCTTGTCGATCTTGCGAATCACGTTCTCGAGCGTGTCCAGCGCTTCCACCAGATCGTCGTTTTGTGCATCCAGATAACGTTTACGCTCGGATTGTTGCTGGTATTCGTCGATGGCCGCCAGGTTGATCGCACCCAGACGTTGAATCCGTGCGGCAATGCGTTCGAGTTCTTCCTCGGCGTCCTTTTCGTTCGCCTCGGCCGTCAGCGTGGCGAGCACGCCGTGAAGGTCGTAGCCGTCTTCGAGCAACTGATCTTCGAGGGTCTTGCGGCGCACGGTCAGGGCTTGCCATTCCATGCGCTGGTGTTCGAGCTGGCTACGGATCAACTGGGATTGCTGTTCGGCCTGATTGCGGCGCTTCTCGGCCTCGCGCAGTTCGCGGTCGGCGTCTTCCAGGGCGATCTGCGCAGACTTGAGTTCTTCGTCGACGGTCATGCGCTTGTCGAGCAACTCTTCAAGTTTGAGGCGCAGCTCTTCCAGCGGGGCCTCGCCCTCTTCCAGATTGAGGCTGAGTTGTTCACGCTTTTCGGTCAGCCGCTCGGACTGCATCTCCAGCCGTTCCAGCGCCTGACGCGTCGAATCATGCTGCGCCTTGAGCGAACCCAGGCGCACCGCCAGTTGATGCGCGTGATCCTTGTGTTGACGGGCTTCCTGACGCACGCGATCAAGTCGCTCGCGAAGGCTGTCGCGCTGAGCCAGGAGCAACTCTCGCTGCTCGGTGTCCAGCGCCATGGCATCCAGCGCTTCCTGCAATTGCAGGCGCGCTTCGCCGATCTGTTCGTGCTCCAGCGCGCGCTGCTCGCCCAACTCGGTGAGCTCTTCGTCGAGGCGTGTGCGGCGCAGGGTCAATTGTTCAGCCTTGGCTTTGCCGGCGGACAGTTGAGCTTTCAATTCACCTTGCTGACGGGCTTCATCCTGCAGCAAGCGACGCAAATGTTCGCGACCGTTTTCCTGCTGACGCTGCTGCGCCCGCAGGTTTTGCAACGTGGTCTCCAGCGTTTCGACCGTGGCTTCGCGCTCTTCACGCTCCAGGCCCAGACGCTGGATTTCCTGACCACGGGCCAGCACACCGCTTTCCGCTTCGCTGGCGCGGCGCACGCGCAAAAAGTGCCGCCCGACCCAGTAACCGTCGCGGCTGATCAGGCTTTGGTCGGTAGTCAGTTGACCGCGCAGGGCCAAGGCCTGCTCAAGGCTGTCGACCGGTTTCACCTGGCCCAGCCACGGCGACAGATCGATTGGTGCGTCCACTTTATCGAGCAAGCTGCCCGGCATACGCACGCCATCACTGGCGGGGCTCACCAATCGCAGATCGCCCTGGGCAAACCCGGCCAGATCGAAGTCACCGAAATCGTCCACCAGTACCGCTTGCAGATCGGCGCCGAGCACGGTTTCCACCGCCAGCTCCCAACCCGCTTCAACTTTCAGGCCTTCCGCCAGACGCGGGCGGTCCGCCAGATGCTGCTCGCGCAGCCATTCAGCGGTGCCGGTGCCCGGATCGAGGGCGGCCTGCTGCAGCGCTTCAAGCGATGCGAGTCGACCGTTGAGGCGCTGCAAATCGCCCTGCGCCTGTTGCTGATTTTGCAGGGCCAATTGCAATTCCTGACGCAATTGCTCCAGGCGTTCAACCTGTGCTTCTTCGCTGGCCTGTAAATCTTCGAGCGTCGCTTCGCTGGCCGCCAGCTGCTCGTTGAGCTCCATGATCGCTGCGTCTTCCGGGTCCGCCGCGAGCAAGGCGCGCTCTTCGCCGAGGCGTTTCTGGCGATCAGCCAAGCGCTCCATGCTGGTTTCCAGCTGCTGGATCCTCGACTGCTGAACCTCGGATTGACGTCGGGGCTCGGCGGCAGTGAGGTTGAACGTGTCCCACTGCTCCTGCCAGCCGTGCATGGTGGTTTCAGACTCTTCCAGCGCCGCAGCGGCTTCTTCGGCGGCGGCACTGGTGACTTCCTGTTCCGGCGTGAGCTGGTCGAGCTCTTCGCCGAGGGTCAGCAGCAAGGTGCGGTCATGGCCCAGGTGAGACTCGGTTTCCAGTCGCGCGCGCTCGGCTTCCTTCAAATCATCCTGCAATTGACGCAGACGCTGCTGACCGTGCTGGATGCTCTGCTCGACCCGGGCGATGTCGCCACCGACCGAATAGAAGCGTCCTTGCACCAGATTGAAGCGTTCTGAAAGGTCGTGATGCCCGTCACGAAAGCGTTCGATGCTCGCGTCTGCGTTGCGCTGCTCGGCGACCAGCGCTTCGAAGGTGATTTCCTGAGTGCCGATGATCGCTTCACGCTGACCGACCTGTTCGTTCAACGCCTGCCAACGCAAGGCCGACAGCTGGGCCTTGAGCTGACGCTCTTCGCCTTTGTATTCCTGATACTTCTTCGCCGCCTCGGCCTGGCGGTGCAAGCGTTCAAGCTGACGCTCAAGCTCTTCGCGCAAGTCGGTCAGGCGGGCCAGGTTTTCGTGCGTGCGGCGGATGCGGTTCTCGGTCTCGCGCCGGCGCTCCTTGTACTTGGAGATGCCTGCCGCTTCTTCGATGAAATTGCGCAGTTCTTCGGGCTTGGACTCGATCAGCTTGGAGATCATCCCCTGCTCGATGATTGAGTAGCTGCGCGGGCCAAGGCCGGTGCCAAGGAAGATGTCGGTGATGTCGCGGCGGCGGCATTTGGTGCCGTTGAGGTAGTAGGTGGTCTGACTGTCGCGGGTCACTTTGCGACGAATGGAGATTTCCGCATAAGCGGCGTACTCGCCGATCAACGTGCCGTCGGAGTTATCGAACACCAGCTCGATGCTCGCCTGGCTCACCGGTTTGCGGCTGGTGGAGCCATTGAAGATGACGTCGGTCATCGACTCGCCGCGCAAGTTCTTGGCCGAGCTCTCGCCCATCACCCAACGGACGGCGTCGATGATGTTCGACTTGCCGCAACCATTGGGCCCGACCACTGCCGCCATGTTACTGGGGAAATTCACCGTGGTCGGGTCGACGAAGGATTTGAACCCCGCCAGTTTGATGCACTTGAGCCGCACGCTTAAGCGTCCGTCAGGGCGGAAACCACCAGATCGCAACTGCGCTGGGCGTAAGCCGTCAGCACCACACGAATCTGCGGAAAATCACGGGCGATCACAGCGGCCAGCAAGCGTTCGAACAACGCCAGGAACTCGCTCATCGAGGCCTTGCGCTGATCCAGGGCGAGAAAATACGCGCGGCTCATGGCGGGCTGCAGATTCTCGACGGTCTCCTGCAAGTAAGGGTTGTTGGCGAACGGGTATGCGGCGCGCATCACGTTGAAGCTGTCGTCGACGAAGGTCCGGATATCCTGGCGCTCGTAGCTGGCGCTCAGGCGCTGCTGAATCTGCACGAACGGCGCCAGGTCGGTCTGGGCTTGCCAGCCGGTGGCCACGGCGTTACCGAGCAAGATATAGAGCTCGCTCATTAGCGTGCACAGGCTCTGCACCTTGTGGGCGGTGAGTTCGGTCACATGGGCGCCACGTCGCGGCAGGATCGCGATCAAGTGGCGGCGCTCGAGAATCAGCAAGGCTTCACGGACCGAACCGCGGCTGACGTTGAGGGCCAGCGTGACCTTCTGTTCCTGGATGCGCTCCCCGGGCTTCATTTCGCCGCGAATGATGCGTTCGGCGAGGTGGTGAGCGATTTGCTCGGCGAGGCTGTCCGGCGCCTTGAACGTCATGGTTGTCCTTCAAACTCTTCGATCTGCACAGGCGGCGCAGTGTAGCGCAATTGATACGCCATGGCCGAGTGCCCACTCGGCGGTTTTTGGCATGATTCAAGCAAAAAGGCAGGCTATCCCGTGAGGGTCAATACTGATGGAACGTACTGTTGATCGCCAAAACACGATTTCCTGACCTTTAAGTCAGAAAATCATTGACCGAAAAGTCAGACCTGATAAATTCGGCTCAAAGCGGTTAACAACAATAATGAGTCTGCGAGGCCTTCCGTGATCCAGTTTTTACTTAACCAGGAACTCCGTAGTGAGCATGCCCTGGACCCAAACCTGACCGTGCTCAATTATCTGCGCGACCACGTGGGCAAATCCGGCACCAAAGAAGGCTGCGCCAGCGGTGACTGCGGTGCCTGCACGGTGGTGGTCGGCGAGTTGCAAACGGATGACGATGGCCGCGAACACATGCGCTATCGCAGCCTCAACTCGTGCCTGACGTTCGTTTCGTCATTGCACGGCAAACAACTGATCAGCGTCGAAGACCTCAAGCACCAGGGCGAGCTGCACAGCGTGCAAAAAGCCATGGTCGAGTGCCACGGCTCGCAGTGCGGCTTCTGCACCCCCGGCTTTGTCATGTCGCTGTTCGCGCTGCAAAAGAACAGCGATCAACCGGACCTGCATAAAGCCCACGAAGCGTTGGCCGGCAACCTCTGCCGTTGCACCGGCTATCGCCCTATCCTCGCCGCCGCCGAGCAATCCTGCTGCGGCAAGCAGCCGGACCAGTTCGACGCTCGTGAAGCCGAGACCATTGCCCGCCTGAAGGCCATTGCCCCCTCCGACATCGGCGAACTCAACAGCGGCGACAAACGCTGCCTGGTGCCGCTGACCGTGTCCGATCTGGCCGACCTCTACGATGCTTATCCACAGGCCCGCCTGCTGGCCGGCGGTACCGATCTGGCGCTGGAAGTCACGCAATTCCACCGCACCCTGCCGGTGATGATCTACGTCGGCAACGTCGCTGAAATGAAGCGCATCGAGTGCTTCGACGATCGACTGGAGATCGGCGCCGCGACCGCCCTCTCCGATTGCTACGAAGCCTTGAAAACCGAGTACCCGGACTTCGGCGAGCTGTTGCAACGCTTTGCGTCCTTGCAAATCCGTAACCAGGGCACCCTCGGCGGCAACATCGGCAACGCCTCGCCCATTGGCGACTCGCCACCGCTATTGATTGCGTTGGGCGCACAGATCGTCCTGTGCAAAGGCGAAACCCGCCGCACGATGGCGCTTGAGGATTACTTCATCGATTACCGGGTGACCGCGCGTCAGGAAAGCGAGTTCATCGAAAAGATCATTGTGCCCCGCGCCAGCGCCGAACAACTGTTCCGAGCCTACAAGGTGTCCAAACGACTCGATGATGATATTTCCGCCGTCTGCGCGGCGTTCAACCTGCGCATCGACAACGGCGTGATCGCGGACGCCCGCGTCGCCTTCGGTGGCATGGCGGCCACACCCAAACGCGCCAAGAGCTGCGAAGCCGTGCTGCTCGGCGCCCAGTGGAACAACGCCACCGTCGAGCGCGCCTGTGCCGCACTGGCCGAAGATTTCACGCCGCTCTCGGACTTCCGCGCCAGCAAGGAATATCGCCTGCTCAGCGCGCAGAACCTGCTGCGCAAATACTTCATCGAACTGCAAACGCCGCACATCGAGACTCGGGTGACCGCTTATGTCTAATCATCACGCCGTAGAGAAGACCCAGGCCGAATTGGCTGAACTGTTCGCCAAAGACCTGACCACCGGTGTCGGCCGCAGCGTCAAGCACGACAGCGCCGCCAAGCATGTGTCCGGCGAAGCGCAGTACATCGACGATCGCCTGGAATTTCCGAATCAGCTGCATGTTTATGCGCGACTGTCGGACCGAGCCCACGCGAAAATAATCAGCATCGACACCCAGCCGTGTTACGCCTTTGAAGGCGTGCGCATCGCCATCACCCACAAAGATGTTCCGGGCTTGAAAGACATCGGCCCACTGATGCCGGGCGACCCGTTGCTGGCCATCGACGACGTGCAATTCGTCGGTCAGGTGGTGCTCGCGGTCGCGGCGAAGGACCTGGAAACCGCACGCCGGGCAGCGATGGCCGCGATCATCGAATACGAAGATCTGGAACCGGTGCTGGACGTCGTCGAAGCCCTGCGCAAACGCCACTTCGTGCTCGACAGCCACACACATCAGCGGGGGGATTCGGCCACTGCGCTGGCAACCGCAGAACATCGAATTCAGGGCACGCTGCACATTGGCGGCCAGGAACACTTCTACCTCGAAACCCAAATCTCTTCGGTGATGCCGACGGAAGATGGCGGGATGATCGTCTACTGCTCGACGCAAAACCCCACCGAAGTGCAGAAGCTGGTGGCGGAAGTGCTGGACGTGTCGATGAACAAAGTCGTCGTCGACATGCGTCGCATGGGCGGTGGTTTTGGCGGTAAGGAAACGCAGGCCGCAAGCCCAGCGTGCCTCTGCGCCGTCATCGCCCACCTGACCGGCCAGCCGACCAAAATGCGCCTGCCACGGGTCGAAGACATGCTGATGACTGGCAAGCGTCACCCGTTCTACGTCGAGTATGACGTGGGCTTCGACAGCACCGGTCGCTTGCACGGCATTGCCCTGGAACTGGCCGGGAACTGCGGTTGCTCGCCGGACTTGTCGGCCTCGATTGTCGATCGTGCAATGTTCCACGCCGACAACTCGTACTACCTGGGCGATGCGACCATCAACGGTCATCGCTGTAAGACCAATACCGCGTCGAATACTGCTTACCGGGGTTTCGGCGGCCCGCAAGGCATGGTCGCCATCGAGGAAGTGATGGACGCGATTGCCCGTCATCTGGCCCTTGATCCGCTGGCGGTGCGCAAGGCCAACTACTACGGCAAGACCGAGCGCAACGTCACCCACTATTACCAGACCGTCGAGCACAACATGCTCGAGGAAATGACTGCCGAGCTGGAAGAAAGCAGCCAGTACGCCGAGCGCCGCGAAGCGATCCGTCGCTACAACGCCAACAGTCCGATCCTGAAAAAAGGCCTGGCGTTGACCCCGGTGAAATTCGGTATCTCCTTCACCGCCAGCTTCCTCAATCAGGCCGGTGCGCTGATCCACATTTACACCGACGGCAGCATTCACCTGAACCATGGCGGCACCGAAATGGGCCAGGGCTTGAACACCAAGGTTGCGCAAGTCGTGGCGCAAGTGTTCCAAGTGGAAATGGACCGCGTGCAGATCACCGCGACCAACACCGACAAAGTACCAAACACCTCGCCAACCGCGGCCTCCAGCGGCGCCGACCTGAACGGCAAAGCGGCGCAGAACGCGGCAGAGATCATCAAGAAACGCCTGGTCGAGTTCGCCGCGCGGCAGTACAAGGTCAGCGAAGAAGACGTCGAATTCCACAACGGCCACGTGCGCGTTCGCGATCACATCCTGACGTTCGAATCACTGATCCAGCAGGCGTATTTTGCTCAGGTGTCGCTGTCGAGCACCGGGTTCTACAAAACCCCGAAAATCTTCTACGACCGCAGCCAGGCCCGTGGCCGGCCGTTCTACTACTACGCCTTTGGCGCGGCGTGCTGCGAAGTGATCGTCGACACCCTGACCGGCGAGTACAAGATGCTGCGCACCGACATCCTCCACGACGTCGGCGACTCGCTGAACCCGGCCATCGACATTGGCCAGGTCGAGGGTGGTTTCATCCAGGGCATGGGCTGGCTGACCATGGAAGAACTGGTGTGGAACAACAAAGGCAAACTGATGACCAACGGCCCGGCGAGCTACAAGATTCCAGCGGTTGCCGACATGCCGCTGGACCTGCGGGTGAAGCTGGTGGAAAACCGCAAGAACCCGGAAGACACGGTGTTCCATTCCAAGGCCGTGGGTGAGCCGCCGTTCATGCTCGGCATCGCCTCGTGGTGTGCGATCAAGGATGCCGTGGCGAGTTTGGGTGACTACAAGCATCAACCGAAAATCGACGCACCGGCGACCCCGGAGCGGGTGTTGTGGGGTTGTGAACAGATGCGGCAGTTGAAGGTGGCGAAAGCCCCCGAGGCTGAGTCGGAGTTAGCTTCGCTCTAATACCGAGGCGCGGCCTTCGCGAGCAGGCTCGCTCCCACAGGGGAATGCATTCCAAATGTGGGAGCGAGCCTGCTCGCGAAGAGGCCCGAACAGACAACACAGATGTCGAGGTGAATATGTACAACTGGATCGACGCCCTTGCCGACCTGCAATCGCAGGGTGAACCCTGCGTGTTGGTCACCATCATCGAAGAGCTCGGCTCGACGCCGCGCAATGCCGGCTCGAAGATGGTCATCAGCGCTAACCAGACGTACGACACCATTGGTGGCGGGCATCTGGAATACAAGGCCATGCAGATCGGCCGGGAGATGCTTGCCAGCGGTAAGCAGGACACGCATCTGGAGCGTTTCAGCCTGGGTGCCAGTCTGGGCCAGTGCTGCGGCGGCGTGACCGTGTTGCTGTTCGAACCAATGGGCCAGGTCCAGGCGCAAATTGCCGTGTTCGGCGCCGGCCATGTTGGTCGGGCCTTGGTGCCGCTGCTCGCCAGCCTGCCCTGCCGGGTGCGCTGGATCGACTCGCGGGACGCGGAATTTCCGCAACAGATCCCCCACGGCGTACGCAAAATTGTCACCGAAGAACCCGTGGACGAAGTCGACGACCTGCCCGCCGGCAGCTACTGCATCGTCATGACCCACAACCACCAGCTCGACCTCGAACTCACCGCCGCGATCCTCAAGCGCAACGACTTTGCCTATTTCGGCCTGATCGGTTCGAAGACCAAACGGGTGAAATTCGAACATCGCCTGCGCGACCGCGGTTTTGACAGCAGCGTGCTGCAACGCATGCGCTGCCCGATGGGCCTGGGCGAAGTCAAAGGCAAGTTGCCTGTGGAAATCGCCGTCTCCATCGCCGGCGAAATCATCGCCACCTATAACGCCAATTTCGGCCAGCACACTGCCAGCGCCGGATCGATTGCCAAACTGCTGCCTGCTTCACGTCGCAGCCAAGCCTCGAACTGACAAGCCTGACCACTGAGAGCTCCCATGTCTTTGACTCGCAAAGCTTACCGCGCCGCCATCCTGCACAGCATCGCCGACCCCGCCGAGGTGGGCATCGAGGCCTCTTTCGAGTATTTCGAGGACGGCTTGCTGGTGATTGATAACGGCCAGATCAGCGCACTTGGCCATGCCAGCGACTTGCTGCCGACCCTGGCCGCCAATATCGAAATCACTCATTATCAAGACGCCCTGATTACGCCTGGCTTCATCGACACTCACATCCACTTGCCGCAAACCGGCATGGTCGGCGCCTATGGCGAGCAACTGCTGGACTGGCTCAACACCTACACCTTCCCCTGCGAAAGCCAGTTCGCCGACAAGGCTCACGCCGACGAAGTCGCCGACATTTTCATCAAGGAACTGCTGCGCAATGGCACCACCACCGCGCTGGTGTTCGGCAGTGTGCATCCGCAATCGGTGAACTCGTTCTTCGAGGCCGCCGAACAGCTGGACCTGCGGATGATCGCCGGCAAGGTGATGATGGACCGCAACGCGCCGGACTACCTGACCGATACCGCCGAATCCAGCTACGTGGAAAGCAAGGCGCTGATCGAACGCTGGCACGGCAAAGGCCGGCTGCACTACGCCGTCACCCCGCGATTCGCGCCGACCAGCACCCCGGAACAACTGGCCCTCGCCGGCCAGTTGCTCAGCGAATTCCCAGGCCTGTACATGCAGACCCACATCAGCGAAAACCTCAAGGAAGTCGAGTGGGTCAAGGCGCTGTTCCCGGAGCGTAAAGGCTATCTGGACGTGTATGACCACTACCAACTGCTGGGCGAGCGCTCTGTGTTCGCCCACGGCGTGCACCTGTGCGATGACGAATGCGCGCGCCTCGCGCAAACCGGCTCGGCGATTGCCTTCTGCCCGACATCCAACTTCTTCCTTGGCAGCGGCTTGTTCAACTTGCCGATGGCCGAGAAGCACAAATTGAATGTCGGCTTGGGCACTGACGTTGGCGGCGGCACCAGTTTCTCGCTCCTGCAAACGCTGAATGAAGCGTACAAAGTCATGCAACTTCAAGGTGCGCGACTGAGCCCGTTCAAATCGTTGTACCTGGCCACCCTCGGCGGCGCACGGGCGCTGCGACTGGAAGACAAGATCGGCACCCTGCAACCGGGCACCGACGCCGACTTCCTGGTGCTCGACTACAACGCCACGCCGCTGCTGAGCTATCGCTTGAAGCAGGCGAAAAACATTGCCGAGACGTTGTTTGTATTGATGACGCTGGGGGATGACCGGACGGTGTTGCAGACATATGCGGCGGGGAATCAGGTGCATCAGCGCTAGGGTTTTTTCCGGGCATAAAAAAATCCCCCGCAATCGTTGGTTGCGGGGGATTTTTTTGTGTCTGTGAGGCCGCCTTCGCGAGCAGGCTCGCTCCCACAGTTGATATCTGGTGGACACAGAATTTGCATTCAACGCAGAACCCTGTGGGAGCGAGCCTGCTCGCGAAGGCCGCACCGCGGTGTATCAGAGTTTGGCCGCTGGCCGCCCGGGTTTCTTGGTTTGCAACAAATGCGAGAACACCGCATGCAAATCATCTGACGCGCTTTCTTCGTCGAGGTTGAGTTTGCTGTCGATATGATCCATGTGATGCATCATCAGGTTCACCGCCAACTCACCGTTGCGCGCTTCGATCGCGTCGATCAGTTGGGTGTGCTCATCGTAAGAGCAATGCGAACGGTTGCCGCTTTCGTACTGGGCAATGATCAACGAGGTCTGGGAGACGAGGCTGCGCTGGAAGCTGATCAGCGGGGCATTCTTCGCCGCTTCGGCCAGTTTCAGGTGGAATTCGCCCGACAGACGGATGCCGGCACCGCGATCGCCACGGGAGAAGCTGTCCCGCTCGTCGTTGACCATTTGGCGCAACTCGGCAATCTGCTCGGCGGTAGCGTGCTGCACCGCCAACTCGGTTATTGCTCGCTCCACCAGACGCCGAGCGAGGAATACCTGACGGGCTTCCTCGACGCTCGGGCTGGCGACGACAGCGCCACGATTCGGTCGCAGCAGCACTACGCCTTCATGGGCCAAACGCGACAACGCGCGGCGAATGATGGTGCGGCTGACCCCGAAAATTTCCCCCAGCGCTTCTTCGCTCAACTTGGTGCCGGGCGCCAGACGCTGTTCGAGGATGGCCTCGAAGATATGCGCGTAGACAATATCGTCCTGGGTACCACTGCGGCCGGCTTTGCCTGCGCGTGGCTGTTTCTTTAGGGGTTGCAACTGTTCGTTCATGGGCACTCGAGTCGGGAGAACTGCGGCGAATTGACCGTGACTGTAATACGGCACAGTGGGTCACTGGCAAGTATCGCGTAAAAAACACTGCGATTGTACACAATGGATGGTGGCAACACGACTGTACGGCTGTTTGTTGCCTCCGCTGTACTGCAACGACGGGTTACTTTTGAGTTTAGGCTTTAACCCAGAATCCGCAGCTAGAACGCGCCCCCCTCCTGTAGGAGCGAGGCTTGCCCGCGAAGGCGTCGTGTCAGTCGTCTCAATGTTGAATGACACGACGCCTTCGCGGGCAAGCCTCGCTCCTACAGGACATCTTTATCTGAGCAAGGAACACCGCCGTCATGAATGACGCCACGCACACGCAACTGCGCCCATTGGCCGACACGTCACCTTCGGCCATCGTCGCCGGGTTCATCGCGATGATGACCGGCTACACCAGTTCACTGGTGCTGATGTTCCAGGCCGGGCAAGCAGCAGGCCTGACCAGCGGGCAGATTTCGTCGTGGATCTGGGCCATTTCGATTGGCATGGCGGTGTGTTCGATCGGCCTGTCCCTGCGCTATCGCACACCGATCACTATTGCCTGGTCGACCCCCGGCGCCGCGCTGCTGATCACCAGCCTGGGCGGCGTGACGTACGGCGAAGCCATCGGCGCCTATATGACGTGTGCATTGCTGGTGACCCTTTGTGGTCTGACCGGCAGTTTCGAACGGCTGATGAAAAAAATTCCGGCTTCATTGGCCGCCGCTTTACTGGCGGGAATTTTGTTCAGGATCGGCAGCGAGATTTTTGTCGCCGCTCAGCACCGCACAGAGCTGGTGCTGGGGATGTTCTTCACTTACCTGGTGATCAAACGCCTGTCGCCGCGTTATGCGGTACTCGGCGCGCTGCTGATCGGCACCGTGCTGTCGGGGTTCATGGGTTTGCTGGACTTCAGCAGCTTCCACCTGGAAGTGGCGACGCCGGTCTGGACCACCCCGCATTTTTCCCTGGCGGCGACCATCAGCATTGGCATTCCGCTGTTCGTGGTGGCGATGACTTCGCAAAACATGCCGGGCATTGCCGTATTGCGGGCCGACGGTTACACGGTGCCGGCCTCGCCGCTGATCACCACCACCGGCATCGCCTCGCTGCTGCTGGCGCCGTTCGGTTCCCACGGGATCAACCTGGCGGCCATCAGCGCGGCCATCTGCACCGGGCCGCACGCCCATGAGGATCGCAACAAGCGCTACACGGCGGCCGTGTGGTGCGGGATTTTCTATGGGATCGCCGGGGTATTCGGCGCGACGTTGGCAGCGTTGTTTGCCGCGTTGCCCAAAGAACTGGTGCTGTCGATTGCAGCGCTGGCGTTGTTCGGCTCGATCATCAATGGCTTGAGCATCGCCATGAGCGAAGTGAAGGAACGCGAGGCGGCGCTGATCACGTTCATGGTCACGGCGTCGGGGCTGACGCTGTTTTCCATCGGTTCGGCGTTCTGGGGGATTGTCGCGGGGGTGTTGACGCTGGTGATTTTGAACTGGCGTAAATCCTGAAACCCTACAAAAATCGGGCAAAAAAAACGGCGACCCTTGGGCCGCCGTTTTTTAGAACATCAAGCTACCGGATTGATCGGCTTTTCCGGGTACCAGACGTCGATCAGCGGGCTGACGGTTGCTTCGGTCAGTTCGCTGCGGCCTTTGAGCCAGGCTTCAACAGCGACACGTTGCTCTTCGGAAACCGAGCCACGCTTCTGCAGGCAAACCAGACCGAAGTCGTCGCCGCCGACATAGCCCAGACCATTGGCTTCCATGGCTTCTTTCAGGAACGCGTCGAGGAAAGCATCAATGGCTTCATCAGCCAAATCTTCTTTGAAATCCAGGTTCAGTTCGAAACCCAGCTCTTGAAATTCATCGACGCACAGTTTTTTGCGCAGACGCTGGGAACGGTTAGTCGCCATTGGAACAATCCTCATAAGTAATAACGGGCGGCACTTTAGCAGTTTAAGCCGCCAATTGCCCGAATCTCTGGGCTTGCGGGCCTACCATCTGTAAAAAATAGCGCATTAGAGGGCCAGGTCACGGCACAAGTCACTACACCTTGGGGCATAATGCCGACACTTTCGTGACCACTGAGGGAAATTATCTTCATGCCCTCGTCTTTTTCCCCTCGGCTGTAGGGTTTTATTTCAGATGATCAAATCTTTGCGTCCATTGTTGCTGGCCGGTTTTCTTCTCCCACTGGCCCTCTGCGTCTCCGCTGAAACCATCAACACTGCCCTGTCGCCCAATGTCGAGAAAGCCCTCAAGGCCAGCAAACTGCAGGACAACGCCCTGTCGCTGGTGATGATCCCGCTCACCGGTCCTGGCACCCCGACCATTTTCAACGCGGACGTCTCGGTCAACCCGGCCTCGACCATGAAGTTGGTCACGACTTACGCGGCGCTGGAAATGCTCGGTCCGAATCACCAGTGGAAAACCGAGTTTTACACCGACGGCACCCTGAGCGGCGGCATCCTCAACGGTAACCTCTACCTCAAGGGGGGTGGCGATCCGAAGCTGAACATGGAAAAACTCTGGCTGCTGATGCGCGACCTGCGCGCCAATGGCGTGACGCAAATCACCGGCGACCTGGTGCTGGACCGCAGTTTCTTCGTACAGCCGCAATTGCCCGAGTTCAACGATGATGGCAATGACGAGAACAAGCCGTTCCTGGTCAAGCCGGACTCACTGATGGTTAACCTCAAGGCCCTGCGCTTTGTCGCACGCAACGACAGTGGCCGGGTGCTGGTGTCGGTGGAACCGCCGATTGCGACCATTCGCATCGACAATCAAGTCAAGGCGCTCAACTCCAAGCAATGCACCGGTGGCGTACGGTACAACCCGGTGCCCCAGGCCGATGGCAGTGTGACCGTGACGGTTGGCGGTCAGTTGGGCGATGGCTGCAGCTCCCAGACTTACCTGTCGCTGCTCGACCACGCGACCTACACCGCCGGTGCCGTGCGGGCGATCTGGAAGGAACTGGGTGGCAGCATTCAGGGCAAGGATCGTCTGGCACCGACGCCAGACAACGCCAAGGTCCTGGCTCGGGCCTTCTCGCCTGACCTCGCGGAAATCATTCGTGACATCAACAAATACAGCAACAACACCATGGCTCAGCAGCTGTTCCTGAGCCTGGGCCAGAAATTCCGCACCGACGCCGACGCCGACGACGCCAAAGCAGCGCAGCGTGTTGTACGTCAGTGGCTGGCGAAGAAAGGCATCACCGCACCGCATCTGGTGATGGAGAACGGCTCTGGCCTTTCCCGTGCCGAACGTGTGAGTGCACGGGAAATGGCCGCAATGCTGCAAGCCGCATGGCGCAGCCCGTACGCCGCCGAGTTCATCAGTTCACTGCCAATTGCCGGTACCGACGGCACCATGCGCAAGCGCCTGAAGACCACTGCGATGCGCGGTGAAGCCCACGTCAAGACCGGCACCCTGAACACCGTGCGCGCGATTTCCGGCTTCAGTCGCGACGTCAACGGCAATACCTGGGCGGTGGTAGCGATCCTCAACGATAAGGCACCGTTTGGCGCGTCTTCGGTGCTGGATCAGGTGCTGCTGGACCTGTATCGCCAGCCAAAACTGCCGACCACGGCGTCGGCCCTGTAAAGCACCACCGATCCCCAGTGTGGGAGCGAGCCTGCTCGCGAAAGCGGTCTTTCAGCCACATCAATGCTGGATGTGCCGCCGTCTTCGCGAGCAGGCTCGCTCCCACAAAGGGTCAGCATGCCGCCCTAGTTCAACGCCTCCTCAACCCGGTCCCGTCCCGCCTGCTTCGCCGCATACACCCCCGAATCCGCCCGCAACAACAGCGCATCCGCGCCCTCGCCAACGCGCCAACTGGCTATCCCGAAACTCGCGGTCACCGTCCCGACGCCGTCGATGGGTGAGCTGCGCAAGCCTTGCCACAGTTGCAAAGCCAGGACATGCGCGTGCTTGCCGTCGATATCCGGGCAAAGCACCATGAACTCTTCGCCACCCAGACGACAGAACACATCGGTGCGCCTCAGCCGATGACCAATGCGCTCACACACTGCTTGCAGCACCCGATCACCCACCGCGTGCCCGTGCTGGTCATTGATTCGTTTGAAGTGATCGATATCGAGCATGATCACCGACAACTCGCCACTGCCGCGCTCGACACGGGCCATTTCGATGGTCAGCCGTTCCTGGAAATAGCGGCGATTATAGATGCCGGTCAGAGCGTCGGTGACCGACAGCGCTCGCAACTCTTCTTCCACGCGCTTCAGGTCGGAGATGTCCGAGATATAGCCATGCCACAGCACACCGCCACCGGGTAATTCCTCCGGGGTTGCCTCACCCCGGACCCAACGCAACCCTCGCTGAGGCAGCTGCACACGATATTCCTCACGCCACGGGCTGAGGGTGTCCGCCGAGGCCCGGAGCGAGGCGCGGACCCGGGTGGCGTCCTGGGGATGAATCCGGGTAAAAATCGCTTCGGCATGCAGCAGCAGTACGTCGGGCTCGAGTTCGTAGATCTCGCGAATGCCATCACTGGCGTAGATCACACTGAAACGACCATCGAATTCCATCTTGAACTGGTAGATCCCGCCAGGCACATGGGCGCTGAGTTTCTTCAACAACAAGTCCCGTGCCGCCAATGCCTCGTAGACCCGCTTGCGTTCGGTGATATCGATACAGATCGCCAGGTGTCCGACCCACAGGCCTTGCTCATCGAGGACCGGGGTCGCCAGCATGTTCACCGCCAGGTGGCTGCCATCGCTGCGCACCAGCGTCCACTCCCGCGCTTCGTGCCCCCCCTTCTCGCCGCCCTCGACCAGCATCGCCTGGCACGTCGGCACCGGTTTTCCATAACGAGCGCTCAACTCCACCGAACGTGCGACCAGCTCTCGGGGCAGGTGCAGGTGTTCCAGGGTCATGTGGCCCACTACCTCAACGCTGGTGTGACCGAGCATTTGCTCGGCTCCGGCGTTGAAGGTGCTGATGACCCCCCGCAGGTCGGTGGCGATGATCGCCACTTGAGTCGCGGCATTCAGCACGCCGCGTAACTGGCCATGGGTGCCACGCAACTCCTGTTCACGGGCACGCAGTTCCCGGGTCCGCTGTTCGACCATCTTCAGCGCCCGTTGCCGCTGGCTGACCAGCACATACAGCAAGGCACTGAGCAAGAGGCTGAGCAAACCGCCCAATACCACCAGGCTGCTCACCGAAGAATGGTTGGCTTGCACAAAGGCCTCGCTGGGTTGAATCTCGACCTGGTAGTCGTGATCAGCCAGGCGCAGCAGCCGGGTCGCAGCCAACTCACTGACGGCCGGTGTGTTTGGGGATTGATACAGCACTTCGTGCTGATCGTCTGTGGATAAATCGAGAATACGCACCGATAGATAGTCACGGCCCGCCTCTGGCAATCCATCTGCCAGCAACTGACGCATGCTGATGACCGCCATCACGTAACCGAACGGTTTCTTCGTCGTCGGTTCAGGGTTATTGCGAGGTATGACCGGCGCGACGAGTAGCACACCCCGGGCATAAGCGGGATCGATACTGACCAGATTCATTGGTTGGGATACTGCCATGCCGCCATGCTGGTCGGCCCGCTCAAGGGTAGACCGACGCAGGGGTTGGGCCAGCAAGTCGTAGCCCAGCGGCGCGCCAAGTTTGCTTTGTGTCTGGCTATACAGCACCACCACATACTCATCCCGCTCGGCCGCCAGTTGCAGTTGGCCGTGGGCATTGAGCTCACGAAAGGTGAAATCACTCATCCCCTCATCCCGCACCCGGCGCTCGAAAGTCCCGCGTTCGGCACCGCTGACCCGCTCAGCAAACGAGTACGCCTGAGTCCGGTGCAACAGCGGTTGGGTGTAGCCGTCGAATTCCGCCCGGGACACCGACTCGGAATTGACAAAGAACCGGCGCAGGCCATCGAGGCGCTGTTCCTGATCTTCGAAACGTTCTTCGATACGGCTATAACGTTCACTGGCCAGCAGTTGGAAACGTTGCCGCAATTGATGGTGAAACAGATTCAGCGTCGACCAGGTGAGTAACCCCGTGAGAATCCCGCCAACGAGCAATACCAGGAGCGCGACCAGCCAGGCCGAGACATCTTCGCTGATGAAACCCAGGATCTTCGGGCGCACGGCGCGCAACGACATAAACGCAACTCAAATCGCCAGGTGCGGGAAAGCCCTTTGGCCATGCGTTGAGTTATAGCTATTAGCCACTAATTTGACCAGCACTGAAAGGAGCCTGTAGGAGCGAGCGGTGCGGCGACCCGACTTGCCCGCGAAGAACGATAACGCGGTGCAGCAAATACACCGCAGCGTCTGGTTCGCCGGCAAGCCTGGCTCCTACAGCTATCCGTCAACGCGCCATGATTTTCCAGGCACGGTGGATTTTGCCGTTACGGGAAAAGTCCGGGTCAATGGTCTGCGCGGTGATTTCCTCGACCGCGTAACGCTCGGCGAGGTTTAGCTCCAGCTCGAATTTGCGGAAGTTGTTGGAGAAGTACAACACCCCACCCGGTGCCAGACGCGCCATCGCCAGGTCGATCAATTGCACCTGGTCGCGCTGCACGTCGAAGATCCCTTCCATGCGCTTGGAGTTGGAGAACGTCGGCGGGTCGATGAAAATCAGGTCGTACTCTTCACGGCAGGCATCGAGCCAGGCCATCACGTCGCCCTGCTCCAGACGGTTCTTGTCCGAGAAACCGTTCAGCGACAGATTGCGACGAGCCCAGTCCAGATAGGTTTTCGACAAGTCGACACTGGTGGTGCTGCGCGCGCCGCCCTTGGCCGCGTGAACACTGGCGGTCGCGGTGTAGCAGTACAAATTGAGGAAGCGTTTGCCGGCCGCCTCTTTCTGAATCCGCATGCGCATTGGCCGGTGATCAAGGAACAGCCCGGTGTCGAGGTAGTCGGTAAGGTTCACCAGCAGCTTCACGCCACCTTCATTCACCTCGACGAATTTGCCTTGTGCCGCCTGGCGCTCGTATTGCTTGGTGCCGCTCTGACGTTCGCGACGCTTGACCACCACGCGGCTCTTGTCGATGTTCAACGCCTGCGGAATGGCGGCCAGGGCATCGAACATGCGGGCCGAGGCCTTTTCCGGATCGATGGATTTGGGCGCGACATATTCCTGGACGTGGACCCAGTCGTGATACAGGTCGATGGCCATGGAGTATTCCGGCATGTCAGCGTCATACACGCGATAGCAGTCGATGCCTTCACGCTTGACCCATTTGCCCAACGCCTTGAGGTTTTTTTGCAGACGGTTGGCAAACATCTGCCCGCCTTCGCTCAAGCGCGGCTGCTCGATTACCACCGGAGCCGGTTTGATCGGGTTGCCGTTCTTGTTGTACTTCTCGTATTTGCCCGGCGCCACATCGTTCTCGACGACGTCGACTTCCGCTTGAGCTTGCTCACGCTCGACCTGACGTTGTTCCGGGGTGCGACGCTCGCCAGTGACGAACTGATCCGGGGTGACCTTGATCAGCAGCAACTTGCACGGCAAGGCACCGTTCCAGAACGAATACTGTTTGTGGCTGCGGATACCCATGCGCTTGCCCAGGTCCGGGGCGCCGGTGAATACAGCGGCTTCCCAGTTCAGGCAGGCCTGACGCAGACGCTCACCGAGGTTCTGGTAGAGATAGAGCAGGCTCGCCTCATCGCCCAGACGCTCGCCATATGGAGGGTTGCAGATCACCAGGCCTTTCTGGTTCTGGTCCGGACGTGGTTCGAACGTCCCGACTTCGCCCTGGTAGATCTTGATCCACTCGCTCAGGCCGGCACGTTCAACGTTGTTACGGCCCGGTTGAATCAGGCGCGGGTCAGCTTCGTAACCGCGAATCCACAGCGGTGGCTTGGCCAGGCCGACAGCAGCGCGTTCGGAGGCTTCTTCATGGAGCTTTTTCCACAGCGCCGGCACGTGGCCAAGCCAGGCGGTAAAGCCCCATTGCTCACGGCGCAGGTTCGGCGCCATATCGGCGGCGATCATCGCCGCTTCGACGAGGAACGTACCCACACCGCACATTGGGTCAGCCAGCGCGCCGCCATCGGCCGCAATACGCGGCCAGCCGGAACGGATCAGGATGGCCGCCGCGAGGTTTTCCTTCAGCGGCGCCGCGCCCTGCTGCAGGCGATAACCACGCTGGTGCAGGCTATGGCCGGAGAGGTCGAGGGAGAGAATCGCTTCGCCACGGTCCAGACGCAGGTGAATGCGCAGGTCCGGGTTGAGTTTGTCGATCGACGGACGGTCGCCCTGCGGCGTGCGCAGTTTATCGACGATTGCGTCTTTGACTTTCAAGGCGCCGAAGTGGGTGTTGTCGATGCCCGAGCCGTGACCGCTGAACTCGACGGCCAGGGTGCCATCGTTGAGCATGTGGTCTTGCCACTCGATATCGAGCACGCCGTGGTACAGGTCTTCGGCGTCCTTCATCGGGAAACGCTTGAGCACCAGCAGCACCCGGTTCGCCAGACGCGACCACAGGCACAGGCGATAAGCGGTTTCCATGGTGGCCATGCCGCGCACGGCAGAGGTGTGTTCACGCGCGTCTTCAAGGCCAAGCCCGACGGCTTCCTCGATGAGCAGGCCTTCAAGGCCTTTGGGGCATGTGAGGAAGAGTTCGAAACGATCGGACATGGGAATTCCAGAACCTTTAGCTGAGTGAACGGGCAACGCATTGCCGGTCCGGTTTTCAATCAGGCGCTTTTCTCGAAGAGCGCCCGCGTGGCACGAAGGTGTGCCGTTCCACCCCTGCTGCTCGGGTTAAATGAGCTTAGATGCAAGGACAGATAAAAAAGTTGATGCAACAAAATGTCACAAGTCGACCCTTCGTCGAATAGTCCCCCGGCGCTACAGGCCCCTCCTCACTGAAGGAATAGCCCCACCAGCCAGCGGGGGGGGCCGATCATACCGGGGTTTGGTCAATAAATATGCGACAAACATCGCGTTACTTATGGCCATACCACCTAAATGGTTACGTTCTTATGACAAAACGATCATTCCCTCGATGTGACGCATTGGTTAGAACTCAATACAGGTTGGCGCCGCAATGACGCCAACACCTTGGCTCGCGACGCCGGCAGCGAGCCACCAACGGCAGAATCTTTCTGCCAGACCTCGATTGAGGTCGTCGCGATAAATACAGTCAACAAGTGAGGGCAACACCCTATGAGAAGACTTAAGCGTGATCCGTTGGAAAGAGCATTTTTGCGCGGATATCAATATGGCGTTGGTGGCAAATCCCGTGAGCTTTGCCCATTTACTCTACCGTCGGTACGCCAAGCCTGGATTAACGGCTGGCGAGAAGGACGCGGCGACAACTGGGACGGTATGACCGGCACTGCGGGAATCCATAGACTCAACGAACTTCACGCCGTCGGCTAATTACAGGGCTTATTCACTCCGACACGACAATCTGATGATCGAATGAATTAACCACGCACGTCCCATCCGGACGGCGGGCTCCGGCCCAGGGGCTCCTTCAAGGAGCCCTTTTTTATGCCAGCATTTCGCCGAAATCCCCTTTGTAGCAGCTGCCGAGCCTGCGAGGCTGCGTCCGGCTGCGAAGCAGTCGTAAACCTGCACGTACGGTGTATCTGCAAGACCGCGGCGTCTGATTTCACGACTGCTGCGCAGCCGGACGCAGCCTCGCAGGCTCGGCAGCTGCTACACAATCAGCGCAGGGCGGCGATGGTACACAATCAGCGCAGTGCTGCGATGGCATCCACGGATTCACGAATCAACGCCGGGCCTTTGTAGATAAAGCCGGAATAGATCTGCACCAGGCTCGCACCGGCAGCGATTTTCTCAGCTGCGTGCTTGCCTTCGGTGATGCCGCCCACGGCGATGATGGGCAAACGACCGGCCAGTTCCGAGGCCAGCACCTTAACGGTGTGGGTGCTCTTGTCACGAACCGGAGCGCCGGACAGACCGCCCGCCTCGTCACCGTGCTCCATGCCTTCGACGCCGACACGGCTGAGGGTGGTGTTGGTGGCAATCACGGCGTCCATCCCGGTGTCGATCAGCGCTTGTGCGACCTGAGCAGTTTCTTCGTCGGTCATGTCCGGTGCGATCTTGATCGCCAGCGGCACGTGTTTGCCATGACGCAGCGCGAGTTCCGCCCGGCGCGTGGCCAGATCAGCGAGCAGCTGTTTCAAGGAATCACCAAATTGCAGGCTGCGCAGGCCCGGGGTGTTCGGCGAGCTGACGTTCACCGTCACGTAGCTGGCGTGGGCGTAAACCTTGTCCAGGCAAATCAGGTAGTCGTCGACCGCACGCTCAACCGGCGTATCGAAATTCTTGCCGATGTTGATGCCCAGCACGCCCTTGTACTTGGCCGCGGCTACGCGGGCCAGCAGGTGATCGACACCGAGGTTGTTGAAACCCATGCGGTTGATGATCGCCTCGGCTTCCGGCAGACGAAAAATCCGTGGCTTGGGGTTGCCTGGCTGCGGGCGCGGGGTAATGGTGCCGATTTCGACAAAACCAAAACCCAGTTGGGCAAAGCCGTCGATGGCCGCGCCGTTCTTGTCCAGGCCCGCCGCCAGACCCACCGGATTCGGGAAGTCGAGGCCCATGACGTTCACCGGCATCTTCGCCGGCGCCTTGCACAGCAAGCCGTTAAGGCCCAAACGCCCGCCCGCGCCGATCAGGTCCAGGGACAGATCATGGGAGGTTTCCGGGGAAAGTTTGAACAACAGCTGACGGGCCAGGGTGTACATGGGCGGGTTTGACTCTGGGCTACGAAAAGTGGCGGCGATTATAGCCGGGGTTGACAGAGACAGGCGACCTCTTTGCCTTGACTCAAGGAATCACAGTTTCCTGCAGCTCATAGAGGTTATCGGTGCGTTTGACACTGCCAAAAACGAGTGGAAAGTAAATAATCATCGCCATCAGGGCCAGACAACCGCTCATGACATGGCCCTGATAACCTTCTTCGATCTCGGAATTACTCAGCAATGTCGCTACCGCGCCCATCACCAACGCGAAGGAGTGCCCCACCGAAAGACGCATTGCCCCGACATTGAGCAGCGCATCCGCCAGCTGTGTTCGGGTCGGTCGCTGAACACCGGCGCGCACTTCCAAAATTTTTTCCGGCAAAGCTTCCAGATCAAAAAGTGGCGAGTCCTGCGTCGGAGTTGGAGATAGCACATGCCAACTCTTGCAAACAATTCCGACGATATCGTCCACGACAACGCCAAAGCCATTCAGTAACCCCTGGATTGCGTCAGCGCCCATACTGTAACCGAGCTCTGCGGCTGCTCGGGCCGGGCCACTCAACGGTGTCAGTTGTCCCAGTTCCGCCAGTAAAAACTGAGCCGCACCATAGGCAGCGGTCGCTACTCCCGTGGTCGCTGCGGTGGCGGGATTCGCATTGTCATGTAATGGAATGAAGACGTTGGCCAAGCCTCTGGCCAGCGTATAAATCGACCCGCCGACCACCGCCGGTAGTAACCTTTCAGACGCGCCAGTGAGATGCGCCGCAATCAGTGACCCCATCGTAATGCTGGCCATGCAAACACGCCCCAGACGCGATGCGGGACTGGCCGTCCCGTCACACTCATTTCGAATGGCCCCTGCCAAGGTTAGCGCCGGGCCGATCATTGATATAGCGACCACTGCCCAGGCGCGGGCGGCCTCAGGTGAATCGCCTTCGCGCAGAGCTTGCTCGACGTTGTAAGCGACGATCTGGCGCAGCACCACAGTCAACGCAACGATCAACCCCGTACGTCCGGCGACATTCAGCAGGTTGAGCCCAGGCCCTTTGGCACCCTCAAGCCAATCCATGCCCGCCTCGAGCATGGTGCGCATTCGGCTTTCACGGGTTTGCTCGGGATCTGCTGCATGGAGCCCGGCTATTCCAGCAAACGGCGAGTTGTCAGGGGGATTGTCGGGGAAACGCCCATGGTCTACATAGCGTACAACCTGCGCCATTACGCGTTGATCTGTCTCGCCGAGCGCCTCATGGAACACCTCCATCTCTATTTTTACGGCGCGATCCATCACCTCCATACTCGTTTTGATGTGCTTGGGCGAACCCAACTGCCCCACCTGAAAGTCCGACGCGACTTCAAGTTTTGATGAATCAAGCACCACCGACGCACTGCGGTGAGTGCTGTTACTTGAAGCTGAAATAGGATTCTCCAGAACTCTACTGCCCGCGCCACCCGATCCTGCAATGGGTAAAACCATGCGTATTTCTCCTTATTCTTATTAAACGTCCGCCAGTCTTTTTCAGTTCACCTCACCACTCGCTCTTTTCCCAGGCATCGTCATCCATCGTCGCGAACACATCGCGCATAAAGCCCTTGACGAAAACGTCCATGCTGAACGCCAGACCATTGGCGCCCCTGACTTCCTTAAACAGCAGCGAATCCTGCAGCTTCTCGTCTTTCAAACGCACCAACACCTGCAGTGTCACGGCCATCAACGCCTTGGCAGACGGATACGCCGGGGTAACGCCATCCGCACTGCGCTGCGCGCGGATAAATGCGTAGATGTCCTTTTCGCCCCGCCCCTCCATGGACAACAGTTGTTGGTAGAGCCAATCGAACTCAGGATTCGGACGCTTGCTGTCGGGCAGCTCCTGACTGGCCCGTAACAGACGAGACTCCAGTGACTGGACCGCTGGCGTGTTCTCAGGTTTGTGTGCGCCCGCCATGGTTTCAATCTTCATGGCGTACCTCACCAAAGCTCGAACACAGATCACTGAGCCGCTGCATCGATACCTGATCGAGCGTTCGAACCGCCTCGGGCAAGTTCGCCAGGCAAGTCAACAATTTCGGCTCCAGGCGCTGGCGGGTGGTGCCGGTATCGAACTCCAGCACTTGGTCGGCCAAGCGAAACACGTAACGTTCCTGCGGTTGATAATCGAGCGCCAGGGTGCCGGGCCAGAGCGCCTGCAAGCGTTGCCGCAGGTCCTTGCCCTGTGCCTTGCAACGCAACGGCAACAGCACCTGCAACACCGTTTCAGTGTGACCGGGTTGCTCAGCCAGCCAGCGCTCGAGCATCTCGTCCAGCCATTCGCTGCGACTCAGCAAGTCGCCCAGCAATTGTCGAGCGGCCTGTGCGAGGTCTCTGCGCAATTGCTGTCCCAACGCCTGCGACTCAAGTAACCCGCTCGCCAGATGTTCAGCCGCTCGCACCACGCCCTCGGCATACCCCTCTTGAAAAGCCTTGGCGCGGATGGCCTCGGCGTCACGTTGAGCCTGGCCGACACAGTCACGGGCCAACCGCTGAGCTTGATGCTGCAATGAATGCCGCTGACGCGCGGCGACGATGTCCTCGCGGGTGATGCGCGCATGACTCGACGCGGGCAAGTCAGTCAGGGTTCGGATGGAGTCGAGCATGCTGCACCGCCAAAAAGAAAAGGGCTTTATCGGGCTCCGCCACCGGCCACTGTCGGTGCAGGTCGACGACCCGTGGAGAGAATTGCAATGACAGCCGCTCGAGCAACAGCGTCGGTATGTATTCGGACCAGCCACACAGTGAGTTGAAACCGGCCGCTTCGACCTGCTGCATCGGTTGCGATGCCAGGTCGACCGGCAGGCAAGCGCGAGCGCCGACCCGGTAACTGGCGAACCGGCATAAGGACAGTGGCAATTGCTGCAACGCCCCGCCCCGCGCCAGATGGGGAAAAAGCCGCCAGGCACCCAACAACGAGGCGATGTAGGGCAATTGGTGCCACTGCCTAATCCACAGATGGGCCACGGCGGTCAACGGCACCGCCGGCCATGGGCCTTGCAGCTCCAGACCGTCGAGCACGATCTGATTGAGCGCGCGTCGTGCATCAGGCCCCTCGAAACCTGTCGGTATGTGCAGACGCTCAGCGTGCACATAATCCACCGGCTCGGCGAGAATCCACCGCAGGCGCTCAGCGCACGCTGTCACGTTGCACCCCGCCCCACTGTCGATACCCAAAGGCTGCGCCACCCGCCAACAGCAATACCGTGAACGAGCCCAACGCCCACCACCCATTGGAAGGGCTATGCACCGCCACTGCCGATGGCGCGACATGTTGCGTGGGCGATCGTCGTGACAGGACCACCGAGATATTTTCGTACTCGACCGCCGCAAAGCTGTTCTTGAGAAAACGCTTGATGTCGGTGATCAGCAATTGTGGCTCGACGTCCCGCTCATGAATCGCCAGGGCCGACAGGTGAATGGGCGCCGACTTGCGTCCACCTTCACCGGCATCCAGGTCATAACTGACATGCACCCGCGCCGACACCACCCCTTCCATCACGCCCAACGACTGTTCGATCCGCTGCTCCAGCGCCGAGTAAAGCCGGGCCTTTTCGGCTCTGGGCGAGGCCACCAGCGTATCGCTGGGAAACATCTCGGCCACTTGCAACCGTGGCCTGGAGGGCAACGAATAGAGATTGAGCAAATCGACGGCCGCTGAAAAATCGATCTGATTGATTTTCACCGAATAGCCGGTTTTGCCGGCATCCACTTTTGTCGCCGTAATATTGTTTCGCAGCAGTACCGAGAGCACCTCGTTGGCCTGTTGCTGATCCAGCCCTTCGAGCAGACTGGGCTGACGGCAGCCCAACAGCGCCACGCACAGAAACATAAGCAGCGCGCTGGTCTTCATGAAGCACGCAGCAAGGTTTCGGCGGTGCCCACGGCTTTACGCACCAACACGTTAAGCAGGTTTATATCCACGTTGTACTGCCCGACCCGCTCCTGCAATTGGGTCAATACTTCAGGGCTGGTGATATCGGGGCTCTGCAACAGTTGATTGATCGTCGAAACCTCTTGCCCGCTGTTAACCGCTGAACCGGCGAAGGCTTCGATCAACCGGCTTTCAAGAGAAACGGTCGGGCCTTCCTGTGGGCCGCGCAACGGTGTGAAGCCTGTGCGCTCGATCATCGAAAGGGCAATGTTTGGGATAGACATGCGGTGCACTCATGGAAATGGCCACCGTCAGGCAACGATGGCCGGTCGAAAAGGAAAGAATCAGCGAGCGGCCTGGATGATCGCCATGTCGATGTCCTTGAAGCCCTTGATCGTGTTGGTCTGGGCGTTTCGGAATACCGTGTAGGACGAGAACGCGGTCTGATAAGCAGCTAATTTCCCCGGGTCCGACGCGTCTACCTTTAAGTCCTCCAGCGCCTTATCCAGCGCACTCTTGAGCGTTGTGGCACCGTTTTCGAACGCCTCGGCTTGACGCCCGAGGAAATCATCCGGGAAGAGGATCGGAAAGGGGGGAATTCCAGGATTAGCCATAAATCACCTTCTATAGTTTTGTTGGAAAATGCCAAGACGACGAGGTCATTTTTATGTAGCCCAGCGGGCCGGTTTGAAACGACTTGCCCTTGAGCCCGTCGTCCTTGAGGTCGATGGCGAAGTGCACGTAACGATCACCCCACTGCCGGTAAAAACCGTCGACAACGTGACGAACCGCTGCCAACTCGGAATCCTGCACGTTGCCTTCAACGGCAAACGTGACGCTGTCACCGTGTTCGATCCGGTTGAACACCAGCGACAGTCGTTGCAACGCGTCCTGAGCCAGATTGGCCAGCAGTGTGTCGTCCTGCACCTGCACCGACACTTCACGGGCATAGGGCGCCGCCTCGAGCAAGGCGTTGACCAGCCTCGTTTGCATGGGCGGTGTGAGCACATTGCGCTGGGCGCTGATCAACAGCCGTGGCACCGAGGGATCTTTGAGATCCAGTGAATGCCAGGCCAGTTGCGGGTCATGGTCGACCAACAGTTGCTCCAGCCGACGACGTTCCTGATTCCTCACCAGAACCTTGCCGGACAGCAGGTTGTTGCGCATCAACACCTGTCGGCTCCAGCCGGCATCCCGCTCGGACGTCACAAACACATAGATCGTCTGGTCTCGGCCATTCACCACCTCAACCTCGGCGCTGACGCCGGTGATCAAGGTACGTACATCGGTTTCCGGAGTCGGTTCGGGCACCGACCAGAGGCCGATCGACGCCATCAACAGCGCCAGCGTCAATCCGCCACCGAGCCATTTGACGAGGGTGTTTCGCTGCCATGGCCGAGTGCCTGCCTGAAGTGCAGGTGGGGGCTGCAGACCCAGGCTTTGCGGTGCCCAATCCTGATCAGGCAACCGCACGGCAATCTGCAAACCGCCCACGTGCTCGCTGCGCTGAAACAGGCAATGGCGAGTCTCGGCTTGCGCGTCCAGGAGCCGCAGTGTCACGCCACCCGGCACGGCCTCTTCGAGCAACACCTCGAAATTGCATCCGCCGTGATCCAGCGGAACGAAGATCGCCTCCGGAGGCACACTGACCGGGCACGTCGATTTCCCCAGCAGGTCTACGGGCGCCACGATGAACAACGTTCGGGGCTCAGTGAGAGGGAACTCGCAACCTTGCAGCGGGCCATTAAGGATCCGCAGAACACAGGGTTGTAGAGGTGGGGCCGACAGGTCTGTCACCGATCACGCTCCAGGCAGTGAATGAGCGCCCATGCTAAAAACATCACCCTGGATGTTCCTGATCGAATTCTGCCGAACCTGCACGAGTGCGATCAGAATCTATCCTGATGCCCTGTAATGGCGACTCTGCGACGGCACGGCGGGTCAACGTCTGGTAACGCTTCCAGACCTTGCGCGCATAGCGAAGACGGGCCGTTTGCCGATCAGGCGCATTCCCGGCGTTGTAGGCCCCGACGGCGGTCCAGTTATAGCCATAAAGGGCAACAAATCCGGCCAGCACCGAAGCGCCAACTTCAACCGACAGACAAGGCTCATCCAACAGCCGCTGCTCGGTAATGCCCTGAGCACGCAAACGGGGCAAATGAATGCTGTTGATCTGCATCAGCCCGATATCGCGAGAACCATTGGTGTTGTAGTTGATCGCGTCCGGCCGCTGTGCCGATTCCACGTCGGCAATGGCCTGCAGGAGTTCGGGTTCGAGCGCGTGCAATTGCCCTGCCCGCGCCCAGCAAAAAGCGTGCGCCTGCCCGGCGCCAAGACAGGCAAACAGCAATAACCACGGAACCTTGGTCATGCCAATCGCCGCCCGTTGTGGAACGGCGGCACGCTGAGCCCCCGCCAATCCCGCTGGGGTGTTTGACGCGGCATAGACCTCCACAGCGGAGAAACCATGGGCCCGTCCGTCACCCCGGACCACAGTGGCGACGGCACTTCAGCAAGGGATCGAGACCGCGCCGAACGTAGCCAGTTTGCATACTGGTTACGGGCGATCAGCGGATTGACCCCGAACAGTACGTTCCAGGCCGCCAGACCTTGCTCACCGGCAGCACTGTCACTCAGGCCGGCTTGCTCAAGTTCATGCCAGGCTGCCGCGTGCTGGCCAAAGTAGGCCAACACCACGGCATGCAAAATCACTAACAGCGGGTGCCCCGATGCACCTTGCTGCAAGGTTTGACGAGCCATCAACGCGGCATCCTGGGGGTTTGCGGTCAGCGTGATGCGCACGCGCAAGATCTGCGCCCGCACACAATCCGGGTCATGACGCAAACAGGTGTCGATGCTGTGGGCCGCTTGTTCGTTGCGCCGCCAAAACCAGTGATGCCAGGCATGGAAGTAATGGACGTCGGCCTGATCGGACGCCAACAGGCATCGTCGAAACAGCGCCTGCGCGGCGTCCTCACAACCTCGCAGACTGGTAAGCAACGCCAGACGTGTCAGCGCCAAGGTGTTGCAGGGGTCCAGTAACAATGCCTTGGAGATGGCGGCATCGGCCTCATTGATCGCACGAGCCTGCTCACATAACCCAAGCATCGCCTGTCCCAGCCAGGCATCCGCCAAGCCACACCATGACGGTGAGTAGCCGCTCGCGAGTTGCTGGCATTGTCGAAATTGCACCCGCGCGTCACGCAGGCTTTGCGGCGTATGCCGCTGCAAACTGCACACCCCGTTGAGGTAAGCCACCGCCGCCGGGTAGGAAGAACAGGAATTACCCGTGGGACGAAACCCGGGAAGACGTTGAGCGATCAGGCAGGCCAACTCGGCGAGCGACTGATCCAGCGCACTGCCATCCAGCATTTGCCCATGAATCAGTGCGTGATCACGGCCACGAATCAGCTCGATCGACCATTGCTGTTGCTCACCTTGACCAACAAAACGACCGCTCACGTAATAATCCGGCGCCAGCCTTTCCACCAAAAGCCGAGCATCGACCGGAAGGTCAAAGGCCGCCATCAGCCCACAGGGGACGAAACGTACCGACTCGCCGAAGGCTGTCGTCAACTGGCGAATCATTGAGTCCTGCAGATCCAGCGCCTCCGCTTCACTCGTGCCACGAAAAGGCAGAACGGCCAACGATGGCACGGCGACGGGCTCCTCGCACGGAGCATCGAGCGCCACCGCCGGGCAGGTAAACCGATAACCCTGACCGTACACCGTGGCAATGAAGCCCTTGTTTTCCTTGAGCAGCTTGCGCAGTGCGTAGATGCATCGGGTCAACGATTCCTCGGCAGCATCGGTGTCGGGCCACACGTTGTCCAGCAGGTGGTCTTTGCTGATCACAGTACCCGCTGAACTGAGCAGCAGGCGCAATACGTGTAACTCTTTGGGGGGGACGTGTGATCCTTTACCGTCTCGCATCAGCGTTCCATCGCTTTGCAGTAGCCATTGGTCAAAAACGAATGACCTGAATGGTGGTTGATCAGTTGCACTGTCCATATACGGGCATATCTCTATAGAAAGGTACTGAAACGCGATTAGGCCGTGATTGGAACGGCTTAAAGATGACAAGCTGCGCGACTATAGAAAGTTGGGCAGGACTATTCCGTAGGGCAAGGAACTTATAGACCTACGAAATTGCAACACGGACTGTAGGAATATTCTCCGGATCTATTATCCATAGCCTTTATCGAAAACCAGCATCTCGAATGGTGAGCAAACATGATCGCGAGCTTTTTATATAAGAAAATCACCACACAAAAATATATCGTGCCGCCCCCCAATCCAAAAACATACAACCATGACCATATCAAGCATTTCTACTCCACTTACAGTAAGACCACTGACAAGCGAAAGCTCGCCTAATAGCTCCGTTAATGAATCCAGCTCAACAACACAACACAACGAAAAAACCTATCAAAACGTGTTTACCATGATCAGTGAACGTTATAGGGATTTCCGTCCAGATACCGAACTCGGTTTTCAGCAGAGTCCTGGAGTCACCGCGGACATCGAACCCATTTCAAAACAGGATCTTATTTCCATACTGAAACACATCAAGACCGACGACACCTTATTTGAAAGCTGTAAAAAAAATTCAGCCAAAGCTCCCTTTTTCAATAAGTTCTACATAATGTCTAACGCGGATCAGGGCTGGAATCTGCGGCTTCATTCCTTTAATGTCAGAGGCAGCGGACTCGGAGAAGAGGATAGCCCCCACTACCATCGTTGGACATTGGCGTCAAAAGTTCTGTCTGGAGGCTATATCAACGTTAATTATCAGGAAGGTCCAAAAACAGAATCAACCTCGGAAAAAGACTCTTATTTAAAGTATGAATTAGGCTCATCAAAATCTGAAAACGGTGATGCACGCAATGTAAAATACATTTCAGAATCCGAGATGAAACCCACAGAGAGAAACTTGTACGCAAGAGGTGACCTGAATCACTTCCCTATAGCTAAACCGCACAGCGTGGAGACTCACCCAGCGATCATGGGAACGACAATGACACTTGCCCATACAAGCGAAGCTTTCTCCAACACGTCAATTACATTCCTAAAAACCAATAACACCGAAGCAATCCCACAAACAAAAATCGAAAGCAATGAAGCTTTCATGACTATGCTCCAGGATCAGATAACGCATCTACAGGTACTCGTACTGAGCGACAAACTTAATACCTTGTTAATTTCAAAATTCGAACTAGGCACTCCACTGACAACTGGAGAGCAGAAACATCTAACTGACTACAAAGAACCAAATTATGTAGAAACCTCGTTGCTTCCAGCGCTTGCTATTTATCAAATGGAATCACTTAACGAAATTGAACACAACGAATTCTCTATAGATACCGCAGAATTCATCGATAGCGAACTTTCAGAAATAGACAGCCAATCACTAGACACATTAATTTCCAGCAACCAAAATGACCTTTTCGACAAGCAATTAACTATTGAGATCGACAACTTTGAACTGGCAAAACAACTAGAGAATCGCGCCAGGCGAACACCTACAACTCACTGATAAATTTCCGCACTGAAAAATGACCACCACTTATCTGGTGGTCATCCTCAACGGCTATTGACGCAAAAAAACACCACATCGACTACAACAACACTTAAAAAACACAACTCCTTACAGCATGAATAAATACAGACTCTCTCCACCACCTATCAATTTAAATATTTAACCCGACAGCTCCCCACCAAATAACAAATATCAGCAACTGTTCTCCACCCCGCTACCTCTTCTGCAGGCAACTCAACGCCAAACGCTTCATTCAACGCCATGACAATTTCCACAACGCTCATGGAGTCCATGTACAAATCCTCCACCAGCCGCGAACTACTTTCAATTTTTCGACGCCCCACAGAAAAGTAATCTGACAATACTTTAATTACCTGCCGCTCAATCTCAAGATCAACATTTTGCATACTTCGCGATTCCTTTACCTATTACACAAATAACAGACATCCGATTCGAACGAACTGAACTGCGAGTAGTGCCAGTCAATTAACCCCTGTAGGAGCGAGCTTGCTCGCGATGAACGTTAACGATAACGCGAGTTTTCTGAATAAACGCGCCGTTCTTAAGTCCATCGCGAGCAAGCTCGCTCCTACAGGGGATTAGGAACTGCGCATCTTCTTAATATTAAAATCCGCGACTTACGCGAACGCTACCCGCATCAGAAATTCAACATAGCCTTAAGCATGTCCGAATACTGATTAAGATGCGAAGACAAGGTTTTATTGAAGTTGTCGTGATACGAATTAGCGTTCGAATACTTCTGGGTGAAGGATTGCAACATGTTCTTCAGGCGTTCTTCCTGGGCATTGAAGCCGGTTTGCCAGGCCTGGAATTTTGATGTATCCCAAGTAACCCAATCACTGAACCACGGCAGGCTATTACTCATAATTATCAGCGGTCCGAGGTCCATCATCACGCTAAAGGTGCCATCACCATTGTCTTTCAAGCAGCTTGCAGGCAGGCCTAATGCCAAGCGCCATTTTTCGGCTTCTTCCTTGCTGGCGCCCTCCATTCCTGGGGCCGGAAACAATACCCCTGCAGGTGCTTTGGAGTATTTTTCAATCAGACCCTGTAACGCTAGCCTGATCGCGCGTGCATTCAACTGGACCTCTTTACCGTCATTCGCGCCCTCAATCCAATCCTTCATCTTTGCCGTTATTTCTTTATTGAAATCTGCAAAGAAGTCCGAATAGGCCGCGATGATATGTTCGTAGCCCGCCAGATAACCGTTCTTGATCAGGTCGATCAATTCGAGCAGTTTGTCGAAGAAGTCATTCGATGATTTCACGCCAACGTCGAACGCATCGGTAATTTCAGGTGACTTGCACGCCTTGCTCAGCTCGCTCAAGACAAGGCTCTGCTCGTGTAAAAGTTGCTGACGTTGCTCCATGGGCAGCGTTTGCAGGCAATATGTCATCACCGAACCACATTGGCGTAGCTGCTGAGGCCACATTTGCGACCGACTCTCAGACGCGCCTGACTGACTCTTCAACATAGTCTGTTGGTTTCTATTCAACTTTTTGATAGCACGGTCCAGCAACTCACCCGGTGTGAACGTGGCCCCCGCCTCGGGGGGCCTCTCTGGTGGCACAGGTGCGTGCTTCTCAACGTTGAAGTCCGCCGGTGCTCTGCCAGGTGGAGGTGTAAAGCCAGGTATTCTCATTTGATCCTCCTGTTAGCCGCGGGTCAGCGCGCCGATAACTTCAATGCGCGACTGGAAAAGTTGCATCACCATCTCCATCAACTTTTGTAGCAACGCCGCGTCCGCCGCGTCTTTCTGTCCGATCTCGTCACTCAAGCTTTTCTGAGTGTTCTGCGCACTTTGCTGCAGCACTTCTCTTTCGCGGGCGGCATGCTCGGTAATTCTGACCATGTTGGCCACCACCTGACTGAGACTCATGGACATTGCATTGAGCGCACGACCTATTTCCAGTTTCTTCTCGAACCCCTTGCCGCTCATTTGGCTCAGCCAGTCCGATGTCTGGCCCACCTTCTGGGCCTTGAGGATTTCAGCGTCAAACCACGCTTGTTCCTTCGGCGTCAGCACGGTGCCCTGAGGTTTGAAGTCCACGGTCTTCGACCGGCCAAAATCATCGAACACTTTGACTTTGTAAGTCGTGTCAGGACTCCAGTCATCGCGTGCGCGATCACGCGTCAAGTCCCGCTCGAGGTTGCCGGCATCGAGAGAATTGCGTTTATTCACATTGATATCGGCATGTTTCAGGCCCTGGCCCTGGAAGGTTTTGGCCAGGGCAAATCCGGCTATCGCACCGGAAACCACCGCGGCCGTGATGGCGCTGTACAACGCGGCCTTGCCTGACTCCATGATGGCAGCGCCCTGGGCCTTGCCGGCCTCGGCGGCCATGACGCTGAAATGCCCTCGCAGGATGGCGTTGGAGACCCGTGCGACGTTCAAGGCAATGATCGCGGCGACCAGGACGTTGGCGTGTTTTTCCCAGGCGCCCGGGTCGAACACCGGCTCTTTAAGCACTTCATCCTCGAGCATCTTAAGCACTTCATCCTCGAGCATCTTAAGCACTTCATCCTCGAGCATCTTCGAGACGGCAACGTAGTCTTGTCGGTCGGACTCACTGGGCTGATAGGCGTCGATGGCGCTTTCGAGTTCCGCCGCAGAAGGGGAGATATTATTGAGGACCTGTTGATTTATCTTGTGGCTCAGCGCAGGGCCATTGGGCGAGCGAAACAGTTTTTCGGTCGCTGCGGACGCTTGCGCCTCAATCATCGAGCGTGAAGCAAATACGCCCGTGCTATTAATCGCGGTCATGACGAATACCTTTTATGGATGAGTTCAAACAAGTCGGACCATGTACGAGCTGACCGAATGGCTGCGTTGCATATCGGCAAAAACCTGTTCGACCTGTCGGGTTCGGTCCCGCATCGCTTGACCGTAGTCTTCGACCAGGCGAGTAAGGTAGGAGGTGATTTCTTCGCTGACCGCCATGCGCACCCGCACGTCAGCCAGGTGCACGGCAGCCTGGGCCTGATGCTGGCCGCTTCTGATTTGTAACCCGCCCTGCGCCGCTACGTTGCCGAACTCAGTGACGGCTTGAGCGATTTCGAGATTGGCCGCGTAGCGGGCCAGGGAGGCGGGATCGGCACCGTTGGTGATGAAGCTGCGCAACTGCGTCAGCATCTGGGTCAGCGTGTTACCCACCGACGACGCCACTTGCTTGATGGCCTGCACGGCCGCAGGGGCCGCCTGAGCAATCACGGAGGCCAGTTTCGAAGCAACCGCGGAGACGACCGGTCCGATCACCTGAACCCCGACAATAACCGCCAATGCAATGGCTGCAAGGGTTGATACGATGCCCTGGATCATGCCGGCGATTTGCGCGATGTCCTTTGCGGTCTCCGGATCGACGCCAAACGCGATCAGCAACTTGGTGTAGATATCGGTAAACAGCTTGATGGCTTCCTGCATCAACGTCATCAGTGGCTTCATGGCCTCAGCCATGAACGACACCCCTGTCGTTTCCTTGATCACCGCATCCGAAATCATCACCGCCGCGCCAATCACGCCCACCGCGATGAGCACTGGATTGACGGTCAGAACACCGATAGCAATGGTGGCGACGGTCAACAGCGCGCCAACGATCGCACCAATGCAACCCATGGTCTTCTGCAAAGCCTCGGCCTTGCGCACTTCTTCCAGGTACTTATCCGATTCAAGCTGCATCTTTTCCTGAAGCTTGGCCTGCAGCTCCAGAAACAGCTCCTGATTGAGTTCCTCCTTGTTCTGCGCCGACTCGCCCAGCAACTCAATGATTTTCAATCGGTTCAGCAGCGCCAGTGCGCTACTGCTCAGCGCCTTCTCCTGCGACTCTTTGACCTGCGGCCCACCGAGCCCCGCCTCCTGCACTTTTGCGGCCACGCCAGCCAGGGTTTTGGCGGCGGCATTGGCGACATTGATCAGTTTGAGATGTGCATCGGTGGCTTTTTGAAAGGTCTGGGTATGAGCCGCCAGTTCGCCTTTAAGCTGATCGCGCCGCGCCAGTTCACTTGCATATTCCGCTGAATCGGGATCCAGTCCGGCCAGACGGGCCTCGCTTTCATCCAGCAAGCCCTGGAAATGCAGGACCCGCTCGCGCAATGCCTCGAGCTGTTCCTGACTGCCGCCAACGGCACCTTCGGCTGCCTCCAGTGCGTCAACAGCTTCGGCGTACTCAGCGGCCAGTTTTTCATAACCCTGCTGTTTGGCGCCGGCCATGGATTGCAGCATGGCCAGGCGATTTTTCAGCTTGTTCTGGTCTACTTCGCCAAGCATTTCGCAGATCATTGCCATCAACAGCGTGAACAAATCAGCGTTGCTTTCCGGCTTGTTGCCATCCGCACGCGGTGGCGGCGCATGCAGTTGCGGACGCCCCGCACCCGCCGTGGCTTTACCGGAGTCACTGTCGTAACTCACCGTCATTAAACCGGCCAATGCGGCCTGACCTGCCTTCTGATAATCCACCGTGCGGGCAGCCTGGCTCGCGGCCTTGCCATAGGTTTCAAACGCTTCGGACCGGCTCTGAAAAACCGTATTCGATGTGCTTCTGATTTCACTCATGTTCATTGCTCCTGACAGTACTTTCCATGTGTTCCAAGGTGTCGAGATACACCTGGGCTTGTGTGCGCAGATCCTCTTCCGTGGCCTGCTCGATCACGTATTCGAAACACAACCTGGCCTTGCCGATCTTGCCCAGGGCGAGCTGACACTGGCCGGTGTAGAACATCGGTCGGTAGTCGTTATTGCCTTGGGCAAAAGCGATGGCATACAGGTCGATCGCTTTCTGGTGGTTCTGTTTGAGCTGGTGTACGGCGGCCAGTCCCATCCAGTAATGGCTGTTGTAAAAGTCGTAGATGCACAGGAAGTGGAAGAACTTCTCGGCATCGTCCAGCCTTCCCTGTTCATAGAACTGAAAGGCGAAGGCATACAACCCGTCCATGTGCTCGTCGCTGATGCCCTGCACATCCTTTAATGGCGCTCCCGCGAGCACCGCATCGACGACAGCCAGAGCGACCTGTTCATCTTGTTGATTGTTGCGACTCATCAGCCACACTCCTGAAAAAACGCCAGCATCGCTGACGCATGCATTGAGCCAAAGCGCTGGCAGCCACGCTGCCAAATTGCGCTCATGCCAACCTCTGGATGGATAAAGAAAGCTGCGTTTCTGTAGGAGCAAGCTCGCTCCTGCAGGGGCATAAGGGATCAGGCCTGCTCGACCTGCTCGAGCCAGATCAACAGGCGCAGGACTTCTTCGACCTCCTGCACCTGCAGGAAGCTGTAGCGCTGATGGGTCTTGAAGATTCGCCGTGCCAGGGCGATGTCGTTGATCACCGGCACACCGACCTCGGCGGCATAAGCCCGGACGGCGAGCGCACGCTGATTGGTTTCCATCAACGAGATGAACGGCAACAGGGTAATTTCCGGACGGAAATACACACCGATCGCGATGTGGGTCGGGTTGGCAATAATCATCCGCGAACTGCGCACGTCGGACTTGACCTGCTCCGACAGCAACTCCATGTGCAAGTCGCGGCGGCGACCCTTGATCTGCGGATTGCCGTCCTGCTCCTTGTGTTCGCGCTTGACTGAATCCTTGTCCATCATTTGATCTTTCATGAACAACCAGTATTCGCACAGCGCATCGAGCACGACGATGAACAGCACGCACCCCAGAAACGCCAGCACCAACACCAGCAGCAAATGGCCCCAGATCGCGAACAAATCCGGCGCCTGGGCAAACAGCTGGGCAAACAACAATTGGCGCTGGGTGACCCAGACAATCTACAACGCCAGGGCAAAGCTGCCCAGATAGAGCAGCGCTTTGACCGTGTCCTTGACCGTGCGCATGCTGAACAGTTTTTTGAAGCCATTGATCGGGTTCAAGGCGCCCAGATTCAGCTTCAGGGCTTCACTGGCCAACGCAAAACCACTTTGCAGCAACGCGGGCAACGCGCTGGTCAAGACGCATACCAGCAATAGCGGCAGCAGCGCCTTGAGCCCGATCACCACCAACATCGCCGAATACTTTTGCAGGTCGGCGTCAAAGTCACTGGCGATGATGCGTCGGTAGACCTCCATGACGTCCAGCAGCGAGCTGTTGAACACCATGTAGGTGATGCCGCACAACGTCAGGCAGGTGATCACCAGGTCTTTGGCCTTGAATGTCTGCCCTTTGCGTGACGCATCGCGCAGACGCTTGGCGGTAGGTTTCTCAGTCTTTGAGGCGCTGGAGGACATGTCCACCCTCCCCGTCCAGATAATGCTCCAGCGTCTGGGATTTCGTCCCCATACGCAGGACTTCATCCGGCAGGTGCACGCCGAAATACAGCATCAACACCACCAGCGCGACCAGGCTCTTGATTGTCAGCGATACCGAGAACGCATTCATCTGCGGCGCATAGCGCGAGAGCAGACCCAGCAGTGCCTCGCTGATCAACAACGTGGCCACCACCGGTGCGCTGATCACCAGCGTCTTGCTGACCAGCGCATCGAGCAGGCTGAGGATCGGTTGCAGTTGCATCTCACAGCTGGCCGGCGCGCAAATGCGATAACTGTGGCCGACGGTTTCCAGCATCAACAGCATGCCGCCCCCTTCGAGGTACACCGCCGCGGCGAACAACTGCAGAAAGTTCGCCAGCTCCGAAGTATCTACGCCATTGGCCGGGTCCACGGTGCTGCTGAGCATTGCACCGCGCTGGTTGTCGATGAGATTGCCCATGGCGTGCAGTACCCAGAACGGCCAGCACAGCAGCAACCCGAGCAATGCGCCGATACCGGCCTCGCGCATCAGCAAACCAAAAAAGGCCAACCCGTCAAGCCGGGGCAGCGGCTCGCCGACAGAGGCCCAAAACCCCAAGGCGACCAGAATGATCACGGCCTGACGTGGAACCCCGGTCAGCACCCCGCTGTTTAAAAACGGCAGCATGAAAAATATCGGCGCCAGCCGGGCGAATCCGAGGGCGGCGGCGGCGAGCAAGGCGTACAGATCGAAAAACAGCGAAACCGTCATCGGCCTAACTCAAGGCCAGGCGCATGACTTCGCGACTGAAATCAAGCAACGTTTCGCCGTACCAGCCCGAGAGCAAAAACAGGCAGGCCGCGACCGACATCAATTTGAAACCGAACGGCAGCGTCTGCTCCTGCAACTGGGTCACGGTCTGAACCAGACCGACTACCAGGCCGACCACGGTCGCGACAATGATCGGCCACGCCACCATCAGCAGAATCAGGTACAGGGTTTTGTTGCCGGCATACACCAGATCGTTCATCGAGCCCCCTAAACCAGTAAGGTCAGGTATTGCTTGACCAAACCGGTAGACAGCAGCGCCCACCCATCCAGTGCCACAAACAACACCAGTTTGATCGGCACCGAAATGATCACCGGGCTCATCATCATCATGCCCAGTGCCAGCAAGATGCTGGAGATCACCAGATCGACGATCACGAACGGCAGGTACAGATAGAAACCGATCTTGAACGCGCTCTTGATTTCACTCAGCGCATAAGCCGGCAATAACGAAAACAGCGAGGGTTCAAGCACTTCTTCGTCGGGCAGGCCGGTCTCGTTTCCGCCCTGTGCCGCTTGTGCGCGCTCAAAGAACTGCGCCAATTCCGGATCGGTGTATTTGCGCAGGTAGTCCTTGTAGCCACCCAAACCGTTCTCGGCAAAACTCACCACCGATTCAACGTCGGTAAAGGCCACCTGCTCTTCCTTGTAATAGCCGTACCCCTGCTTCATGACCGGCGTCATCACGAAAATCGCCAGCATCAGTGCAATCGCATTGAGCGCCATGTTCGACGGCACCTGCTGCAACCCCAGCGCATTGCGCACGATGACAAATACGATGGAGAATTTGATATAGCAGGTGCCGGCTGCCACTAGAAACGGCAGCAATGAAGCAAACGCCAGCAGCGCAATCAGCGACACATCATTCATCGCCGGTATTCCGATAGACCTCAAGCAACTCGACGCCCAGACGCTCGTCCAGTTGAACCAATTCCCCACGCGCCACCCGCTTGCCATTGGCACGCACTTCAATGTGCTGCGCCACGTCGGCGGCCAGGGGAATGAGTTGGCCGGCGATGATGTTTTTCAGCGCGCCCAACTCGATGGCATGGGTCGCCAGAACGAACTCCAGACGAACCGGTAAATGATCAAGCTCGACAACGTCCTGCTCGCTCGAATCGGCGACAGTCAGTTCCATGTGTAATCCCTCTTCAGTGAACGTGAAAACGCCGATTGCGCAATCTGCCAGCAGACACTGGTGCGTCAGCCGGGTGATCCGCAGTACATCGCCAACCCCGAGCCGCAAGTGGCTTGAGCAACTGAGGTCACTGACGCCCAGTCGCAATTCCAGGTGCATCGGCAAATCGGTCAGCCAGGATTCCTGCGCCCCGCTCGCAGGGCATTCAGGCGGCAGCAACGTGAACCACAGTCGACCCCGAGAGGTGTCGAGCCATGGCAACTCCTGCGCAGGCAAACACGAGGGTTCAATCAACTCGACGTCAGACAGGTGCTGGTAGTGCAGCTCGTCCACCTCGATCACCAAAGGACGCGGTACCGCACGAAACAACCCGGCGATACTGGTCGCAGGACACTCAACCGCCAGCAATAATGGCAACTGCGGCAGCGAGTGATGCAGCCAGTCGCGGGCCATGATCAAACCCTGCCAGGCACCCTGCTCACCCTGTGCTGAAAAACGCAAAAAACCACCAGCCCCTTCGGGCCTGCCTACCCCGGCACAATGACCGCCCCGCTGCCAGCGCCGAACTGTCTGCGAACGGGTATGTGCCAGCGCATTCACGCCGCGTAACGCCAGCGCTGTCATGCCGGACGTTCCTCTTGTTCTTCCTGCTCATCGTCCGACGATTGATGCGAGCCGTGATGCGGTTGCTCATCCGCCGTGTCGGCGAGGCGCCAGTGGCTATCCCGAACCTGTTCAAAAGGCTCTCTAAGGTGCTCGAAGACTTGAGCATTACTTGGACTGAGCACCAGGTTCGACACCGACTCGCCAGGCGTTCGAGTGATCGTTACTTGTCCGCTGGCGGCACCTTTGTTGAACGGAACCTGGAGAAAATCACGACTCGGGCTAACGACTTCTTCGACGGTAATCTCGAGCGGCGGCGCAGGCGGCATCGCCGGGGCCGAAGCGCTGAAGGTCCGTGCAACCGACGGCGCATGACGATTGTCAGGAGCGATTGGCAGGACGTCAGGGAATTCAACATCGTCGCTCGGGATGATCCGTTCGCTGGACGGCGATGACGGATCAATCGGGCGCGATGGAGGTTCAATCAGCGGCAACGGCGCTTCGGATTTTAATTTTGACGTGGATATCGATGTCGATGTCGATGTCGATCTCAACGTCGACATAGCAACCGGTTCAAGGGCCGAAACCGCGGGTTCCAGACGATTCGGTACGGGTCGTTGATGCACAGTGCCCCCCTCCACGCGCGTCAGTAATGCAGGACGCTCGACAACCTCAGTCTGCGACGAGTGAATCGATGCCTGTGCCGTTCCGCTAGCGGTTCCTGCCCTTGGCCCATGGCGCACCGTCAATGTGGCAAGCAAATCCAGCACACCTTGCGGCAGCTCATCCTCTTCAGCCGGTACAAACTTGTCCTCAAGTTCATCCACAGAGCCATCAAGGCCAGGCTCGGCCTCTGGAACCGGTAACCGTGGGACTGCAGAAACCTCTTTCATCGCCGTACTCCGGTCATGTCTTCTATTTCCCTTTCTTCCTGGCGCACACGCTCAAGCCGTTGCACCCGCGCTACCTGCTGGACAGACCGTTCGTATTGGCCGTGCTTGCGCTGCAAAACACGCAGCTGTTGCTGTTGCTCGCGCAACACTTCATCGATTTGCTGGCATTGCAGGGCCACGCGGTCATGTTCCAGATGCAACACGTGTATCTGCCGCCGGATGACCGCCTGGCGTCGCAGCAACGCCAGCAATTGCCCGTGATCCAAAACGCAATCTTGCGCGCGATGGCTGGTCAGTAGGCCGAGCAACGACGCCTCCTGCTCAACGAAACCCGCCAGCTCCTGACGCAGTGGCAGCAATTGTTGTTGCGAGCGCAGAACGGCCTGTTCGCCACGTCGCTGACGGGTATCACTGAACGCCAGCAATCGACGCCAGTCAGGCAATGAGTTCATGCAGACTCCGCAGGGTTTCTTCAGGCTGAGAGCAGTCGTTCGTCGGCTGGCGCAACCACTCGGTCAAGGCCTCACGCCGTTGCATGGCGTGGTCATTGGCCGCGTTTGCACCCGGGGTGTACTCCCCCAGGTCGAGGAATATCTGCAACTGCTCAAGACGCGCGAGGATTTCCCGGGTTGACGACGCCAGTTGCTGCACCTGCGCAGTCGTCACCTGTGTCGCCACGCGACTGACGCTGCGCAACACATCGATCGCCGGAAAATGGCCCTTGGCCGCCAGATCGCGGCTGAGATAAATATGCCCGTCGAGAATCGACCGGATCTCCTCGGCCATCGGGTCCGGCTCATCGTCGCTTTCCAGCAGCACCGTGTACCAGGCCGTAATGCTGCCTTTCGCCGTCACACCGGGGCGTTCGAGCAAGCGCGGCAAGGCATCGAATACGGAGGCCGGGTAGCCGCGACGCGCCGGTGCTTCGCCGGCCGCCAACGCCAGGTCGCGACGCGCCCGGGCGTAACGTGTCAACGAGTCCAGCAACAGCACCACACGCTGCCCCTGGTCACGGAAATACTCAGCGATAGCGGTGGCCTGCAGGGCCGAATTGCAGCGATCCACCGACGAGAAATCGGAGGTGGCGAACACCACCACGCAACGCGAACGCTTCTGCGATTGGCGCAGATGCTCGACAAACTCGGTCACTTCACGACCGCGCTCGCCGATCAAGCCAATGACAAAAACGTCGGCCTCGGTGTGCTGGATCAGCATGTTGATCAACGACGTTTTACCCGATCCGGCCGCCGCAAAAATGCCGATGCGCTGACCGATGCCACAGGTCAACAAACCATCGATCGCGCGAATGCCCGTCATCAATGGCGCTGCCACCGGCCGACGCTGGTGGTACGCCGGAGGGTTGGCGTCCACCGGATAATCCTGCTCAAGAAAGGCTGGCGACGGTGCCAGGCGCTCGACGATGTTGCCGTGTGGATCAACCACACTGCCGAGCAGGGCATCACTGCACGTCAGACGCAGCACCGAGCCCGTCGGCACGATCAGCGACTCCCGGGAAAGCCCACGGGCATCCCCCAGCAAACTGAGCAGCACCACGCCGGGTTTGAACCCGATGACTTGCGCCCTGGCCGCCAGCTGCGGCGAACGCCAGTGCTGACGTACCTCGCACACCTCACCGATGACCACATCGACCAGTGCCGCCTCGATCAATGGCCCACTCAGGCGCAAGGGATGTGCGGCACGTCGTTCCAACCGCGTATTCATAGACGCAGAATGCCGCACAGTTCTTCGATCGCGGCCACAAAGGCGTCGAGGGCTTGTGCAAAATGAGGGGCATCGCACAGGGCTTGTTCATTGCACATCAGGCGCAATTCGAGCTGGCCTTGAACCTCGCACAGGTGCAACTGCCCACTGCGGGACCAGGGGCTGCCCTGCAATAAAAACTGCCAGAGATCGACGGCGCAATGGTCGAATGCACGGGGCCTGGCTTCGGTGATCGACGCCCAGACCCACACCTCACCGTCCACGTCACCCACGCAGACATTGGGCACATCCCTCATGTGCATTTCAATGGTGCTGTGGCTGTCGAAGTGCCCCAGTTGCGCGCCTGTGCAACCGCTGTGCAGCAGCGCTTCGCGCAGCAACCGGGCAATGTCCATCTGTCTCATTTACCGTTTTCCTTAAAGCGTCTTGATGACATTGACTGAAATCGTCTCGGAGATTTCGCCGAACGACATCACGTCCAGTTCGCGGAATCGCCCCTCGATCAGTTTTTTGATGTAGCGCCGAACATCGACCGAACACAGCACCACCATGTCCTTGTGCGGGATGTGCACGCTGTCCAGGCCAACACTCAACCGGTCCATCAACTCTTCCGATTCAGCCGGGTCCAGATTGATAAAACTGCCGCCCGAGGTCTGCCGGATGCCCTTGCGCACCACGTCTTCGAACTCCGCGGACAGCAGCAGGACCCGCAGGTCATTACCGTGAGCGAACTTGTTGCTGATGTAGCGGGCCATCGCACCACGGACATGTTCGACCAGGGCCAGCACGTCCTTTTCCCGCGACGCCCAATGGGCCAGCGACTCCAGAATCAATTTCATGTTGCGTACTGAAATCCGCTCGCCGATCAGCCGTTGCAGGACCTCGGCGATCTTCTGCACCGTGACGTGGCGGTACACTTCCTTCAGCAGATCGGGGTAGCGACTTTCCATCTCGTCGAGCAACTGCTTGGTTTCCTGCACCCCGAAAAATTCCTGGATGTTGCGCGCGAGCAACGTCACCAGGCAGCGATAGCACTCGTCATAGGCCGGTCGCAGCTGATAACCCAATTGCTGCACCCGGTCCTTGTCGTCGGCATTGACCCAGACACCCGCCAACCGGTTGCTGTCGGTGCCGCGCACCAGTGCAAACCCCAGGGGGTCCAGGTCTGGCGAATAGTTGAGCAGGCGCCAGTGGTCGAAATGGATATCGAACTGATCGGCACGCACTTCGTTGATCAAAACGGCGACCTGATGGGCCGGCAGGGCTTCGCTGCCGCGCAACTGCGGTTCGGGGATGCGCAACCCGTAATCGACAAAAAACTGACTGCGAAAACGCGCGACCAGGCGGGCGTTGTTCAACTCGTTCAGCCGTGCCGTAGGCACCAGCAGCATCAAGGCAATCGTCTCGGTGGCAATGCTGTCGACGTCGTCCAGCAACCCCAGTTCGGTGGGTGACTCGTCAGGTGCTGATGCTGCCGGCCGCGTTTCACCGGGCTGGACAGCCACTCGGGCGGCTTTGCGATGGCGAAAAAAAACCACCAGCCCCAGCGCTCCGGCAATCGGCAGAAAGGTCATCAATGGGAAACCCGGCAGAAAACCGACGCCCACCGCCAGCAATGCGGTCACGCCCAGTACGAACGGGTTACCCAGCATTTGGGCGAGCATGTTGCGGCCCAGGTTGCTGTCATCGCCGTTGACACGGGTGACAATGAAACCGGCGCCGATGGCAATCAACAACGCCGGAATCTGTGCCACCAGGCCATCGCCGATGGTCAGCAAGGTGTAGGTCGATAACGCGGTGGACATGTCCATGCCCATTTGCCCGACACCAATGGCCATGCCGCCGATGAAGTTGACGAAAATGATGATGATGCCGGCGATGGCATCGCCCTTGATGAACTTCATCGCACCGTCGAAAGAGCCATACAACTGGCTTTCACGCTCCAGCACGCTGCGTTTTTCCTTGGCCTCTTCGGCGGTGATCGCGCCGGCCTTGAGGTCGCCGTCAATGCTCATTTGCTTGCCCGGCATCCCGTCCAGGGAAAAACGCGCCGCGACTTCGGCCACCCGTTCCGAACCCTTGGTGATAACGATGAACTGGACAATGGTGACGATGGAGAAAATCACGAAGCCCACCACCAGGCTTTCACCGATCACGAACTCGCCGAAGGACGCAATGATGTCCCCGGCATCGGCCTGACTCAGGATCAGTCGGCTGGTACTGATCGACAGCGCCAGGCGAAACAGCGTGGTCAACAGCAGCAAGGCCGGGAACGTCGAATAGCTGAGGATGCGTTCGATGTAGAACGAGCCCATGAAGATCAGCAGCGAAATGACGATGTTCAAGCCGATGAGAAAATCCACCAGCACCGTGGGCAAGGGAATGATCAACATGGCGATGATCATCACCATCAGCGTCAGGATCAGCAGTTCCGGACGTGCGCTGACGTTGCGTAAAAATCGATTAAGCATGGTCTGATCGCCTTTCGATGCATTCATGAGCGAAGGCGATGTCCGCCAGATGACTGAACTGTTGCGCCAGGCGTTGCGGCGCTTCTTCATCGCAAAACAACGCGTGCGGCAGTTGCAGACTGACCCGCCGCACCACCTGCAACAGCGCCGAGCGGTCACGGTGCAGGCTCAGCAACACGCTTTCGCCCAGCACGCCGAGCAACAACTGGTCGAGTTCATCGGGGTAAGTCAGCAACCCCAGGAGAAACACCAGCCAATCCGCCTCCAGAGCGTTGTGCCGGCCAATCAGCTCATCGCTGAGCAGGCGCTCGATGAAAACGTTCTCCGCTGACCGCAGGCGCTTGAGCTCCGTTAGCCTGGCCAGCAGCTGGCCAAACTCGCGGCGTGAACAACTGGGGTCCTGGGCACTGATGTCGGTCAGCAACGCGGCCTCGATGAAGGCCAATACATTTATGCGCTGTGGCGCGCCGAACAGGGCAATCCAGTCCTGGTAGCAACTGACCGGGCCGTCGTCGGACTCCAGGAAATCACGGTAGGTTTCTCTCAGCAGTCCCGCCCGCACCGCAATTGCCGCGCCGAACAACCGGGCTTTCAAAGCAGCGTTTATCCCGGCTTTCAGGCGCTTGGGGGAGCTTTGCGCGACCACTGTTTCCAACAAGGTTTCGAGCCGTTGACGCGTACCGGCGTCGAGCTTTTTACGGCGCAGCAACTCTCGCAGCACCAGCGCCAGGTCACTGTCATCCGGGAACAGACTGCGGGCCATTTGCAGCAACCAGACGACGGGTTTGTCTGCCAGGCGTGCCAGGCTCAGCACTTGCCGAGCCTTGGGCACGGTGTCGTCTTCAAGCACCCTTTCGAAGTTTTCAGTCATGGCGTCAGACTTGAGTTCGAAATGCCGCCGTCCGCGAAACTGAGCCAGCGCCGCGGACATTTCATCGCTGATCTGCACAAAGCGCTGCACAGCGGCGGCCGTGCCACTTTCATCGACATCGACGTCTGCACTGACTTGCGGTTGCGGGTGCTCGGCGGCCTTCTCTGCGTTCAGTCGCGCTTGTGCTGCGCGACCACCACTGGAAACAGTCGGCAGGATCAATTGTTCACCGCACGGAAGTAGGCCCGTCGCAGGCGCTCATGTTGCTCGGGCGTCATCAAACGTGCTTCGGGCTCGACGGGCTCGGGCACCATGGCGCTGATAATTTCCTTGGGCTGGATCAAGAACACCCGTACCGTATTCGCCGAGCGCACCTGACGGTAGCTGAACAGTCGACCGATCCAGGGAATCGAACCCAGCACCGGAACCCGTCCGATTTGCTCGCTATGGTCATCACGGGTAAACCCGCCGACCAACAGACTCATGCCCTGAGGCACACGCGCCACCGTACTGATCCGGGTGCGGCCCACCGTGGGCAGTGCGTTCGGGCGCTCGCCACCGCCAGGGCTTTCGACTTCGTTGCCGTCCTCGATATTGAGCGACATCTCAATCTCGTCCGCCAGGGCGAAGCGCGGCAACACATTCACCAGCGTGCCATAGGTCACGTGCTGTAGATCGACACTGCGCTCCCCGACCAAGGGGGCGTAAAACGTTCGGTTGTTGTCGAAGATCGCCGGCACATTTTCCTGGGTCAGTATCACCGGTCGCGAGACAACGTTCGCTCGGCTGGTACGCTCCAACGCCATGATCCGTGCGACAAACGAGGCGCCATCCAGCGTGGTTGCAGAGCCGCCATTCAGCGATGCTGAAGCCTGCCCGCCGACTTTCACCGAACCCTGCCATTCGATGCCCAGCTGATTGAGTTCGTCCTTGTGCAAATCAATGATCCACAGCGACAACTCCACATGCCGTTTTGGCGTATCCAGCGCACCCACCAGGTTTTCGATAAAACGCACTTGTTCCGGTAAACCCTTGACCAGCAGGCTGTTGGTGTCGGGATACGCCACCACCCGAATATTCCCGGCGGCCACTTCCCGCGCCAGTATTTTCGGGGCTGTCGGGTCCTGAGCTGAAGGCTCGGTGCCCAGACCTTCCAGGGGAAACGCCGGCATCATGCCCTGGGGTTTCTGCGCCGTTGTCTGCTTCACCCAGGGTTCGACTTCGCTCTTCTCGCCCCGCAGCAACTGCTCGATCACCGTCGCCATTCCGGGGATGGTCACTTTGTCATCGCGCAACTCGTAGCTGCGATCACCCACAAAGGTGTTCTGCACCTGAATCACGCCAATCTGCTGCTTGCCCAATAGCAAGTCCGAGCGCTGGTTATCCATCAACTGGGCAGCTTGCAGCACCAGGTCGACATAAATCGGCGGCCCGGCAATATGGAAGGTGCGCAGGCCGTCGTTGCGCAATGGATAACGGACGTCGTGCAACCCGGACTGCTGCAGAAATGCCTTGAGCTTCGCCACGGTAAGCGTCTGTAGCGTGGCCATTGAGCTTTTGATTTCAGAGGCGTCATACAGATAGATCGCCTGACCATCGCTGTACCAGATCAAGCCCATCTGGGTGCTGATCCGCTCAAAGGTCTTTTGCGCCGAGCTCAGGTCGAACTCACCGGAAATCCGTTTGGCAGCCGCGGCTTTGCTGACGATCACCGGTTTGCCCAGTGGCCCCGACAGCTCGGTAAAGAAGGTGCGCACACTCTGCTCGCGTGCCACATAAGCATCGACTTGCGCCTGCACGGAAAAAGATGCGGAGGCCAACACCGCGCTCATCAGCATCGGTACCCAACGCCGCGCAAAAAAATGAAAACTCATCGACTCACTTGCCTGATAGGTAGGTGATATCCGCGAGCCTGCTGGGTGAGAACCCCATCAGCTCACGAATTTCCTTGGAGAAATGCGAAGAAGAGGCAAAGCCGAACTCCAGCGCCACGTCCGTCAGCGAGCTGTCTTCCAGGCTCATGTTCAATAACGCCTGCGCTGTCCGCCAGCCGCGCAAGGCAGGCTTGGCCGCGCTGCCCAGCGCCTGATGACACAACCGGCGAAAGTGCGACACCGAGACGCCATAGCGCTGGGCCAACGCCGACAATTTTTCGCTGCGGGTGCCCTGCTCCAACAGAAATCGCACCAGCCCATAACTCTCGTTGTGGCGCAGCTGGCCGGCAAAGGCTCGATAGGCCACATCGCCGCGCAATGCCTGCTCGATGTACCAGCGCTCGAGCGCCTTGCCGGACTGGAGGGTGTCGTAAGCCACGGGCAGCGTGGCCCAAGGCGCGAGGCGCGGTTTTTCGTCGTTCAGCGCCTCGCTCATATCGAAGAACACCTGCAACTTGATCAGAGGCGCTTCGGGCATCGTCAGCGCCTGCACGCGACCACCACTCACTTCAAGCACGCTCGCCATCGCGATCAACCCTTCCCATCCGCCAGGCAGCCAACAACACGACGCAGAATCCGCAGAAGAGAGCCGCACGGGGTGCTCGGCAACACGCAGGTGCAGCACCCGCTCGTCGAGGCGAACATCAGGAAATGTCATGGCGCAACGTGGTTCGATCTGCACACCGGCCTCCTTATGCAACCTGGCGTTGGAATGGACGACAGGATGAAAGAGGCGGCGCATTGAATCCTGATGGAAAGCTGATGGGACCCGGACTGGCATATGCCTTGCACCGGCTTTGTCATCAGCGCTCATGCCAACGACGGGATGAGTGCAAGGACAATGGCGTCGTCACCTGACCTTGCTCATGCAAGAACACTGGGGCGACGCTTTTTTTTGAAGGTGCAGAATCGATGAATGAACCATCAGCCGGCCCACTGGCCTGGGTCAATGGCAGCGACGCTCCGGAAAAGTCCGCGATCAATGTAGGCTTCATGGCCCTGAGCGACTGCGCCTCGGTGGTGGTCGCCGCCACCCAGGGGTTCGCCCAGCCCTATGGCCTGACACTAAACCTCAAGCGCCAATCGTCCTGGGCCAACTTGCGGGACAAATTGGTCAGCGGCGAGCTCGATGCCGCCCATAGCCTGTACGGGTTGATCTACGCCGTGCACTTGGGGATCGGCGGCGTGGCCTCGACGGACATGGCCGTGCTCATGGGCCTGAACCAGAACGGCCAGAGCATCAACCTCTCCCACGGCTTGCAGGCCCTGGGCGTGACCAGTCCTGAAGCGCTGGATCGTCGCGTGCACCAAAGTAGCCCAAAACTGACCTTCGCCCAGACATTTCCCACCGGCACTCATGCCATGTGGCTGTATTACTGGCTGGCGAGCCAAGGGATTCATCCCTTGCAGGACGTCGACAGCGTGGTGGTGCCGCCGCCGCAAATGGTCGCGCACCTGCAAGCGGGGCGCATCGACGGTTTCTGCGTCGGTGAACCCTGGTCCGCCAGCGCGGTGAAACAGAACCTCGGCTTCACCCTCGCGACCACCCAGACGATCTGGCCCGATCACCCGGAAAAAGTCCTCGGCTGCACCCGCGCCTTCGTCGAGCAATACCCCAACACCGCACGGGCGTTGGTGATGGCGATTCTGCAAGCCAGCCGCTTTATCGAAGAAAGCACCGACAATCGCCGCAGCACCGCGCAGTTTTTGAGTGCACCGGAGTACCTCGATGCACCGCTTGATTGCATCGAGCCGCGGTTACTGGGCGACTATGCCGACGGTCTCGGTCATCGCTGGCAAGACCCGCACGCGCTGCGCTTCCATGGCGACGGCGAGGTGAATTTCCCCTACTTGTCCGACGGCATGTGGTTCATGACCCAGTTTCGCCGCTGGGGGTTAGTGCGTGAAGACCCGGATTACCTCGGCGTGGCTCGTCAGGTCCAGCAACTCGACCTCTACCGCGACGCCGCCAGCGCCGTGGGTGTCGCGGCCTTGGGTCAGGAAATGCGCAGCAGTCAGTTGATCGACGGCAAGGTCTGGGACGGCTCGGACCCGGCCGGGTATGCGCGCAGTTTCAAGCTGCACGCCCTGACCGACAGCTCACTCCGATTTGCCAGCCGCTGACAGGAGCCTGCGAACATGTTGCGTATCCTGCTGATCAACGACACCGCGAAGAAAGTCGGGCGCCTGAAAGCGGCGTTGACCGAAGCCGGGTTCGAGGTGATCGACGAATCCGGCCTGACCATCGACCTGCCCGCGCGCGTCGAATCGGTGCATCCGGACGTGATTCTGATCGATACCGAGTCACCGAGCCGCGATGTCATGGAGCAAGTGGTGCTGGTGACTCGCGACCAACCACGACCGATCGTGATGTTTACCGACGAGCATGACCCCGGCGTGATGCGCCAGGCGATCAAGTCCGGGGTCAGTGCCTACATTGTCGAAGGCATTCACGCACAACGCTTGCAGCCGATTCTCGACGTGGCCATGGCGCGCTTCGAAAGCGACCAGGCCCTGCGTGCTCAACTCCATGCCCGCGACCAGCAACTGGCCGAGCGCAAGCGCATCGAGCTGGCCAAAGGGCTGCTGATGAAAATGAAGCACTGCAACGAGGAAGAGGCCTACACCCTTATGCGCCGTCAGGCCATGAGCCGACAGCAGAAGCTGATTCAGGTGGCGGAGCAGATCATTGCCATGAGTGAATTGCTCGGCTGACCGACGCCTTCGCGAGCAGGCTCGCACAGTTGATTTGTACCTGACGCCATTCCCCCTTGTGGGAGCGAGCCTGCTCGCGAATGGCCGCGACTCGGTTTGAGCTGTTGGCACAAATCTCGCTAAGTAATCGCTACAGGTAACCAACGGCGGTTGCCCCACCTACGACAAAGACGTCGCTCACCTTATTTGCCCATGGCGAATCGGGTGGCGGCGTTTTTTTGTTTTGGCCCCACAGCCCGGGGTCGGTGGTGCGGCCGTTGCGGCGCCCCACCTGCAAGTTCATGACTCCTTCCGAGACGACTAACAGCTGAGGTGCGCGATGAATTCAAGCTTCTGGAAATCCGGCCATACCCCGACATTGTTCGCGGCCTTCCTCTATTTCGACCTGAGCTTCATGGTCTGGTACCTGCTCGGCCCTTTGGCGGTGCAGATCGCCGCCGACCTGCACCTGACCACCCAGCAACGCGGGATGGTGGTGGCGACGCCGATTCTGGCCGGTGCCGTGCTGCGCTTTATCATGGGGATGCTGGCGGATCGTCTGTCACCAAAAACCGCCGGGCTGATTGGCCAGGCGATCGTCATCTGCGCCTTGTTCGGCGCCTGGAAACTCGGCATTCACAGCTACGAACAAGCGCTGCTACTGGGCCTGTTCCTGGGCATGGCCGGCGCGTCGTTCGCCGTCGCGCTGCCTCTGGCCTCGCAATGGTATCCGCCCCAGCATCAAGGCAAAGCCATGGGCATTGCCGGTGCCGGTAACTCGGGCACCGTGCTCGCCGCCTTGATTGCCCCGGTGCTGGCCGCCGCCTACGGCTGGAGCAACGTGTTCGGTTTCGCCCTTATCCCGCTGATCCTGAGCCTGGCCGTCTTCGCCTGGTTGGCCAAAAACGCCCCGCAACGGCCAAACGCCAAGTCCGTCGCCGACTACTTCAAGGCCTTGGGCGACCGCGACAGCTGGTGGTTCATGTTTTTCTACAGCGTGACATTTGGCGGCTTCATCGGCCTGGCCAGTGCCCTGCCTGGCTACTTCAACGACCAATATGGCCTGAGCCCGGTGACCGCCGGTTACTACACCGCTGCCTGTGTATTCGGTGGCAGCCTGATGCGTCCGTTGGGCGGTGCCCTGGCCGACCGCTTCGGCGGGATCCGCACATTGCTGGGGATGTACACCGTGGCGGCGATCTGCATCACCGCCGTGGGCTTCAACTTGCCAAATTCCTACGCGGCACTGGCACTTTTCGTCTGCACCATGCTCGGTTTGGGTGCAGGCAACGGTGCTGTTTTCCAACTGGTACCGCAGCGTTTTCGTCGGGAGATCGGCGTAATGACCGGCCTGATCGGTATGGCGGGTGGCATCGGCGGTTTTGCCCTGGCGGCAGGCATGGGCGCGATCAAGCAAAGCACCGGCAGCTATCAGCTGGCCTTGTGGTTGTTTGCCAGCCTCGGCGTCCTCGCCTGGTTCGGCCTGCACGGGGTGAAACGCCGCTGGAGAACCACTTGGGGCTCGGCCGCCGTAACCGCTGCACGGGTCTGAAGCCTCAATGAGCCTGCAACTGAGTTTCGCCGAAGCCAGCGCCACCGGTCCCCGCGAGGAGAATCAGGACGCTTTGCGCCTGGTCACCCCGGCCCCGGCGCTGGCGGCGAGCAAGGGTTACCTGTTCGCCATCGCCGACGGCGTCAGTCAATGCGCCGACGGCGGGCTCGCTGCCCGCTCGACCTTGCAAGCCCTGGCACTGGACTACTACGCCACGCCGGAAACCTGGGGCGTTGCTCAAGCACTGGATCGCCTGTTGCTGGCGCAGAATCGCTGGCTGCAGGCCAATGGCGGTGGGCAACCGCTACTGACCACCGTCAGCGCGTTGGTCCTGCGTGGCAGGCGTTTTACTCTGGCCCATGTCGGCGATTGCCGGGTGTATCGCTGGCACGCCGGTCAGTTGCTGCGAGTCAGCGAGGATCACGTCTGGGACCAGCCAGGCATGCAGCATGTGCTCAAACGCGCGTTGGGGCTGGATCAGCATCTGGTGCTGGATTTCCTGGATGGCGAATTGCGCCTGGACGAGAGTTTCGTGCTGCTCAGCGATGGCATCTGGGCCGTACTGGGTGACACGGCCATTGCCGCAATTTTGCGCGATCAGCCCGATCTGCACAGCGCTGCACAGACCTTGGTGAGTGCGGCGCATCTGGCGGGCAGCCAGGACAATGCCAGCGCGTTGCTGGTGCGGGTCGATGCCCTCGGTGAAACCAGCATTGGTGATGCACTGATTCATTTACAGCAATGGCCGTTGCCGCCTGCACTGAAACCGGGTCAGGCATTCGAGGGTTGGCAGGTCGAAGGGATACTTGGCCAGAGCCAGCAGTCGTTGCTCTATCGGGTGCGCGATGGGCAACAACAACCCTGGCTGCTGAAAACCTTGCCCGGTGCGTTGCGCGACGATCATCTGGCCGGGCAAGCGTTATTGTCCGAGGAATGGTTTCTCAAACGCGTCGCCGGGCGGCATTTCCCTGAAGTACATGCCGCCAGTCAGCGTCAGCATTTGTACTACGTGATGCGTGAATATTCCGGGTCTACCCTGGCGCACCTGCATGAACAGGCAGGACCGCTGCCGCTGGCCCAATGGCTGGATTGGGCCGAACGCCTGCTGCACGCGGTCGGCACGCTGCATCGCCGACAGATTTTCCATCGCGACATCAAACCGGAGAACTTGCTGTTGGGGGACGACGGCGAGTTGCGCCTGTTGGACTTCGGCCTCGCATATTGCCCCGGCCTGTCGGAGGACCAACCCGCAGCTCTGCCCGGAACGCCCAGTTATATTGCGCCGGAGGCTTTTCGCGGGGAGATTCCGACACCGCAACAGGATCTGTATGCGGTCGGTGTGACCCTGTATTTTCTGCTCACCGGGCATTATCCCTACGGCGAAATCGAAGCGTTCCAGCGGCCCCGGTTTGGTGTGCCGGTCAGCGCCAGTCGCTATCGACCGGACCTGCCGGAATGGCTCGCGCAAAGCCTGGAGCGAGCGGTGGCGGTGGATCCGGGTCAGCGCTTCGAAACCGCGGAAGAATGGTTGCTGCTGCTGGAACAGGGGGAGCGGCGCAGTGTGAGCGTGCGACCCAGGCCTTTACTGGAGCGCGAGCCGCTAAAGGTTTGGCGGACGTTGGCGTTGGTGTCGTTGTTGGTGAATCTGGTGGTGTTGTTCCTGATATTCCATGGCTGACATCGACCCTTGTAGCAGCCTGCTGCTACAGAGTCCGCGCCAATTTTGTGCGGGGCGCCTTGCATCGGTGCAAAAATACTCGGAGCGAACTCGATATCTGCGACCGGAATCCAGTAAACCCACGTTTCTGAAGACTTGGCACAACCACTGCATTATCTCCCTCACCACACATAAAGCCCGGCCTTCAACGACGAAGGGCGAGCTTCCCGACAGAACGGGACAAGGACAAAGGCGTCCCCGCTAGGCAACTAGCGGGACGCCTTTTTTTGTTTGCGCAAAATATGTCGAGCACGACCTGAAAGCCCTGATGAGGCGGGTCCAAGCTCCCCGGAGAATCTGATGAAAAAACTAAAACTGGTGATGATCGGCAACGGCATGGCCGGGGTTCGCACCCTGGAAGAACTGCTGAAACTGAGCAGCGAGCTGTACGACATCACGGTCTTCGGCGCCGAACCTCACACCAACTACAACCGCATCCTGCTGTCGCCGGTACTGGCCGGCGAACAGACCTTCGAAGAAATCGTGCTCAACGACCTGGACTGGTACCTGGAAAACAACATCAAGCTGCTGCTTAACCGCAAAGTGGTGGAGATCGACCGGGTCAAGCGCCGGGTCATCGCCGAAGACGGCACCGAGGCCGAGTACGATCGCCTATTGATCGCCACGGGCTCGACCCCGTTCATCCTGCCGATCCCCGGCAATACCTTGCAGGGCGTGATCGGCTACCGCGACATCGCCGACACCCAGGCGATGATCAACACCGCGAAAACCCACAAACACGCGGTGGTCATCGGTGGCGGTTTGCTCGGCCTGGAAGCGGCCAACGGCCTGATGCTGCGCGGCATGCATGTCACCGTGGTGCACCTCGGCGAATGGTTGCTGGAGCGACAACTGGACAAAACCAGTGGCCAGTTGCTGCAAACCGCCCTCGAAACCCGTGGCCTGCATTTTCGCCTGAGTGAACACACCCAGGCGCTGCACGATGCCGGCAATGGCCGGGTCGGCTCGGTGCAATTCAACAACGGCGACATCATCCCCGCCGACCTGGTGGTGATGGCCGCCGGTATTCGCCCGAACACCGAACTCGCGGAAAAATCCGGCATCCCGTGCAACCGCGGGATTCTGGTCAACGACACGATGCAAACCTACGACCCGCGCATCTATGCCATCGGCGAATGCGCCAGCCACCGCGGCATCGCTTACGGTCTGGTGGCGCCGCTGTTCGAACAGGCCAAGGTCTGCGCCAATCACCTCGCCCAGTTGGGGTTCGCCAGCTACAAAGGTTCGATTACGTCGACCAAATTGAAGGTGACCGGCATCGACCTGTTCTCCGCCGGCGACTTTATGGGCGGCGAAGGGACCGAGACCATCACCCTGTCCGACCCTATCGGTGGGGTCTACAAAAAACTGGTGATCAAGGATGACGTGCTGGTCGGGGCCTGTCTGTACGGCGATACGGCAGACGGTGGCTGGTATTTCCGGCAGATTCGTGAGAATCACGCCATCGGCGAGATCCGCGATCACCTGATGTTCGGCGAAAACGCCATAGGCGATGTCGGACACCAGGGCCAGGACAAAGCCATGAGCATGGCCGACACCGCCGAAGTCTGCGGCTGCAACGGCGTATGCAAAGGTACCATCGTCAAAGCCATTCAGGAGCATGGCCTGTTTAGCGTCGACGACGTCAAGAAACACACCAAGGCCGCCAGCTCCTGCGGCTCCTGCGCGGGATTGGTAGAACAGATCCTGATCAACACCGTGGGCGGTGCAGCGGACGTCAAACCGAAAAGCGAAAAAGCCATCTGCGGCTGTAGCGACCTCAACCACGGGCAAATCCGCCAGGCCATCCGCGATCAGCATTTGCTGACCATCGCCGATACCCAGAGCTACCTGAACTGGCGCACCCCGAATGGCTGCGCCACTTGCCGTCCAGCGCTCAACTACTACCTGATTTCGACCTGGCCGGGCGAGGCCAAAGACGATCCGCAATCACGCCTGATCAACGAACGCGCCCACGCCAACATCCAGAAAGACGGCACCTACTCTGTAGTCCCACGGATGTGGGGCGGTGTGACCAATCCTTCGGAACTGCGGCGCATTGCCGACGTGGCCGACAAGTACAACGTGCCGATGGTCAAGGTCACCGGCGGCCAGCGCATCGACTTGCTGGGGATCAAGAAGCAGGACTTGCCGGGGGTCTGGAAAGACCTGGACATGCCGTCCGGCCACGCCTACGGCAAATCCATCCGCACCGTGAAAACCTGCGTCGGCAGCGAGTTCTGTCGCTTCGGCACACAGAATTCCACGCAACTGGGCATCGAGCTGGAGCATGACCTGTTCAACATGTGGTCGCCGCACAAGGTGAAACTGGCGGTCTCCGGTTGCCCGCGTAATTGTTCGGAAGCGGGCATCAAAGACGTGGGAATTATCGGCGTCGACTCTGGCTGGGAGATGTACATCGGCGGCAATGGCGGAATCAAAACCGAAGTCGCCGAATTCTTCGTCAAGCTGAAAACCGCCGAAGAAGTGCGCGAATACAACGGCGCGTTCCTGCAGCTGTATCGCGAAGAAGCCTTTTACCTCGAGCGCACCGTGCACTACCTGCAACGGGTCGGCATGGAACACATCAAGAAAGCCGTGCTGGAAGACCCTGAACGACGCAAGGCGCTCAACGATCGCCTGCAATTCTCCCTGTCGTTCGAACAGGATCCGTGGAAAGAACGCCTGGAACAGCCGCTGCTCAAGAAAGAATTCGACGTCATTCCCGTGAAGAACCTGGAGGTGCTGGCATGAACTGGCTGGATATCTGCGCACTGGAAGAGATCAATGCCCTGGGCTCGCGGATCATTGCGGGCCCGAAAGGTGACATTGCGATTTTTCGTACAAGCAACGATGAGGTTTTCGCCCTCGACGACCGCTGCCCGCACAAAGGCGGCCCCTTGTCCCAAGGCCTGATCTACGGCAAACGCGTGGCCTGCCCGCTGCACAACTGGCAGATCGACCTGCAAACCGGCGAAGCCCAGGCCCCTGACATCGGCTGCGCCCATCACCATCCGGCGCGCGTCGAAAATGGTCGCGTCATGCTTGCCCTGCGGGACGCAGGCTGATGGACCGCCAGATCACTGCGTCCACCTGCTGTTATTGCGGGGTCGGCTGCGGCGTGCTGATCGAACATGACGGCGAGCGAATCCTCGGCGTCAGCGGCGATCCGGCCCACCCTGCCAACTTCGGCAAATTGTGCAGCAAGGGATCGACCTTGCACCTGACGGGTGACCTTGCCGCTCGAGCGCTGTACCCGGAACTGCGCCTCGGCAAAGGCCTGGCGCGCAGCCGCACGGATTGGGACACCGCACTTGATCACGCCGCCCATGTATTTGCGCAAACCATCGCCGAGCACGGTCCGGACAGCGTGGCGTTCTACATCTCCGGGCAGTTGCTGACCGAGGATTACTACGCCTTCAACAAACTGGCGCGAGCGCTGGTGGGCACCCACAACATCGACAGCAACTCACGGCTGTGCATGTCTTCAGCGGTCGTGGGCTACAAACGCAGTCTGGGGGCCGATGCACCGCCGTGCAGCTACGAAGACCTGGAATTGAGCGACTGCGTGATGATCGTCGGCAGCAACATGGCCTACGCCCACCCGGTGCTGTTTCGTCGCCTGGAAGAGGCCAAATCCCGCCGTCCGCACATGAAAGTGATCGTGATCGACCCACGTCGTACGGACACTTGCGATTTGGCTGACCTGCACCTGGCGATTTTGCCAGGCACCGACGTTGCCTTGTTCCATGGGATTTTGCACTTGCTGCTGTGGGAAGACTGGGTCGACCGTGATTTCATCAACGCCCACACTGAAGGTCTGGCCGAGCTGAAAAGCCTGGTGCGCGATTACACGCCGGCAATGGTTTCCCAGCTCTGCGGTATCGGTATTGAGCAACTGCAACTCTGTGCGCAATGGGTCGGCACATCACCGAGCTTCCTGTCGCTGTGGTGCATGGGGCTGAACCAATCCACCGCCGGCAGCGCGAAAAACAGTGCGTTGATCAACCTGCACCTCGCCACCGGGCAAATCGGCCGTCCGGGTGCGGGACCTTTCTCACTGACCGGTCAGCCGAATGCCATGGGCGGACGGGAAACCGGCAGTTTGTCGAACCTGTTGCCGGGTCATCGCGACGCCGCCAATGCCGAACATCGCGCCGAAGTGGCGTCTTACTGGGGCGTCGAGCAACTTCCCGAGACCGCAGGTCTCACCGCCATCGAACTGTTCGAGCAGGTGCGCAACGGCAAGATCAAGGCACTGTGGATTGCCTGCACCAACCCCGCGCAATCGCTGCCAGATCAGGGTGCTGTGCGCGCGGCACTGCTAGCCTGCCCGTTCGTGGTGCTACAGGAAGCCTTTCGGACCACCGAAACCGCAGCGTTCGCCGACCTGCTGCTGCCAGCCGCCAGTTGGGGAGAAAAGGAAGGCACGGTGACGAACTCCGAACGGCGTGTTTCCCATGTCCGGCCGGCGATCGTCGCACCCGGTGAAGCACGACCCGACTGGGCTATCACGGTGGATTTCGCACAGCGCCTGGAAAAACATCTACGCCCTGAGCACATCAGTCTGTTCGCCTTTGAAACGCCGGCGCAGGTGTTCGATGAGTACAAGTTACTGACCCGCGGGCGTGACCTGGACGTGTCCGGGCTCAGTCATGACCTGATTGACCGCCTCGGCCCCCAGCAATGGCCGTTCCCCGAGGGCGCCAGCGCAGGGACGGCGCGGCTGTACCTGGACGGGGTTTTCCCGACGGCCAGCGGTCGAGCGCAGTTCGTGGCCGACCCTTACCGCGCGGCCAAGGAACAACGTGATGCACGTTTTCCACTGACCCTGATCACTGGCCGCCTGCGTGATCAATGGCACGGCATGAGCCGCACCGGCACCGCCGCGCAACTTTTCGGCCACGTCAGTGAAGCCGTGTTGAGCCTGCACCCGGATGAAATGCGCCGTCACAGGTTGCAATCAGGCGACCTTGTCAGCCTGAAAAGTCGTCGCGGCGCCGTGATTGTCGCGGTGGGCAGCGACGATGGTGTGCGCCCGGGACAGGCATTTCTGCCCATGCATTGGGGTGACCGCTTCCTCAAGGGCGGCGTTAATGCGATCACCCAACCGGCGTTCGATCCCTTGTCGAAACAACCGGAACTCAAGCACAGCGGTGTGCGCCTGGAGCCCGTGCACCTCCCCTGGCATCTCTTCGCCCTGATCGAGGGCGATGTTCAACAACATTTTGAGACGCTACGACCGCTTTGTGAGGCGTTTTCCTACGTAAGCCTCAGCCTGACAGGTCGGGAACGCCCCGCGCTGCTCATACGCGCTGCCAGCGCCTCAGCGCCGCAGACGGAACTGTTGCGCGAGATCGATCATTGCCTGGGACTCAACGAAGGCCCGGTATTGGCCTACGACGACCCACGGCGCTCCATCGGCAAACGGGTACGCATCGAAAACGGCAGGATCACCGCGATTCGCCTGGCCGGCGAAACCCTCGCCCAACACTGGTTGCAGAACCTGTGGATGGAAGGTCGCGCCGACGAACAACTGCGGCGCTGGCTGCTCGCACCGCTGAGCGCGCCACCGGGCAACATCGATACGCCGGTCGCCGGCAACAAAACCTTGTGTAACTGCAAGAACGTCAGCCAAACCGCAGTGTGCGCCGGCATCAGCCGTGGCCTGGACTTGCAGGGTTTGCAACAAGAATTGGGTTGCGGCACGCAATGCGGCTCCTGCGTCCCGGAAATCAAACGTTTGCTGGCTGCCACCGCGCAGCCCGTCGCCGTCATCGCGTAAGGAAAAGACCATGAGCGCAAAAGTCTGGCTGGTAGGTGCAGGGCCTGGGGATCCGGAATTACTGACGCTCAAGGCGGTACGGGCGTTGAGGGAAGCGGATGTGGTGCTGATCGATGATCTGGTGAATGACGCGGTGCTGGAGCATTGCACTCAGGCGCGGATCATTCCCGTGGGCAAGCGCGGGGGCTGTCGCTCCACGCCTCAGGCATTCATTCATCGCCTGATGCTGCGTTATGCCCGTCACGGTAAATGCGTGGTGCGACTCAAGGGCGGCGACCCGTGCATTTTTGGTCGAGGCGGTGAAGAGGCACAGTGGTTGCGCGAGCGCGGGATCGATGTCGAACTGGTCAATGGCATCACCGCCGGACTGGCTGGCGCGACGCAATGTGGTATTCCGCTGACCTTGCGGGGGGTGGCGCGCGGCGTGACGCTGGTGACCGCCCACACTCAGGACGACAGCAGCCTGAACTGGCGAGCCCTGGCTCAAGGCGGTACGACGCTGGTGGTGTACATGGGAGTGGCCAGACTGAGCGAGATTCGCGAGCAACTGCTGGCGGGTGGAATGGCGGCAGATACGCCCGTGGCGATGATTGAAAACGCTTCACTGCCACATCAGCGCGAATGTCGGAGTGACCTGACAGCCATGGAAGAAGATGCCTGCGCCTTCGAACTCAAGAGCCCGGCCATTTTGGTCATCGGAGCTGTTGCGGCCGGTGATGCAATGAATTGCAGGAGCGAGCGAGCTCGCGATGAACCGGAGTACGCCACGGCGTGTCAGGCATAAAGCGATTTCGTTGACGACCTTCGTCGGAACGCCGCCCGGAGCTAGCTCGCTCCTGCAACAATCCAAATCGCAGACAAAGAAAAGCCCGGCCTAAGCTGGGCTTTTCTCAGAGCTGCGAGCTAATTACTTAGCTGGAGCTTCAACCTTCGCTTCTACGCGACGGTTAACAGCGCGACCAGCTTCAGTGCTGTTGTCAGCAACTGGGCGGGTTTTGCCGTAGCCAATAGACTGAACGCGGGAAGGCGAAACACCGTACTGGTTGGTCAGAACTTGCTTAACGGCGCTAGCGCGACGCTCGGACAGTTTCTGGTTGTAAGCGTCAGGACCGACGGAGTCAGTGTGACCTTCAACAGTGGTGGTGGTGGATGGGTACTGCTTCATGAAGTCAGCGAGGTTTTTGATGTCGCCGTAGCTGTTAGGCTTGACTACCGACTTGTTGAAGTCGAACTTCACGTCCAGCTCTACACGAACAACTTCAGCAACTGCCGGGCAGCCATCAGCGTCAACAGTTACGTTGGCTGGGGTGTTCGGGCACTTGTCAACGTTGTCGCACACGCCATCGTTGTCGCTGTCGGTGCAGACTTCAGCTGGTGCTGGAGCTGCAGCAACAGGCTTGTTGCCGCCACCGAAGTTAACACCCAGACCCACGGATGGGATGTAGTCCCACTTGCCGTTGTCCAGCTTGTAGTCAGCTTCTACGCCAGCACGGGCGAAGAAGTTTTCGAGGAAGTAGTACTTAACGCCAGCGCCAGCAGTCAGGAAAGTCGACTGATCACGACCAGTGTGGCCGTCAGCGGCTACGTTGGTCATGCTGCCGTGCTTAACGCCACCCTGAACGTAAGGACGCAGAGCGTCGCCAGCGTTGTTGAAGTGGTACTGAGCGTTCAGACCAAACTGGTCGCCACGGATTTTCTGATTACCAGTGTTGTTGTTCGAACGGGTGTAGTCATCAGCGTTGTAGGTAGCGTTCAACGATACGTCGTCGGTCAAGAAGTAACCGATGGAGGCGCCAGGAGTGTAGCCGTCTTCAACGTTCTTAACGCTGTCGTTGTACTTTTTCCCGTAGTTGAGCTCGCCTTCAACTGCGCCTTGGCCTTGTGCCAGTGCGCCGAAAGAAGTAGCGGCAATAAGAGTACCAATGGCCAAGCCCAAGGTGTTTTTCAGTTTCATCCGTTAAATCCCCATCTGGTGATTGTAAAGCAGTCCCTCAAACCGGGGGACAACTCGGCGGCAAGTCTATCAGAACTTGCCTACACGTAAGAGATATTTGCGCCGAACTAAGTTTCGGCAATGCCTGCAAATTTCTCACGTAATTTGTCTAGAGCGCGTTTGTACCGCATTTTTGTTGCACTCAAGCCCATGTGCATGATGTCTGCGATCTCCTGAAACTCCAGCTCTGCGACAAATCGTAGCACCAGAATTTCACGGTCAATCGGGTTCACATACACCAGCCAGCGATCAAGTCCACCCTTCTCCTCGGGTTTCGGCGCCTTTTCTTCGGACGCTTCCTCAAGGGGGTCAAGACTCAAAGCGTCCATCAAGCGACGCTTTCGCCGTTCCTTCCGATACTGTGTGATGCATTCGTTGTAGGTGATGCTGTACAACCACGTTTTGAACTTCGATTTGCCCTCGAAATTCTTCAGGCCATACAACACCTTCAACATCACTTCCTGACAGACATCGTCTGCGTCGCGATCGTTCCCAAGATATCGTGCACAGACGTTAAATAATGTTCGCTGGTAACGCCGCATCAGTTCTTCATAGGCGCGTGTCACGTGAAACAGCTCGGAATGCGAGCGCGCGACCAACTCCTCATCAGAGAGCTCGCGGGGGTCGTAGCGCGTAGAGAGCGATTGAGCTTTATTCAAAACAAGTCGGGCCGACAGTCAGGTCAATGTCCGCCGCAGCCCATTCAGGGCATTTTGCGGCGGCATACATTAGCAGGGTTTGCCGGGTTAGCGGCTACTCACATGCTGCTCCAGGAGGATCCGATTGGAGAGAGAGACTAGCTCACCCTCGTCGGTCAGCAATGTGGTTTTAACCGTGCCGATCTCTTCGATCTGACCTTCGACCTCGCCAACACGTACTTGTTGCCCAACCTGGTACAACTCACGCACGTAAATTCCCGCAAGAATCTGGCCGGCAATTTCCCGGCTTCCCAATCCCATGGCCAATGCTACAGCCAGGCCAACAGTAATCAAAACGATCACAATCACATGGTTAAGCAGGTCAGTCTTGACCTCCAACTGGCTGATCGCAACCGAAATACTGATGATGATGACCAGGCCCTGAGCAATTCGCCCCAGGCCAGCAGCATAATCCAGCCCTACTCCCTCGGCTGCACCGCGAACCAGTCCATTGGCAAGTTGTGCGAGCAATACCCCTACCAACAGCACCAGCGCGGCACCGAATACCTTCGGCAAATACAACGCCAGCATGTCAAGCGTAGCTGAGACTCGCTCAAGTCCAAGAGATTCTGCAGCAGAAACCAAAAATATTAGCAGAACGAACCAATAGACGATCTTGCCGATCAGTGTCGAGATCGGCACTTGAAGGCCGGCGCGGGACAGCAATTTGGTCAGACCGGTGCCGCCCATCAGGCGATCAAGGCCCAGTTTGGCGAGTAACTTGGAAAGCAATGTGTCCAGCAACTTGGCTACGACGAACCCCAGCAGCAGCACGACCAGCGCACCAAACAGGTTCGGAATGAAGTTCGCAACCTTGGTCCATAACGCAGTCATTGCAGTGACGAGGCTCTGTGTCCAGAGATCAAGTTCCATATTCAATCAGCCTTATCAGCAGTGCGAACAGTAGGTTTACGGTGACGGGAAACCGGCAAGACATGGGCCGATCCGTTATTCAGGGCGATCATCAACGCGGGCAACCAGCGGCCCAGCAGGCTGAACAAATCACCGGCGCCGACCTGGCGGTTGGCGGTTTTCAGTACACGCCCCAGGCATGCATCGTCGTCCCGGGTGGACGGTGATGCCTTGAGCATGTCACGCAAAGACTGTTCAAACGGATCGTGCATACGCACCTCTCGTGATGTCTGTGAAAGACGCGGCCAAATTTGCCCAGGTCACATGGCTCACCCTCAGACCCAGCGCAAACGTCGGAATAACCACCACTGCGCCAGTGCCACCGAGACCATCATCAGGCAAGCAATCAAGAAGCCATAAGGGTTCCCGGAGAACGGAATACCGCCGACGTTAATACCCAGCAAACCGGTCAGGAAACTCATCGGCAAAAAGATTCCGGTGATGATCCCGAAGCGATACATCGTGCGGTTCATCCGCACGCTCAATCGCCGGTCTTCGGTCTCAAGGACCAACCCCACCCGCTCCCGGGTCAATTCCAGCTCTTCAAGATACCGAGTCAGGCTGTTGTTCAATTCGTTCCAGTAATCGCCGTCGTCCTCAACGAACCACGGCAGCTTTGTCCGCGTCAGCTGACCGAAAATATCTCGTTGCGGCGCGAGAAACCGCTTCAATCCAGCAGCCCTGCGACGGATCTGCAAAACAGCCCCATGCTCGGGTGTATACCGTTCGTCGGCATCCAGCTTTTCTTCTTCCTCATCGACCACTTCCGAGAGGCAGCTGATCAGATCCTGCACCTTATTGGTGAGGTTCTGCGCCATATAAAGAATGAGCTCGGAAGCGGTTTTCGGCCCTTTGCCTTCGCCGAGCTGCACCAGCAACTCATCGGTGGCGCGCAATGGACGCAGACGCAGGGAAATAACCCGCTGTGCCGAGGCGAAGATCCGCACCGATACCATGTCTTCCGGTTCTGCACCCGGGTTCAGGTTAATCCCGCGCAAAAATAGCAGCAGTTCGCTGTCCGAAAGCTGTAGAAGACGCGGCCGGGTGTTCTCTTCGAGCAGCAGGTCACAACTGAATTCACTCAGACCGCTGGATTTTCGCAGCCAGGTCTGTGTTTGCGGGTGACTGCGATCCCAGTGCAGCCACAGGCTTTCATGCGCCTGCAGCTGCAAATCATCGAGTTCAGTCCGGGCTATCGAACGCGCGCCGCCTTTACCGTCCAGCACCAGGGCATGTACCAGCCCCCACTGCGCGTTTTCTTCCTCGAACATCCTCACCCCGTTTTTGCCACGAAAATTCGCATCGACGCTTTATTCAGGCATCTTCAGCGGGCTTGGCGAGATGATCACGCCGTTGTTGTCCGCGTAAATGTAATGGCCCGGATGGAAGGTCACGCCCGCAAATGTCACCGCAACGTTCAGATCGCCGATACCGCGCTTGTCGGTTTTCATCGGATGACTGGCCAAGGCCTGTACACCGAGATCGGTTTGCGCAATGACGTCGACGTCGCGGATGCAACCGTAGATCACCAGCCCTTCCCAGCCATTTTTTGCGGCTTTCTCGGCCAGCATGTCGCCGAGCAGCGCCCGACGCAGGGACCCGCCACCGTCGACGACCAACACTTTGCCATTACCCTTGAGCTCGACCTGCTCCTTGACCAGCGAGTTGTCTTCGAAACACTTGATGGTCACGATTTCGCCGCCGAAGGAATCACGACCGCCAAAATTGTTGAACATCGGTTCCAGCACCTGCACCAGTTCCGGATAGGCATCGCACAGGTCAGGCGTGAGGTAATGGTTCATCGAGAAACTCCTGTAAAGAGGAAGACAATCGAGGATGTCGCAAAGTGACCGAAAAAGCTCAACGCGTCATATCTTATCCGCAAGCCGATCAGAGCGAAATGCCCTTGATAGAGCGTCAGGCTCGGATTGTTGTGGCCAAATCCGGTTTATCACCGAGCAATGGTGTCTGCTGATCCGTCAGCCAGCGGGCCACCAGTGGCCAGACTTCAGCCTGCGCAGCTTTGCTGACAAGCATTTCCACATGACCAAAATTGTCGCCAAAGCCCTGCTCGCGGCCCAGGTTGATGAATTGCTTGTGCTCGGAACCGATCTGATCGAACAGTTTGCGACAGGCCCAGGTCGGGTCCTGATGATCGCCCGCTGCGCTGACAGCCAGTATCGGCAACTTGACCTCGGCCAGCCCGGCCCACCAATCCTTGTCGGCATCGCCAAAGCGTCCGAACAAGCCATACCAGCGCATGCTTTCCAGGGCCAGGCCAATTGGCTCGTCCTCCGGACCGCGCTTGAGCCGTGAACCGGACAGCTGGGCAAAACGTTTGAGAATGAAGCGCCCGCTCCACTCCACCGGCGGAATTTTCAACGGCCAGTAGGTGCGGCTGACTTGCGTACCGAAGAACGCCGCGGACGCCACGACCGGCTCGCCGATGTACTCACCACCCAACGCCGCCGCCAGGGTAATACCGCCCAGCGAGTGACCGATCCAGTGCGGGACCTGGCCACTTTGCTCACGCACGAATGCACCAATGGCCGGCAGATCATAACGAGCGTAGTCGGCGACGCGGTTCTTGCGGTAAGCCTGGTTGCGCTGGGACAGGCCATGACCGCGCATTTCCGGGATCCACACATCGAATCCCAAGCGAGTCAGATAAGCCCCCAGGCCCAGGCCTTTGGGCGAAAACCAGAACCGGCGATTGGAAAAGCTGCCGTGCAACAGGATCACCGGCACGCCACGCACGGCAGGCTCGTCAGCCATGCCCAGGCGGGTCACGGCCAGCTCCACCGTGCCGTCAGGGCTGTTACCGGGTTTCAAACGATAAACGTCTTCGCTCAGATCGCCGCGCCGTTCAGCGCTGATCAGGGCGACAGGAAATAGGTTGCTGCTGCTTTGCATAATGCTCTTGCACAAAAAAGGGCGGCTTCCGGAGGAGCCCGCCCTACTTGAATCTTAAAAGAACCGGTCATCGACCGCGCCGCCAATCATTGTAGGAGCGAGCTTGCTCGCGATGGACTTCAGAACACCACGTTTTTCCAACAAGCACGCGTCATCGTTAACGACCATCGCGAGCAAGCTCGCTCCTACAGTGACCGGCATTGCAGTCAATAGCCGGTCCGTTCACTCACATCATCAAGCCGGGGCTTGACCTTCAGCCAGGAAGAACCAGGTTTCCAGTACGGAATCAGGGTTCAGTGAAACACTTTCAATGCCCTGCTCCATCAGCCATTTGGCCAGGTCCGGGTGGTCCGAAGGACCCTGACCGCAAATGCCGATGTACTTGCCAGCCTTGTTGCATGCGGCAATGGCGTTCGCCAGCAGCTTCTTGACCGCCGGATTACGCTCGTCGAACAAGTGAGCGATGATCCCGGAGTCACGGTCCAGACCCAGCGTCAGCTGAGTCAGGTCGTTGGAGCCGATGGAGAAACCGTCGAAGAACTCGAGGAATTCTTCCGCCAGAATCGCGTTGGACGGCAATTCGCACATCATGATCACGCGCAGACCATTGTCACCACGGGCCAGACCGTTTTCGGCCAGCAGGTCGACGACCTGGCTCGCTTCGCCCAGCGTACGGACGAACGGCACCATGATTTCAACGTTGGTCAGGCCCATCTCGTTGCGCACGCGTTTGAGGGCGCGGCACTCGAGTTCGAAGCAGTCACGGAACGTTTCGCTGATGTAACGCGAGGCGCCGCGGAAGCCCAGCATCGGGTTTTCTTCTTCTGGCTCATACAGTTTGCCGCCGATCAGGTTCGCGTATTCATTGGACTTGAAGTCCGACAGACGCACGATGACCTTTTTCGGCCAGAACGCTGCAGCGAGGGTGCTGATGCCTTCGACCAGTTTCTCTACGTAGAAGCCGACCGGATCGTTGTAACCGGCGATGCGCTTGTCGACGCTTTCCTTGATGTCCTGCGGCAGACCGTCGTAGTTCAACAGCGCTTTGGGGTGCACACCGATCATACGGTTGATGATGAACTCCAGACGGGCCAGGCCCACACCGGCGTTCGGCAGTTGTGCAAAGTCGAAGGCACGGTCCGGGTTGCCGACGTTCATCATGATCTTGAACGGCAGATCCGGCATGGCATCGACAGAGTTTTTCTTGATATCGAAGCCCAGTTCGCCTTCGAAGATGTAACCGGTGTCGCCTTCAGCGCAGGAAACAGTCACGCCCTGGCCATCTTTCAACAATTGGGTGGCGTTGCCGCAACCGACCACGGCCGGAATGCCCAGCTCGCGAGCGATGATCGCTGCGTGGCAGGTACGACCGCCCCGGTTGGTGACGATGGCGCTGGCGCGCTTCATCACCGGCTCCCAGTCCGGGTCGGTCATGTCGGACACCAGAACGTCGCCTGGCTGGACTTTGTCCATCTCGGACACGTCCTTGATGATCCGCACTTTGCCGGCGCCGATGCGCTGGCCGATGGCGCGACCTTCTACCAGCACGGTGCCGGTTTCTTTCAACAGGTAACGTTCCATCACGTTGGCCTGAGTGCGGCTCTTCACGGTTTCAGGACGCGCCTGAACGATGTAGAGTTTGCCGTCGTCGCCGTCTTTGGCCCATTCGATGTCCATCGGGCACTTGTAGTGCTGTTCGATGATCATTGCTTGCTTGGCCAGTTCGCTGACTTCGGCGTCGCTCAGGCAGAAGCGTGCGCGATCAGCCTTGTCGACATCAATGGTCTTGACCGACTTGCCGGCCGTGGCGACTTCGCCGTAGATCATCTTGATGGCTTTGCTGCCCAGGTTGCGGCGCAAGATGGCCGGACGGCCAGCGGCCAGCGTGCCTTTGTGAACGTAGAACTCATCCGGGTTCACCGCGCCTTGTACGACGGTTTCACCCAGGCCGTAGGCGCCGGTGATGAACACCACGTCACGGAAGCCCGATTCGGTATCGAGGGTGAACATCACACCGGCGGTGCCGGTTTCGGAGCGGACCATGCGCTGCACGCCGGCCGACAGGGCAACCAGCTTGTGGTCGAAGCCCTGGTGCACGCGGTAGGAAATTGCACGGTCGTTGAATAGCGAAGCGAACACCTCTTTGGCGGCGCGAATGACGTTTTCGACACCACGGATGTTCAGGAAGGTTTCCTGCTGACCGGCGAAGGACGCGTCCGGCAAGTCTTCGGCTGTCGCAGAAGAGCGCACGGCGACAGCCATGTCAGGGTTGCCGGCCGACAGCGTGGCGAACGCGGTGCGGATTTCGGCGTTGAGCTTCTCGGGGAACTCGGCTTCCATGATCCATTGACGGATCTGGGCACCGGTCTTGGCAAGGGCGTTGACGTCGTCGACGTCCAGGGCATCCAGGGCGGCGTGGATCTGATCGTTAAGGCCGCTCAGTTCCAGAAAATCACGATAAGCCTGAGCTGTCGTGGCAAAGCCACCGGGCACCGATACACCGGCACCTGCAAGGTTACTGATCATCTCGCCCAGGGATGCGTTCTTGCCCCCCACATGCTCTACATCATGGACGCCGAGCTTATCGAGGGAAACTACGTACTCTACCAAGGTGATCTCTCCACTAACTGTGTTGGAAAAGCTCAGAAGCCGGCTGCTCAAGAGAGCGTTTGCCAGCTGTATGGCCTGGACCTGGAAAATAAGTGAGAATGCCGGCCATTGGCGGCCAGCAAATCGCGCCTATCATATCCAAGATTCGTCACTAGCTTAAGGCCCAAGGTGCAAATGAAACGATCTGCTTTCTTTATCTCCGATGGTACGGGCATTACAGCCGAAACCCTGGGTCAAAGCCTCCTGGCGCAGTTCGAAAACATTACCTTCAGCAAATTCACGCGGCCGTACATCGACAACGCGGATAAAGCGCGGGCCATGGTACAACAAATCAACAAAGCCGCCGAAATCGACGGCTTTCGGCCAATCATCTTCGACACCATTGTCAACCAGGATATTCGTGAGATCCTCGCGACCTCCAATGGTTTCATGATCGACATTTTTTCGACCTTCCTGGCCCCTCTGGAACAGGAACTGACCGAGCATTCTTCCTACACCGTCGGCAAGTCCCACTCCATTGGCAGCAGCTCCAATTACATGGAGCGGATCGAGGCGGTGAACTTCGCCCTCGACAACGACGATGGCGCGCGCACGCACTATTACGACAAGGCCGACCTGATCCTGGTGGGCGTGTCCCGTTGTGGCAAAACCCCGACCTGCCTGTACATGGCCATGCAATTCGGTATCCGCGCGGCCAACTACCCGCTGACCGAAGACGACATGGAGCGCCTGCAACTGCCCGCCACCCTGCGCGCCCATCAGCATAAGCTGTTCGGCCTGACCATCGACCCGGATCGCCTCACCGCGATCCGCAACGAGCGCAAGCCCAACAGCCGCTATTCGAGCTACGCCCAGTGCGAGTTTGAAGTGCGCGAGGTGGAGAACCTGTTCCGCCGCGAGAACATCCCGCACATCAACTCCACCCATTTTTCGGTGGAAGAGATTTCGGCGAAGATTCTGGTGGAGAAAGGGGTGGAGCGGCGGTTCAAGTAGTTAATTGGCGATAGTTACACCGCTTTCGCGAGCAGGCTCGCTCCCACAGTTGATCTTCAGTGGACACAGCATTTGTGTACGACTGAGATCCAATGTGGGAGCGAGCCTGCTCGCGAAGAACGATTACACGGTTTCAGTCAGTACCCCCACCAGCGCTTCAAACCCCTGCAGCAATAACCGATCATCCCCCGCCGTATTACACACACTTGCCCTGATGAACTGCGGCACCGCCCCCTGCCCGACCGCAAACATCTCGGCAGTCGCCACCAGAAAATTATTCTCCTTAAGCTCCGCCGCGATCTGCGACGCCCGCCACGGGTCGGGCACTTCGATCCAGAAGTGCGGACTGTGAGGGTGAGTGTTGTACGCCACCCCCTCCAACCGCCCGGCGACCAAGGCCTTGCGCCGACCGATCTCGATAGTCTGCCAGCGCAACAACTGCTCCGCCGTGCCATTTTCTATCCACAGACTCGCCACCTCCAGCATCAGTGGACTAGCCATCCAGCACGTCCCGCGCACCGCCGCGCTCAAGCGTCCGATCAACGGTTGCGGCGCATGCAGGTAGCCCACCCGCAACCCCGCCGAGACCGCTTTGCTCAGGCTACCGATCAACACCGAGCGCTCCGGGGCGAAATGGCTCAAGGGTAACGGTCGTTGTTGAGCCAATACCGCGTGGGCTTCGTCTTCGAAGATCAGCAGATTGTGCTGACGACAGACTTCAACGATCGCCTCGCGCCGTGGGACAGACATCACTGCCGCCGTAGGATTCTGGATTGTTGGCGTGCAATACAGCGCTGACACGCGGTGGTTGCGACATGCCTCATCCAGGGCGTCAGGCATCAGCCCTTGCGCATCCATTACGACGCCGATGAGCTTGATCCCGAGCAGGCGTGCGACGCTGATCAATCCCGGATAAGTCAGGTGCTCCGTGACTAACGTGTCACCCGCCTTCAACAGCCCCGTCAAGGCACACAACAGGCCATGCTGGCCGCCGTTCACGCAGACAATCTGCTCAGGATTCGCAACAAACTCATTGTGTCGCAGCCAGTTCGCGCCCGCCGCACGATAGTGTGGTAATCCAGCTTCAGCGGTGTAACCGCCGATGCGCTGCAACGCCGCGGGATCAAGGGCCAGTGCTTGCAAGCTCTGACTCAAAAATAACCCTTCCTCCCCGGGAATCGGTTGATTGCGGCTCATGTCAAAAAACGGCTGCGGCTCATCACTCACATTGCGAAAGCCACTGTCACGCGGCCGCTCCATCCCGCGCTGACGGACATAGGTGCCGTCTCCTACACGAGCAACGACCAATCCCACACGCTCCAGCTCGCCATACGCGCGACTGATGGTGCCGATGGTCACGCCGAGGCTGTCGGCCAACAGTCGATGGGGCGGTAATTTACCGCCCGGCTCGATCAACCCTTCAGTGATGCCTTTCTCAACGGCGTCGGCCAGGCGTTTGTATTTCACGCCCAGGCCATTGGCGAGGCCATCACGCAGGATTGACACCATGGCAATACTTACTTTGACAGTCATTCAAGCCCCGAATAGCGTGCTTAAAACAGGTTCAATCAGGGATAGACCTTTTGCAGATGAAGGTCAATTGCGACGATAAAAGGAGCTCGATCATGTTAATTGCCCTCAGTACACCTTCACGACCTGCAAGACCCTGGCTAGCCGCCGCGCTGACCAGCGTGCTGTTCTTGATCGTTTGTCTCAGCTGGGGCACGACATGGCTGGGCATCAAGATCGCGGTAGAAACGGTGCCGCCGCTCACCGCTGCCGGCCTGAGGTTCCTGATCGCTTTCCCACTCTTCCTGAGCTTTGCGCTTTTACGTCGTGAACCGTTGTTGTTCCCGAGGCAAAGCCGCTGGTTTTTCGTCTTCGTGACGCTGTCCTATTTCAGCCTGCCGTACTACTTGCTCAACTACGGGGAAATGCACGTTTCATCAGGGCTCACCGCACTGCTGTTCAGCTGCATGCCGGTGTTCATCCTGCTGTTCTGCGCACTGTTTCTGCGGGAGAAAATCTACCCTTCCCAAGTGCTCGGCATCGTCATCGGCTTCGCCAGTCTGTTCATGATTATTCGCAGCCAAGGGTTGCACCTGGACGATGCACAATGGTTTGGGGTGCTGGCGATTCTCTGCGCGGCGATGATGCATGCGCTGTGCTACGTGGTGACCAAAAAACACGGCAGTGCGATCAGTGTGATCACCTACAACACCCTGCCGATCGGCATCGCCGGTTTGATGCTGTTTGTCGCGGGCCTGAATGCCGAAGCGCCGGTGTTTGCTGCAATCAGCCTGCGCTCGTGGAGCGCCCTGCTTTATCTGGGGCTGGTGGCATCGGTGGGTGGGTTTATTGTCTATTTCCTGCTGCTCAAAAGGCTGAGCCCGATCATCCTGTCATTTGTTTTCATCATTTTCCCGGTGTTCGCCGTCGTCATCGGCGCCTGGTACGAGGGGCAACCCCTTTCCCGGGAACTGATGATGTATTCGGCGATTTTGCTGACGGGGTTTGCGATCACCAAGCTACCGGTCGAAAAATGGTTGAAAGGCTAAAACGCCCCCTTGTAGGAGCCAGGCTTGCCGGCGAAGGCGCCCTTGAGAGCGTCTTCGCCGGCAAGCCTGGCTCCTACAGGAATCATGTATATCCGGTTAGATGATGAACAGGTCCATGAAGCGGTTGACCGGGGTGGCTTCAAGCGTCGCCTGATCCTTGCACAACGCAAAAATCTCGGCGCTACGCTGGGCCGGGAAGCGAGTCGCCAGGTTGATCTTGAATTTTTCTTCCAGCAACGGGATGCCATCGGTACGGCGACGGCGATGACCGATCGGGTACTCAACCACCACGTTTTCGGTGCTGGAGCCGTCCTTGAAGAACACTTGCACGGCATTGGCGATGGAGCGCTTGTCCGCTTCCAGGTATTCGCGGGTATAACGCGCCTCTTCGACGATGACCATTTTGTCGCGCAGCACGTCGATGATCGGATGTGCCGCGTGGAAATCATCTTCGTATTGCTCCGCCACCAAATTGCCGAAGGCCAGTGGCACGGCGGTCATGTACTGAATGCAGTGATCGCGGTCGGCGGCATTGGCCAACGGGCCGACCTTGGAAATGATGCGAATCGCCGACTCGTGTGTGGTGATGACGATTTTGTCGATCTCGTGCAAACGATTTCTGACTTGCGGGTGCAGGGTTACCGCCGCTTCGCAAGCGGTTTGGGCGTGGAATTCGGCCGGAAAACTGATCTTGAACAGCACGTTTTCCATCACGTAGCTGCCGTACTTGCGGGAGAAACTGAACGTGCGCTTGCCTTCAGGCTTGAGCGCCAGGTCGTTGTTGGTGTGGCTGAACAGCACATCGTAGAAGCCCCACTGCCTGGCGGACAGCACGCCGGGAATGCCCATCTCGCCACGCATGGCGATGTCCGCCAGCCGTACGCCGCGACTGGACGCATCGCCGGCCGCCCAGGATTTGCGCGACCCGGCATTCGGCGCATGCCGGTAAGTGCGCAGCGCCTGGCCGTCGGCGAACGCATGGGACAACGCGGACAGCAACTGCTCGCGATTGGCCCCCATAAGCTTGGCGGTCACGGCGGTCGAGGCGACTTTCACCAGGATCACGTGATCGAGGCCGACACGGTTGAAGGAGTTTTCCAGTGCGATAACGCCTTGAATCTCGTGGGCCATGATCATGGCTTCGAGCACGGCGCGAACGGTCAACGGCGTGTCGCCATTGGCCAGGCGTTTTTGCGACAGGTGATCGGCCACTGCGAGAATGCCGCCGAGGTTATCGGACGGATGGCCCCACTCAGCAGCGAGCCAGGTGTCGTTGTAGTCGAGCCAGCGGACGATGCAACCGATGTCCCAGGCGGCTTTGACCGGGTCGAGGCGAAAGCTGGTGCCCGGCACGCGGGCACCGAACGGGACGACGGTGCCTTCAACGAGGGGGCCCAGGTGCTTGGTGCATTCGGGGAAGCGCAGGGCCAGAAGGCCGCAGCCGAGGGTGTCGATCAGGCAGTTGCGGGCGGTATCCAACGCGTCTTTGGATTCGATATTGAAAGTCAGGACGTAATCGGCAATGTCCTGCAGGACCGTGTCGTAGTCGGGACGGTTGTTCAGGTCGACGTTGGCGCTCATGTTCGATCACTCTTGAAGTGGTTCGTTGATGGGACCTCGGTTCAGGGACAATCTCAGCTAGTTACTGCGTTCTTATTTTGAAAATGCAATCACCTGTGGGAGCGAGCCTGCTCGCGAAAGCGGTGGGTCATTCGACATCAATGCTGGATGTCCGACCGTCTTCGCGAGCAGGCTCGCTCCCACATGGATTTGGTGTCGGGATTAGAACGAATCGCCCGGCACACGGACGTAGCCTTCCATCAGCACCCGCGCACTGCGGCTCATGATGGCTTTGTTCACGGTCCATTCACCGTTCACCTGGCTGGCTTCTGCCCCTACACGCAACGTGCCCGACGGATGGCCGAAGCGCACGGCATTGCGTTCGATACCGCCTGCCGCGAGGTTGACCAAGGTACCGGAAATGGCGGCGGCGGTACCGATAGCGACGGCTGCCGTGCCCATCATCGCGTGGTGCAACTTGCCCATGGACAGCGCGCGAACCAACAGGTCGACATCACCCGCCGCAATCGCCTTGCCACTGGACGCCACGTAGTCGGCTGGCTTGGCAACGAACGCCACTTTCGGCGTGTGCTGACGCTTGGCCGCTTCGTCCAGGTTCGAAATCAGCCCCATGCGCAGCGCGCCGTAGGCACGGATGGTCTCGAACATCGCCAGGGCTTTCGGATCACCGTTGATCGCGCCTTGCAACTCGGTACCTGTGTAGCCGATGTCTTCAGCGTTAACGAAAATCGTCGGGATGCCGGCATTGATCATGGTCGCCTTGAAGGTCCCGACGCCGGGCACTTCGAGGTCATCGACCAAATTGCCGGTAGGGAACATCGAACCGCCGCCGCCCTCTTCCTCCGCCGCCGGGTCCATGAATTCGACCTGCACTTCAGCCGCCGGAAAGGTCACGCCGTCGAGTTCGAAATCGCCGGTTTCCTGCACTTCACCGTTGGTGATCGGCACGTGGGCGATGATGGTCTTGCCGATGTTGGCTTGCCACACGCGCACCACGGCAATGCCGTTCTGCGGAATGCGGCTGGCATCCACCAGACCGTTGCTGATGGCGAATGAACCGACTGCCGCCGACAGGTTGCCGCAGTTGCCGCTCCAGTCGACGAAAGGCTTGTCGATCGAGACCTGACCGAACAGGTAATCGACGTCGTGATCAGCCTTGATGCTTTTCGACAGGATCACGGTTTTGCTGGTGCTGGAGGTCGCGCCGCCCATGCCGTCGATTTGCTTGTCGTACGGATCGGGGCTGCCGATGACACGCAGCAACAAGGCATCGCGGGCAGGGCCCGGAATCTGTGCCGCTTCGGGTAAATCTTTCAGGCTGAAGAACACGCCTTTGCTGGTGCCGCCACGCATGTAAGTGGCGGGAATCTTGATCTGAGGTGCGTGAGCCATGGTGCTCCTTACTCCTTGAAAACAGACACGGGACTTGAAGTCCCGTGTCCGCACAGCCTGTGTTAGACGGCGACCGCCGATTCTTCGAGGAAGTCCTGGGCGAAACGTTGCAGTACGCCGCCGGCCTCGTAGATCGACACTTCTTCGGCGGTGTCGAGACGGCAGGTCACCGGCACATCGACGCGCTCACCGTTCTTGCGATGGATGACCAGCGTCAGATCGGCGCGCGGCGTACGCTCACCGATCACGTCGTAGGTTTCGCTGCCGTCGATGGCCAGGGTGTGGCGGTCGGTGCCCGGTTTGAATTCCAGCGGCAACACGCCCATGCCCACCAGGTTGGTGCGGTGAATGCGCTCGAAGCCCTCGGCCGCAATCGCTTCCACACCCGCCAGACGCACGCCTTTGGCCGCCCAGTCGCGGGACGAACCCTGACCGTAATCGGCACCGGCGATGATGATCAGCGGCTGCTTGCGATCCATGTAGGTTTCGATCGCTTCCCACATGCGCATCACTTTGCCTTCCGGCTCGACGCGAGCCAGCGAACCCTGCTTGACCTTGCCGTTTTCCTGAACCATTTCGTTGAACAGTTTAGGGTTGGCGAAGGTTGCGCGCTGAGCGGTCAAGTGATCACCGCGGTGAGTGGCGTAAGAGTTGAAATCCTCTTCCGGCAAGCCCATTTTCGCCAGGTATTCGCCGGCGGCGCTGTCGAGCATGATCGCGTTGGACGGCGACAGGTGATCGGTGGTGATGTTGTCCGGCAGCACCGCCAGCGGGCGCATGCCCTTGAGCGGACGCGCGCCGGCCAGTGCGCCTTCCCAGTACGGCGGACGACGGATGTAGGTGCTCTTTTCGCGCCAGTCGTACAGCGGCGTCACTTTCGGGCCGGTGTCTTCGTGGATGGCGAACATCGGAATGTAGACCTGACGGAACTGCTCCGGTTTGACCGAAGCCTTGACCACCGCGTCGATCTCTTCGTCGCTCGGCCAGATGTCTTTCAGGCGAATTTCCTTGCCGTCGACCACACCCAGCACATCTTTTTCGATGTCGAAACGGATGGTGCCGGCGATGGCATAAGCCACGACCAAAGGCGGCGATGCAAGGAAGGCGTTCTTGGCGTACGGGTGAATCCGGCCATCGAAGTTGCGGTTACCGGACAGTACGGCAGTGGCGTACAGATCACGGTCGATGATCTCTTGCTGAATCACCGGATCCAGCGCGCCGGACATGCCGTTGCACGTGGTGCATGCGAACGCCACGACGCCGAAGCCCAGTTGCTCCAGTTCAGTGGTCAGGCCCGCTTCATCGAGGTACAGCGCCACGGTTTTGGAACCCGGTGCCAGGGACGATTTGACCCACGGCTTGCGGGTCAACCCGAGCTTGTTGGCATTGCGCGCCAGCAGGCCGGCCGCGATGACGTTGCGCGGGTTGCTGGTGTTGGTGCAGCTGGTGATGGCGGCGATGATCACCGCGCCGTCCGGCATCTGGCCTGGTACATCGTCCCACTGACCGGAGATGCCTTGGGCAGCGAGATCGGACGTCGCGACGCGGGCGTGCGGGTTGCTCGGGCCGGCCATGTTGCGCACCACCGAGGACAGGTTGAAGGTCAACCCGCGCTCGTATTGCGCGCCTTTCAGGCTGTCGGCCCACAGGCCTGTGGTCTTGGCGTAATTTTCGACCAACTGCACTTGCTCGTCTTCACGGCCGGTGAGTTTGAGGTAGTCGATGGTCTGCTGGTCGATGTAGAACATCGCAGCCGTGGCTCCGTACTCCGGGGCCATGTTGGAAATGGTGGCACGGTCGCCCAGGGTCAGGGCCGAGGCGCCTTCACCGAAGAATTCCAGCCATGCGCCAACGACTTTCTGCTTGCGCAGGAACTCGGTCAGCGCCAGCACCATGTCAGTGGCGGTGATGCCGGGTTGCAGCTTGCCCGTCAGCTCGACGCCGACGCTTTCTGGCAGACGCATCCACGACGCGCGACCGAGCATCACGCTTTCTGCTTCCAGACCACCGACACCGATGGCAATCACGCCCAGGGCATCGACGTGCGGGGTGTGGCTGTCGGTGCCGACGCAGGTGTCGGGGAACGCCACGCCGTCGCGCACCTGGATCACCGGAGACATTTTCTCCAGGTTGATCTGGTGCATGATGCCGTTGCCTGGCGGGATAACGTCGACGTTCTTGAACGCCTTCTTGGTCCAGTTGATGAAGTGGAAACGGTCTTCGTTGCGACGGTCTTCGATGGCGCGGTTCTTCTCGAACGCCTCCGGATCGAAACCACCGCGCTCGACGGCCAGGGAGTGGTCGACGATCAATTGCGTCGGCACCACCGGGTTCACTTGTGCCGGATCGCCGCCTTGCAGGGCGATGGCATCACGCAGGCCGGCGAGGTCGACCAGCGCGGTCTGGCCAAGAATGTCGTGGCACACCACGCGGGCCGGGAACCACGGGAAGTCGAGGTCGCGCTTGCGCTCGATGAATTGCTTCAGGGATTCGGTGAGCGTGGCCGGGTCACAGCGACGCACCAGGTTTTCCGCCAGCACGCGGGAGGTGTATGGCAGGGTGTCATAGGCCCCAGGCTGGATGGCTTCGACAGCCGCACGGACGTCGAAGTAATCCAGATGGCTGCCGGGCAGCGATTTGCGGAATTGAGTGTTCATCGTCAGGACTCGGTCACGGTAATTTCAAAAGGGGGGCCTGGCACCGCTGCTGAACTGCCCCCGATCCCCTGTAGGAGCGAAGCTTGCTCGCGAAAGCGATCTGACTGTCGACATCAATGTTGAATGCCGGTCCGTCTTCGCGAGCAAGCTTCGCTCCTACAGGGGTCTCGGTCGGTCCAGTAACCAGTTCAAGCCTCCCCCGGTCAGCGTTGTTCGATTGGCACGAACTTGCGCTGTTCAACGCCGGTGTATTCGGCGCTTGGGCGGATGATGCGGTTGTTGGCACGCTGTTCGAACACATGCGCCGCCCAGCCGGTCAGGCGCGAGCAGACGAAAATCGGTGTGAACAGCTTGGTCGGGATGCCCATGAAGTGGTATGTCGACGCATGGTAGAAGTCGGCGTTCGGGAACAGTTTCTTCTGCTCCCACATGGTCTTGTCGATGGCTTCGGAAACCGGGAACAGCACCTTGTCGCCCACTTCGTCCGAGAGTTTTTTCGACCAGCCCTTGATCACCTCGTTGCGCGGATCATTGTCCTTATAGATCGCGTGGCCGAAGCCCATGATCTTGTCTTTGCGCTCGAGCATGCCGAGGGTGCCTTTGATCGCCTCTTCAGGCGAGCTGAAGCGCTCGATCATTTCCATCGCCGCTTCGTTGGCGCCGCCGTGCAGCGGACCGCGCAGGGAGCCGATGGCCGCTGTGATGCAGGAGAACATGTCCGACAGCGTCGAAGCGCAAACCCGCGCGGTGAACGTCGAAGCGTTGAACTCGTGTTCCGCGTAGAGGATCAGCGAAACGTTCATCACTTTGACGTGCAGTTCACTTGGCTTCTTGTCGTGCAGCAGGTGCAGGAAGTGACCGCCGATGGACTGTTCGTCGCTCACGCAGCTGATGCGCTTGCCGTCGTGGCTGAAGCGATACCAGTAGCACATGATCGCCGGGAACGCGGCCAGCAGGCGGTCGGTCACGTCGTGCTGCTCGGAGAAGTCTTTCTCCGGTTCGATGTTGCCCAGGAACGAGCAACCGGTGCGCATCACGTCCATCGGGTGGGCGTCGGCGGGGATGCGTTCCAATACTTCTTTGAGGGCTTGCGGCAGGTCACGCAGCTTGCTCAGCTTGCTGACGTAAGCGGCGAGTTGTGCTTGGGTCGGCAGTTCGCCGTAAAGCAGCAAGTAGGCCACTTCTTCGAACTGTGCGTCAGCCGCCAGCTCGCGAACGTCGTAGCCGCGATAGGTCAGACCGGCGCCCGACTGGCCCACGGTGGACAATGCGGTTTGTCCGGCAACCTGGCCACGGAGCCCGGCGCCACTGAGTACTTTTGCTTCGGCCATTGCTGTCTCCAATCTTGAATTTGTTAGGGAATCTGCAATTTTTTCAGATTTACATCGCACATCTGTAGCCGCTGGCGAAGCCTGCGTCCGGCTGCGAAGCAGTCGTAAAACCTGCCTGCGCGGTGCCCGGTTTGGCGAGTCCTTCGGCCTCGAACGCAGCCTCGCAGGCTCGGCAGCTGCTACAGGAATTCGTCCGTCTTTACTTCTTCGCCGCGAACAACGCATCGAGCTTCTGCTCGAAGGTGTGGTAGTCGATGCGATCGTAAAGCTCCATGCGGGTCTGCATGGTGTCGATGACGTTCTGTTGCGTGCCGTCGCGACGGATCGCGGTGTAGACGTTTTCCGCCGCCTTGTTCATCGCGCGAAAAGCCGACAGCGGGTACAGCACCAGCGATACATCGGCACCGGCCAGTTGCTCGGTGGTGTACAGCGGCGTCGCGCCGAACTCGGTGATGTTGGCCAGGATCGGCGCTTTCACGCGGTTGGCGAACAGCTTGTACATGTCCAGCTCGGTGATGGCTTCCGGGAAGATCATGTCGGCACCGGCCTCGATGCACGCCGCGGCGCGATCCAGGGCAGATTCCAGGCCTTCGACTGCCAGGGCGTCGGTACGGGCCATGATCACGAAGCTGTCATCGGTGCGCGCATCGACGGCGGCCTTGATACGGTCGACCATTTCCTGCAGCGACACGATCTCTTTATTAGGGCGGTGACCGCAGCGCTTGGCGCCGACCTGGTCTTCGATGTGAATCGCCGCCGCGCCGAACTTGATCATCGACTTTACGGTACGCGCCACGTTGAACGCCGAGGAACCGAAACCGGTGTCCACGTCCACCAACAGCGGCAGGTCGCAGACGTCGGTGATCCGGCGCACGTCGGTCAGCACGTCATCCAGGCCGGTGATGCCCAGGTCTGGCACTCCGAGGGAGCCGGCAGCCACCCCGCCACCCGACAGGTAAATCGCCTTGAAACCGGCGCGCTTGGCCAGCAGTGCGTGGTTGGCGTTGATCGCGCCGACGACTTGCAGCGGATGTTCGCTGGCGACCGCATCGCGGAAACGCTGGCCTGGAGTGCTCTTGTTGGAACTCATGACTCACCTCGTTCAGTGGCTGTCGGGTTAGCGCCGTCCTGGTAGTGACGGGCGATATTGCGTTTGGAGGCGCCGATGTGGCGGCGCATCAACAACTCGGCCAGTTCACCGTCACGGTCGGCGATGGCATCGAGAATTCGGTGGTGCTCGGCAAAGGCCTGGTGCGGGCGATTGGGCGTGGTGGAAAACTGGATGCGGTACATGCGCACCAGTTGATAGAGCTCGCCGCAAAGCATCTGAGTCAGGGTACGGTTGCCGCTGCCCTGGATGATTCGGTAATGGAAGTCGAAATCGCCTTCCTGCTGGTAATAGCCTCTGCCGGCCTGAAACGCCTCATCGCGCTCGTGGGTTTCGAGGACGCGGCGCAGTTCGTCGATTTCTTCGACCGTCATGCGTTCGGCGGCCAGGCGGCAGGCCATGCCTTCAAGGGATTCACGGATTTCGTAGAGTTCCAGCAGCTCGGCATGGCTCAGCGAAACGACCCTCGCCCCGACGTGCGGCACGCGAACCAGCAGGCGCTGGCCTTCCAGGCGGTGGATCGCCTCGCGCAACGGCCCGCGGCTGATGCCATAGGTGCGCGCTAGCTCCGGCTCGGAAATCTTGCTGCCCGGTGCAATTTCACCCTTGACGATGGCGGCCTGAATGCGCCGGAAGACATTCTCGGAAAGCGTTTCCGAATCGTCTTGCGTAATGACCGGGGGATCGAGTTGATCCAGCATATTGTCGACACCTTGAAAGCTAATGCCGCAAAAATTAGCGAATACAGGCCAAAGAGTCAAAGAAAAAATACGTATTGTCGACAATCGTCTAAGAACCAACCGCGCCATAACGAAGTTGCACTGCTGTTTATAGCCGCCCGCCAACGCTGGCGCCATAAAACCACCGTGCTAGAATGCCGCCCGCATTTGTTTGTGACATCGGCACTGCCTGTCACAAAGAGCTGTTAGGCATACGAGAGAGCTTGTGCAGCAATGCCTGGGCCTTGAATCGAAGTACGTACCGCTGCGCACCAGGATTTATGAGACTCAAGCCTTTCCCCACCTTCCTTTATCTTCTTTGCCTGCCCGGTTTTGCCACAGCGGGGGAAAAGACCGTATACGGCCTCAATGAGTACGCGTCCCTGGACGGCATCGACCTGGAAGTCGCTGCCAAGCTCGACACCGGGGCAAAAACCGCTTCCCTGAGTGCCCGCGACATCAAACGTTTCAAACGCAATGGCGAATCCTGGGTGCGCTTTTATCTGGCCATCGACACCGCTCATTCGCACCCGATCGAACGACCGCTGGCCCGGGTCAGCAAAATCAAGCGCCGGGCCGGTGACTACGACCCGGAAGAAGGCAAGATGTACACCGCCCGTCCGGTGATCGAACTGGATATCTGCATGGGCTCGGCTTTACGCAGCATCGAAGTGAATTTGACCGACCGCAGCGCCTTTCAATACCCGCTCCTGATCGGCTCCGAAGCACTCAAACGTTTCGATGCGCTGGTCGACCCCAGTCTTAAATACGCTGCTGGCAAACCCGCCTGCGCCACCGACGCTCATACCGCAGAGTAATTCCAATGCGCTCTCTTACTCTCCATCTGAAACTGCTGATCGCCACTCTGGTGATCCTGGGCATTTCAGTTACGGCCTATCAAATCTTCGTGCTCGGTATTCCCGTGACCGAAGACGCCACCGACGACTTGTGGAACATCGACGCCAAGGTCGAGTTCGTCGCCAATGCCAAGGACCCGGTCAAGATCCAGATGTTCGTGCCACCGCTGAGCCGCGATTACGTCAGCCTCAACGAGAGCTTCATCTCCAATAACTACGGCGTGGCCGTGAATCGTGTCGACGGTAACCGCAAGGTGACCTGGTCGGCGCGTCGGGCCAAAGGCAACCAGACCCTTTATTACCGCCTGGTGCTGACCAAGCGCTACACCGGTGAAAAATCCAAGATCAAAGGCCCGACTTTCCGCGACAGCATTGCGGTGGAAGGTCCGGAAAAAATCGCTGCCGAAGCCCTGCTCGCGCCGATTCGCCAGCACTCGGCCGATGTTGAAACCTTGGTCGGCGAAGCCATCAAGCGTGTCAACAATCTCAACGACGACAATGTGAAACTGCTGCTGGGCGGCGATCCCTCCACCGTGAACAAAGCCAAAATCGTCGAACTGGTACTGTCCATCGCCCACGTGCCGGTGGAAAAGGTCCACACCATTCGTCTGCTGGCCGACCAACCACAAACTCCGGAACTCTGGCTGCGCAGCTTTAACGGTACCGATTGGTTGTATTTCAACCCGGAAACCGGGGAACAGGGCCTGCCGACAGACCGCCTGCTGTGGTGGACCGGCGATGAAAACCTGATCACCGTTGATGGCGGCAAGAAAGCCAATGTGACGTTCAGCCTGAACAACAGTGAAATGAACGCCATTCGTCTGGCCAAGCTGACCGACGAAAACACCGACGCCAACTTCCTCGAATACTCGTTGTACGGTTTGCCCCTGCAAACCCAGCAGACCTTCATGATCATGGTGATGATCCCGATTGGCGTGCTGGTGATCCTGATCCTGCGCAACCTGATCGGTATTCAGACCCTTGGCACCTTTACCCCGGTGCTGATCGCCCTGGCCTTCCGCGAAACCCAGCTCGGCTTCGGTATTGCGCTGTTTACGATCATCACGGCGCTGGGGCTATCGCTGCGTTCCTACCTTGAACACTTGAAGCTGCAAATGCTGCCGAGGCTGTCCGTGGTGCTGACGTTCGTGGTGGTGCTGATTGCGGCCATCAGCCTGTTCAGTCATAAACTCGGCCTGGAACGCGGGTTATCGGTGGCCTTGTTTCCGATGGTCATTCTGACCATGACCATTGAACGCCTGTCGATCACCTGGGAAGAGCGCGGTTCCGGCCATGCCATGAAAGTGGCGATCGGCACGCTGTTCGCGGCGTCCCTGGGGCACCTGATCATGACCGTGCCGGAACTGGTTTACTTCGTGTTCACCTTCCCGGCGACACTGTTGATCCTGGTGGGCTTCATGCTGGCCATGGGTCGCTATCGCGGCTATCGCTTGACCGAACTGATACGTTTCAAGGCGTTCCTGAAAAAGGTTGATGCCTGATGTTCGGTCTCTGGAAGACCTGGAAGGCCCTGGAAGCCCAGGGCATCATGGGGATCAATCGGCGCAACGCGGACTACGTGCTCAAGTACAACAAACGCAGTCTGTACCCGATCGTCGATGACAAGATCATCACCAAGGAGCGCGCCATCGCCGCCGGGATCCATGTCCCGGAATTGTATGGCGTGATTTCCACCGAGAAGGAAATCGACAACCTCGAGGAGATCATCGGCGGGCGCAACGACTTCGTGATCAAACCGGCCCAGGGCGCAGGCGGTGACGGTATCCTGGTGATCGCCGACCGCTTCGAGGGCCGTTATCGCACGGTGTCTGGCAGGATCATCAGCCATGAGGAAATCCAGCATCAGATTTCCAGCATCCTGACCGGTCTCTATTCCCTGGGCGGTCACCGTGACCGCGCGCTGATCGAATACCGCGTGATCCCGGACCAGATCTTCAAGAGCATCAGCTATGAAGGCGTGCCGGACATTCGCATCATTGTGTTGATGGGTTATCCGGTGATGGCTATGTTGCGCTTGCCGACGCGTCAGTCCAGCGGCAAGGCCAACCTGCACCAGGGCGCCATCGGCGTCGGTGTCGACCTCGCCACCGGCCTGACCCTGCGCGGCACCTGGCTGAACAACATCATCAACAAACACCCGGACACCACCAACGCGGTGGATGGCGTGCAGTTGCCGTACTGGGACGGCTTCATGAAACTCGCCGCGCGCTGTTATGAGCTGTGCGGACTGGGTTACATCGGTGTCGACATGGTGCTGGACCAGGAGAAAGGGCCGCTGATTCTTGAGCTAAATGCCCGGCCGGGACTGAACATTCAGATTGCCAATCATTGCGGGCTGACGTTGCGTACGCACGCGGTCGAAGCGCGACTGGGAGAGTTGAAGGCTCGCGGGATGACCGAGACGGCCCAGGAACGGGTCAAGTTTGTTCAGGAAATGTTTGGGCATATTCCTGCGGTTGAGGGTTGATCCAAGACTGAGTCGCGGCCTTCGCGGGCAAGCCTCGCTCCTACAAGGACTGCGTAACCTGCAGGAGCGAGGCTTGCCCGCGAAGACTGACTAATAGTCACCAAATCTGTCAACCTTGCCCCCAATCTGCCAATTGCCGACATCCCCTCTAGGAGCAATTCCCCGAGGAGACTACAATCGCCACCCCGCCTCGATGGCTGATCTGCCCCGCCCATGCTGACCTGTTCTGTTCACCCGCTCCCCTATCGCGCCAACCCCGCTGAGTACTTCGCGGCGATTCGTCATGCCCCCGGTGCCGTGCTGCTCGACAGTGGCCGGCCAAGTGCCGAGCGTGGGCGCTATGACTTGCTCAGTGCCTGGCCGCTGGAACAACTGGCGGTGTTACCTGACGAAAGTGGTGCTGATTTCCTGCAGCGCCTTCGCGACAATCTGACACGGCTCGGTGAAGCGTCTGCGCCTTTAGACCTGCCCTTCGCCGGTGGCCTGATCGGTTACCTGAGCTACGACTTCGGCCGGCATCTGGAAAACCTGCCGAGTCAGGCGCGCGATGACCTGCAATTACCTGATGCGCGTTTCGGGCTGTACGATTGGGCACTGATCAGTGATCACCAACGGATGACCAGTCAGTTGATGTTCCACCCGTCACTGATCGATAGCGAACGTCAGCGCCTGATCGCGTTATTTAGTCAGCCTGCGCTTGAACCGCTTGAACCGCTCGAACCTTTCAAACTGAAAGCCCCGATGAGCGCCGACCTGAGTGCTGATCAATACCGACAAGCGCTAGAGCGTATTCAACAGTACATCCAGGCTGGTGACTGCTATCAGGTCAACTTTGCCCAGCGTTTCCGCGCCGAGTGCCAAGGGGATCCGTGGACCGCGTATGTTGCGCTACGGGCAGCCTGCCCGACCCCGTTTTCCGGTTTCCAGAGCCTGCCTGACGGCGGCGCCATACTGAGTCTGTCGCCGGAGCGTTTCGTCAAAGTCAGCGAACGCCACGTGGAAACCCGGCCGATCAAAGGCACCCGCCCGCGGGGCCTGAACGCCGCCGAAGATGCGGCGAACGCCGCCGAACTGCTGGCCAGCCCCAAGGATCGCGCAGAAAACCTGATGATCGTCGACCTGTTGCGCAACGACCTTGGTCGTACCTGCCGCATCGGTTCCGTGCGGGTGCCGGAATTGTTCAGCCTGGAAAGTTATCCGAACGTGCATCATCTGGTGAGCAGCGTGACCGGTGAACTGGCGGATAACCGCGATGCACTGGACCTGATCGCCGGCAGCTTTCCGGGTGGATCGATCACCGGAGCACCAAAGATTCGGGCGATGCAGATTATTGATGAGCTGGAGCCGACGCGGCGCGGGTTGTACTGCGGTTCCTTGCTGTACCTGGACGTGCGCGGCGAGATGGACAGTTCCATCGCGATTCGCAGCTTGTTGGTCAAGGATGGGCAGGTGTGTTGCTGGGGCGGTGGCGGGATCGTGGCGGATTCGCAGTGGCAGGCCGAGTATCAGGAATCGATTACCAAGGTGAAGGTGCTGCTCGATACCCTGCAAAACCTTTAAGAGCTTCGCGGGCAAGCCTCGCTCCTACAATTGATCGCTGATCCCTGTAGGAGCGAGGCTTGCCCGCGAAGGCGTCCTCGAAAACGACTACAAACTCAACGCCCGATTAGAAGCCTTGATAAACTCCTGCTTCAACTCCGCAAAGCCGTGCACCGCCGGAAACTGCGGGAACTCACGAATCACGTTATCCGGCGCATGGAACAAAATCCCTGCATCCGCCTCGCCCAGCATCGTGGTGTCGTTGTAGGAATCCCCCGCCGCGATCACCCGGTAATAAAGGCTTTTGAACGCCAATACCGACTGACGCTTCGGATCTTTCTGACGCAATTGATAGCTGGTCACCCGCCCCGAATCATCGGTAATCAGACGATGGCAGAGCAAGGTCGGGAAGCCCAGTTGACGCATCAGCGGCTGGGAAAATTCGTAGAACGTGTCCGACAGAATCACCACCTGAAAGCGTTCACGCAGCCAGTGGACGAACTCGATGGCGCCATCGAGTGGCTTGAGCGTGGCAATCACTTCCTGAATGTCGGTCAGTTTCAGGCCGTGTTCGTCGAGAATCCGCAAACGTTGCTTCATCAGCACGTCGTAGTCGGGAATGTCCCGGGTAGTCGCCCTGAGGGATTCGATCCCGGTTTTTTCGGCAAAGGCGATCCAGATTTCCGGGACCAGCACACCTTCAAGATCCAGACAGGCAATTTCCACAAGACACTCCCATTTGTAGTGATTATTGAGTCGAGCGAGCAAAAAGACTGCCGAACTCTAGCGACTCAGGCCATCCTGCGCAACGCAGAGGGCACACCAGTGACCGCAGGATTTTGTTACCATCTGGCCTATATAGAGCGCCCAGCGCCAACGACCTGTAGGAAGCCGCCCTGATGAGCCCATCGTTCGATGTCGTGGAACTCGCCACGACCTATGCCAACAAATCCGCCCAGGACATCCTGAAACTCGCGTTTGCCGAGTTTGGCGATGACCTGTGGATATCTTTCAGCGGCGCCGAGGATGTGGTGCTGGTAGACATGGCCTGGAAGCTGAACAAGAACGTCAAGGTGTTCAGCCTCGACACCGGCCGCTTGCATCCCGAGACCTATCGCTTTATCGATCAGGTGCGCGAGCACTACAAGATCGACATCGAACTGGTGTCGCCGGACCACACGAAACTTGAACCGTTCGTGAAGGAAAAGGGCCTGTTCAGTTTCTATAAGGACGGTCATGGCGAATGCTGCGGCATCCGCAAGATCGAGCCACTGCGTCGCAAACTGTCCGGGGTAACCGCATGGGCCACCGGCCAACGCCGGGACCAGAGCCCTGGCACTCGCAGCGCCGTTGCAGTACTGGAAATCGACACCGCGTTCTCCACCCCGGAACGCACCCTGTACAAATTCAACCCGTTGGCGCAAATGACCAGCGAGGAGATCTGGGGTTACATCCGCATGCTTGAGCTGCCCTACAACAGCCTGCATGAGCGCGGTTTCATCAGCATTGGCTGCGAGCCCTGCACCCGCCCGGTGTTGCCGAACCAGCACGAGCGTGAAGGCCGTTGGTGGTGGGAAGAAGCGACGCAGAAAGAATGCGGGTTGCATGCAGGGAATATCATCAGCAAATCGAAAGCGTAATCGCCGGTTTAATGTAATTCCCTGTAGCTGTAGTCAACGATAACGCGGCAGTCCTGACACCCCCGCTGCGTTCTCGGGCTTATCGCGAGCAAGCTCGCTCCTACAGTTGATTTGTGTCGCTCACAAATCCCCTGTGGGAGCCTGCTCGCGAAGAACGATAACGCGGTCCAAAATCTGGCTCAAACCGCACTAAACCGCTGCCCCAACCCCCGCTCCGCAAACTGCTCGATGACGAAATCCACAAACGCCCGGGTCTTGCCTGGCAACAATTTGTGCTCCGAGTAATAGATAGAAATGTTGCCATCGTCGACATACCAGTCCGGCAACACTCGCTGCAGTGTCCCCGCCTCCAGATAACTGACTGCGAACGGCATGCTCACCAGCGCAATCCCCAAACCCTGGACCGCCGTCGCGCAAGCCGCTTCCGAATCACTCATGGTCATCCGCGCCTTTAGCGTCAACGGGCTGTGTTGCTGAGTGCGACTGGTCAACTGCCAGGATCGAACGCGACCGGTCTGCGGTGACCGAATCAGAATCCCGTCATGAAGTTTGAGATGGTCAGGCTCAACGATCGGCTCCCGCTCCGCCAAATAGTCGGCTGACGCCACCAACACCCGATGCGCCGGCGTCAGCTTGCGCGCCACCACGCCCGGAGGCAGTTCGAATCCGCCACCAATCGCCGCATCGAAACCTTGAGCGATCAGGTCGACCTGGCGGTTATCGAAATGCCAATCAGGATTGATCGCCGGAAAGCGCCGCAGAAACTCCCCGAGCAACGGCACGATGTAGAGGCGCCCAAACACCGTGCCCATGCTGACTTTCAACGTGCCCGCCGGGCGTCCTTCGGCGCTGGCGAGGTTGGCCACTGCGTTCTGGATCGTGTGCAGGCTGGCGCTGACTTCGCCGAGAAACAGATGGCCGGCTTCCGTAAGTGTCAGGCTCCGAGTGCTGCGCTGGAACAAGCGCACGCCAAGTCGCGCCTCAAGCTTGGCGACGCTCTTGCCCACTGCCGCCGGGGTCAGGCTCAGGCGGCGCGCGGCTTCGGCGAAACTGCCGACCTCGGCGCTACGTACAAAGCATTCGATACTGCTGAAGGTTTCCATAGGCACGACTATAAACTTTTGGTTTACACAGACTATCGCAATTACCGGCTACACAGCCTGTAATCCTGAATCGATACTAGGCTCCATCAACCGAGGCATCTCGCCTCGGGACGTTGGAGATCGATATGACTACTCAGAACCTCAGCGGCAAAGTGGCTTTGATTCAAGGCGGGTCTCGCGGCATCGGCGCAGCCATTGTCAAACGCCTGGCCGAAGAAGGCGCGGCTGTTGCCTTCACCTACGTCAGTTCCACAGCCAAAGCCGAAGAACTGCAAAACAGCATCACCGGTAGCGGCGGCAAAGCGCTCGCCATCAAGGCTGACAGTGCCGACGCCGAGGCCATTCGCAGCGCCGTAACCGCAACCGTTGAAGCCTTCGGTCGCCTGGACATCCTGGTCAACAACGCTGGCGTGCTGGCGGTGGCACCGCTTGAGGACTTCACACTCGAAGACTTCGATCAAACCCTCGCCATCAACGTGCGCAGCGTGTTCATCGCCACGCAGGCCGCCGCCAAACACATGACCGAAGGTGGCCGCATCATTAACATCGGCAGCACCAACGCCGACCGCATGCCCTTCGCCGGTGGTGGTCCCTACGCCATGAGCAAATCAGCGCTGGTCGGCTTGACCAAAGGTCTGGCCCGCGACCTCGGCCCGCGTGGCATCACCATCAACAACGTGCAACCGGGCCCGGTCGACACCGACATGAACCCGGCCCACGGTGACTTCGCCGACAGCCTGATCCCGTTAATGGCCGTGGGTCGTTATGGCAAAGCAGAAGAAATCGCCAGCTTCGTCGCCTACCTCGTCGGCCCGCAAGCCGGTTATATCACCGGTGCGAGCCTGACCATCGACGGTGGTTTCGGCGCCTGATACGGATCAGCCAAACGCAAATCAAATGTGGGAGCGAGCTTGCTCGCGATGACGGTGGCACATCCAGCAATGATGTGACTGACAGACCGCCATCGCGAGCAAGCTCGCTCCCACATTTCCCGTCGTCAGGTCCATTCGAGCGCCGGTAACCCACAAGCGCTCGGTTTGAACGCTTTCAGCGTACGAAGAATGCCATCGGCGTGTGCGTATTTTTCGTCGGCCATGGCCGCGTCGGGAATGGCAATCGCCGTCATCCCCGCCGCTTTCGCCGCGGTGACGCCAAACGGCGAATCCTCGAACACCAGGCAATCTTCGGGCGCAACGCCCAAGCGTCGCGCCGCCGTGAGGAAAATATCCGGCGCCGGTTTGGCAGCGGTGACTTGCGGGTCATCGGCGGTAACGATGAAGTCGAACAGCGCAAACCAGTCACGGTGCAAGGTGGTTTTCTGGCCGAACGACTGGCGCGAAGAACTGGTACCCACTGCAATCGGAATATTGTGGGCCTTCAAATGCCGAACCAGCTCCTCGGCGCCGGGCATCGCCAGCGCGGTAGGAAAACGCTCACGCATCAGCGGCTCGCGGATAACCAGAAACTCTTCGGCGGTCATCGGCAGGTCCAGCGCCTCGACCACATAACGCGCCAAATCCTCCGCGCCACGGCCAATGATGTTCTGTTTGACGCTCCAGTCGAACGTCCGCCCGTAACGCTCGGCGATGATGGACGTGACCTCGGTGTAAATACCTTCGGTGTCCAGCAGCAAGCCGTCCATATCGAAAATCACAGCCTTGATCGGGCCGATTTCTTTCAGCGGTGCACTCATCGCATCTGATCCGTTTTTAATGACATCCCGGGCGGCTCAAGTACGGCCAGCTCCGTGATCGATTAAAGGTTTCAGCAGCATAGCGAGCACGGCTGGCATAGAGCAACGGCCAGTGCCCGACGCCAACCAGGATTTAGCGATTCGCCCTACACCAAATACCACCTTTCCCGACTTCTTTCCTTGCTGATCCCCCGCACAGTCTCGCGTTCAAAATTGATCCGCGCGAGGGGCTGCGAATGTTCGTTCCTGACAAGGTCCTGGCCTTGAACAATGCCATCGGACTGCTGGTGGTCGCAGCCATGAACCCCGAGCAGCCGGATGTTGAAGCGCTGCTCCGTGACTTTCGACTCTGCCTCAATGACTACGATGCCTGGGCTGAAAGCTTCTGGACGGGCACGGCGCTGAATATCGAGCAAGTGTTCAAGGTCGGCAATGAAGTCCGGCTTATCGCGCCCAAAAACTCCACCACACCTGTGAGCTCGACCGTCACCTCATGCCCGGCCAGCGGACCGCTGACGTTGGTGCACATGTTCGACGCTGCGCGGTTTGTACCGATTGGCAATACGCCGGTGATGCTCGAACCGTTGATTTCCGACGTGGCGGGTACTCAGACGTTTGGCGAGCCGAGGTATCACGAGATCGGCCCCGGCGGCATTCTGGAAATCTCCGATTGCGAGCGCAACCTGCGTTATCGCATCACCTTCTTTCCTGACGTTTCCACTGATCACGTCAAAGCGCTCTATGCCTCGTATCAAGGCGTCATCAGCCACCTGGAAGGCTGGCTGCGTCACGAGTGGACGAGCGAATTCGAACCTTCATGGGCCGACTTCGCCGGGGCCGGTTTTACTGATCGCTACCGCATGCTGCAACAGGCCGACTGGCGGGGTGTCGAGAAGTCGCTGCACGGTGTGTGGGATGACGTGAAGCAGGTTTATGCCCTGGTGTCGGACCTGCAAGCCAACAGCGAAAAACTCCTTGAGTACCTGACCGAGGCCGAACTTGAGTCATTGTTGAACGCTTCGTCTGAAGCCATCGCCAATGTGTTGCTGATGTTAAGCGACGAACCCTTGATGTTCATTCATCTCGCGGCGTTCACCAGCTGGCTGAACATGCTGCCGCCGCAATACATCGCCGAAGTCGTCGCGCAAATTCGCACAGAAATACTGATCAGCTTCCTGCTGGTGTGCCTCACCGGCCCTATGGGTTTGAAGCTCGGCATGAGCGCCAAAGTGCTGAGCAAGATCACGTCCGTGCGAGCCCGGCAATGGCTGGCGGGTGCGGGTTCGCGCTTGGCCGAACTGACGGCAAGGACTGACCTGACCGATCACGCTGCCGCGCTCAAGCCGTTGATGGTCAATGCCAGACATGCACCGCACAAACCTGCGCCTGTCATTCCGTTGCAAATCACCGCCGCTGACTCACCGGCCGTGCGACTGAAAAATCCGCTTGCCATCGCTCGCACCAAATCTGAACCCCAGACCCGCCTGGGGCGGCAGGAACATCGCGACGATGCCTCGGACCAGGCGAAAAACCCCAATGGCGACAGCGCCGATTGCGCACCGCTGACCTGTACCAGCGGCTGCCCGGTATCGATGGTCACCGGCGAAGAACTGCTGACACTGACCGATGGTTCGCTGGACGGGATTTTGCCCTTCGACTTTACCCGGCTCTACCGCACCAGTGCGACGGAGATTGATGGTGGCCTCGGGTTCGGCTGGAGTCATTCCCTCGCGCATCGGCTGGAAATCAATGGCGATTCCGTCATCTGGATCGATCACGAGAACCGCCGTACGACCTTCCCTCTCCCCAGTGTCGAGCGCCCGACGATTCACAACAGCCTGTCGCGGGCAGCGATTTATCTCGGGGGAGAGCCTGAGGAACTGATCCTCGCCATGACGGGCGAGACCGCGCGGTTTTACCACTTTCGCACGGGACGGCTGACGGCAATCAGCGATGCCTTCGGCAACCGGCTTACGGTGCAAAGGGATTCCGCTGACAGGATTCAACGCCTCGACAACGGCGCAGGGCGTGCGCTGAGGTTGCGCTACGAGCGCCGACAGATAGTCGCCGTCGACTATCAGAGCTTTCAGCCGGCTGACACGCTGGAAGAGGCCTGGCGAACCGAGCAAACACTGGTTACCTACCGCTATGACGCTTGCCATCGCTTGGTCGAAGCGACCAATGCAGCGGGCGAAAACGAACGCTACGACTACGACAACCAGCACGTCATTCTTCAACGACAGCTGGCCGGCGGGGCCAGTTTTTATTGGGAGTGGGAACGGTCTGGCAAAGCCGCGAGATGCGTCCGGCACTGGGCGTCGTTTTCTCAAATGGACACTTCCTACGCCTGGGATGACAAGGGCAGTGTTGTTGTTAAACACGCCGATGGCAGCGAGGAGGTTTACCAGCACGACGATCAGGCGCGGCTGGTGCGGCGGGTCGAGCCCAATGGTGCAGAACACCGCAAGGCCTACGACGACAAGGGCCGGTTGATTGCCGAACAGAGTCCGCTGGGGGCGATTACCCAATACCACTACGACGAGATCGGACGACTGACCGCTCTGATTCCGCCCGAAGGCGAGTCGACGTCCTACGAATATCGCAACGGTTTCCTACTGGCGCGGTATCGCGGCAAAGCAGTGTGGAAGTATCAACGAAATGCCCAGGGTCAGGTGATCGAGGCAATCGATCCCGAGGGGCACGTCACCCATTACTACTACGATGCCCAAGGGCGTTTGCTGTCGATCCGCCACCCGGACAACAGCCGCCACACCTTCGTCTGGAACGGGTTGGGCCAATGGATCGAAGAAACCTTGCCGGACGGCGGTCAACGGCGTTTTTCCTACGATGTTTTGGGACGGCTGATTACCCGTCAGGACGAATACGGTGCCGTTTTCCAGTACCAATGGGACGCCGTCGGACGGCTGATCCAGACGATTTTGCCCACCGGTGCCAGCCGCGCCTTCAGCTACAACGCCTACGGCAAGATCACCGCCGAACGCGATGAACTGGGCCGCGTTACCCGCTTTGAGTACGCGGATGAACTGCACCTCGTCAGTCGCCGGATCAATCCCGATGGCACGCAACTGCGTTATCGCTACGACAACGCCCAGCTTCGACTGACCGAGATCGAAAATGAATCCGGCGAAAAATATCAGCTGGACTACACGCCAAATGGATTGATCCGACAGGAAACCGGCTTCGATGGCCGACGCACTGCGTATGCCTATGACCTCAATGGTCATCTGCTGGGAAAAACCGAGTTCGGCGACGATGGGTCGCAGCTGATTACCGCCTATCAACGTGATTCTGCGGGACGCCTGCTGGTTAAAACCCTGCCCGATGGCGTTAACGTCGAATATCGCTACGACAGCCTCAGCCGACTGGTTAATGTCGATGATGGCCACGACCATCCACTGGAATTCGAATACGACACCCAGGATCGCCTGATCACCGAGCATCAGGGCTGGGGCACCTTGCGTTACCGCTACGATGCCTGTGGCCAGCTCAACCATGTGCGCTTGCCGGACAACAGCAAACTCGATTACCGGCACGCCAAGGGCGGCGCCCTTATCGCCATCGACCTGAATGGCGCCCGACTGACGTCGCATACCTTTCTCGCCGGCCGCGAACAAAACCGCCAACAAGGCCTGTTGCTCAGTGACTACCAGTACGACGACCAGGGTCGCCTGAACGCCCACAACGTCAGACAAAACCGACAATCGCTGTATCGCCGCGACTATGCCTACAGCGCCAACGGCAGCCTCGAACATATTGCCGACACGCGACTCGGCCAACGCAACTACCAATACGACCCTCTCGGTCGCCTGATCCGCGTCCACCACTCCCGCGATCACCAACCGGAAACCTTCGCCCACGACCCGACCGGCAACCTGCTGATGCAGGATCGTCCGGGCCCGACCACCATTAACGGCAACCGCCTGCTGATGCAAGGCGATCGGCACTACGACTACGACGCCTTCGGCAACCTGATTCGCGAACGGCGCGGCACCGCCCAAAAACTCGTCACCGAATACCGTTACGACTGCCAGCATCGGCTGATCGGCGCCACCCTGCCCAACGGCAGCCAGGCAAGCTACCGCTACGACGCCTTCGGCCGCCGCATCAGCAAAACCGTCGACGGCAAAACCACCGAATTCTTCTGGCAGGGCGACCGCCTCGTCGCCGAAAGCAGTCACGAGCACTACCGCAGTTACCTCTACGAACCCGGTACCTTCCGCCCTCTGGCCATGCTCGACGGCAAAGGCCCGCGCAAGGCGTGCCCGTTTTACTACCAACTCGACCACCTCGGCACCCCCCAGGAACTCACCGACTACAGCGGCGACATCGTCTGGGCCGCCCAATACACCGCCTACGGCCGCCTCACCCGCCTCAACCGCGACACCTGTCAAGTACTTGATCAGCCACTGCGCTTCCAAGGGCAGTACTTCGATGCGGAGACGGGACTGCATTACAACCGGCATCGTTACTACAATCCGGAGGTTGGACGGTACCTGACGCAGGACCCGGTCAAGCTGGCGGGTGGATTGAATGCGTACCGGTACGCGCTGAACCCGACTGGGTGGGTTGATCCGTTGGGGTTGAGTGATTGTCCGGGGGTGGGTGGGTGTAAGAGGCCGGGGGATGGGGATCCGGCTGGGAAGGTTGGGGTTGATGAGGGGGGTGTTGCTCTTCCATCTCCGAAAGGAGAAATCGACTATCTTTACCGTGGAGATCTTCGTCAACCGGATGAAATTTTTAACACCGGCTTCGAAAGCTTAGGTGAAAGTACAGATCTGTTGCTTCATGTCTGGGACAACCGTAATCCGCCAAGCAACTTTGTTAGCACCTCCACTGATCGAGAGGTTGGCATTGATTTCGGCACGAGATACAGAACCCAAAAGGGCTACTTGTACACATTAAAAAAAATCAATGGTCACGATGTTAACAAAGTATTACATCCAGACGACATCCCCTATAGTTACGAGTATGAGATAGCAATACCCAACAGAGTAAAACGTGAAGACATCCTAGGTGCCACCCCTCTAAAAAAGGATGGTAGCTTTATGGGATACTCGATTCCGAACCCGGCAAGGAACTTGGTCAATGACAATTAAGAAAATCCCCATATTAGTAGATGGTAAACCAGAAGCCGCTGTATTGGATTACGACGAGCGTACGCCGGCCATACACCTGACACTCGAAAGCGGCTGGACAAAGGTATTCACTGGTCTAGACATCTATGAATGTCTAGGAAAAATAATCAAAGAGCTACCTGAAATAAAATTCCTTTGTAAAGGGGCAAAAATCAACGTACGTCCCTCTAGCATGTCATCGCAAATGACATCCGGAATAATGGCATACGAACACGAACTAGGTGTCCGTGCAACAAGAAAAAATCTTGTTAATATATTCGACTATGACGACAAAGATATAATCAATGACCCAAAGCTACAGAAGGAATATTTTTTCCGCTGGCTAGAGTCAATCAGAAAAGATAACAATTGATAAAATATGAAAACATACGAAATCAAACTGGATACAGGGAGATCAATTGAAACCGCTAGGATTGAAATTAATCGGAGAGAATCTCGACTGAGCTTTTTGAGGGAAAGCGGTTTCCGAAAAATCTATACAGATCACGATTTATTTTTGTGTCTTGCAAAAATAAGAAAAGAATTCTCTGAAATAAAATTTCTATGCAAAGGGGCTAAATTAAATGTTTTCCCCTCAAGGATGTGCTCCCAGATGGGTCGTGGAATGGTTGCATACGAATTAACCATGGAAAAATCCGCAACATTCGACGATATAGTTCATATATTTGATTATGAAGAAAGTAATATTTCAAAAACACCGAAAGAACAGAACGAGTTCTATATAAATTGGTTAAAATCATTAACACCAAAATAAAATTAATACCAATAATAAAACTAATAGGCCGCCTTTCAAGCATTAGAAAAAATAGCATCAATTACTGTAGAAAATTGCCGCGCATTCAACGAGCGGCAATTTACGATGGAGTGGCTTTCAACTCGGCTCCCCCGAACAATCATCCCCAGCAATATCCGGATCATCCGGATCCGCCTCAACATCCCCCCGCTTCACATCATCATCCGGCACCTGCTCCACCGCAGTGTCATCATCCGGCGGACGTTGATCCCGACTCAACGAATTGGTAGGTGACGGCAGCGGGTATTCAGGGGTGTCATCGATGTCGGCGTCTTTCGGATCAGCGTTCATAAGCACCTCTCGAAAGGCCTGAAAAGCAGACCTTGAAAGTTCGAGGCCCCAATCAGGCGAGCGTTCGATCAAAGAGACGATCGGTCGACCTGCCCCCTCATCAGATCAATCTTCATCGTCTTGTTCTTCCTCTTCATGCTCGATGTTTCCAACGTCGCCTGCGTCATCCGAGTCATTGAGCGGCACAGTCGCGTCGTCCATCAATGAACCCGGATCTTCGTTGCCGGGGTCGTTGATGAATGGAGGTTCGCTCGGGCCTTGTTCTTCCTTGCCTTTGGTTTCTGGAGTCATGGCATGCCTCACAACATTCAGGGATGTATCACGTTCGAGGCGACCCGCGGCCAAACGTTCCGACCGCCTATGGACAGATACGAAAAACCCGGCGCCGGGCCGGGTTTCTGTAATCCGTCGATGTCGAGTCAATGATTTTTATTTTTGTGCTTATGTTTGTGGCCACCACCGGAATGGGAGCCGTCGTTGTCACTGCCCAGGTTGCTGCCGACCGCGCCACCCGCCGCGCCACCCAGGCCTGCGCCAATGGTAGAACCGGTTGAGCCGCCGAGGCTATTGCCGATCACCGAGCCACCCGCCGAGCCTAACCCACCACCCACCGCCGCTTCTGTGCGACTGCCCTTTTTCGCACCCACTGCACTGCCGGCCGCACCGCCCACCCCGGCGCCAATTGCTGCACCCGTGCTGCCGCCCATTTGTCTGCCCACCACGTTACCCAGCGCACCACCAATACCACCGCCCACTGCGGCGGTGCCGTCACCGGCCGCCATCGCGCCCTGAGCGACCAAAAGTCCAAAAATAAACGCGGACAACGTCAAACGTTGAGCACTTAAACTTTTAACTGTCTTGCCGTTGGCTTCCGATGTCATGGTGTGCCTCGCTTTTTTATTGGGGTATATGGGTTCGAGGCGCTGGAGATGGAAACGTTCATTAACCAAAATGCATGGCATCACGTAGCAATGCTGTTTACTTAAGAAAGCTTGGGGCTGGGGTTGGGGGCATATCCATTTCTTTGGTAGCGGCTGCTGGCGGTTTCGCTTTTACAGCGAGTCCCTTTTTCAAACGCCAAAAAGGAACCAAAAGGCTGTGCCCCTCCATTCGGTGCCTCGCCTAGGCTCGGCATGCCCTCACTCCGGGCCCACGGAGCAGGACCGGAGCGAGGCACCGAACGAAAGGGGCAGAAGCGTTTGGTTGGGTTGGGCCGCACAGGCTTTTCAAAGTGACCCGCCGTAAGGGCGGAACCCATAGCCGCCGTTACCCAAAAAACGGATATACACCCAAGCAAAGCCCCAGGTACATCAACCCAGCCCCGCTAAGCCGATCAATCAGAATCAGTGACCCTTGTGACCTTTGGCCAGGTTGCTACCTACACCGCCACCCAATGCGCCACCCAAGCCTGCGCCAATGGTGGAACCGGTCTTGCCGCCCAGGCTGTTACCGATGATCGAACCACCGGCCGCGCCGACACCGCCACCAATGGCTGCTTTAGTGCGGCTGCCTTTACGTGCTGTAACAGCACTGCCCGCCGCGCCCGCCACGCCAGCGCCGATTGCCGCACCGGTGCTGCCGCCCATTTTCTGGCCAACCACATTACCCAATGCGCCACCCAGACCGCCACCGACCGCGGCAGTGCCGTCGCTAGCAGCCATCGCACCTTGAGCAACCAAAAGCCCCAAAACCAGAGCGGGCAGTGTTAAACGCATGACGTAAACCTCAAAAAAAGAGAAACAAAAAGGCCGGGGATTAAATGCTCCAGAGGAGGTAGCGTCCACAAAAATCCGTCGCCGCCTCACTATTGGCGTCGATTGGACAGTTTTTTTGGAAAAGGTTTTATGACAGGCAAAAAAAAGCCCGCTGGGGAACGGGCCAGGTGTTGCTTTCTAACGGATGAGTTGAGCCTACGTAGCGCGGTGTGAAAAGTTTGTGAAAGTTGCGACGTTCAACAAGTCCAGTCACACATCCTTCAGGCTTGAAAAACCCCGCTCGATGGCGGGGTTGGTCTGGTGATGAATTACTTCCTCACAGGAGCCGCTACCTTGGGTAAAAATTTCGCCTTCGGCCCTTGGGGCGCCTTGGATTTCATCTTGCCGAGCTTGGCCTCATCATCACCAAAGCCCACCACATATTCGGTCTGGCCACACTGCACGCAATTGTTGATCGGAAATTCTGCCCCATCGTCTTCGATATACGGATCAGCCATATTTCGCCCCTCTCAAAAGCGGGATCGATACCGGCAAGCCCAATTTGCCTGAAAAATATCGACCACCAAGATTCTGAGACTAGCCGGTCATTACTGGACTTGTAATTCAGTTGCCTGCACGCCCGACGAATGGCCTGTTTCTGACTGACCTCAACTGGCCTCAAGGCAACCTGGATAAATACTGAGCCAACGCGTCAAACGCCGGCAACGTTACGGGGTCGTTAGCTGAATTGCTGGCTGCCATCATTGCGCAGCATCTCGCCGAACCGCGCCAGGTCCCGCAGCCTGTGTTTAACCCGCCGCCCGTGCGCTGCTCAGCCATCAGCTTGACGATCTCCACATGAACCCTTGCCAGTTCAGCCTGTTTTAAGAAGCTGATGGCTCGCCAAGAGGAATATGGCGGGTTACATAACTGACTAGCTTGTGCAGACTCGTCGTGATCGGCTCATGGCTCGTATCAAGGGCCAGTTCGGGATGTTCCGGCACTTCGTACGGAGCGCTGACACCGGTGAACTCCAGCAGCTCGCCGGCGTGGGCCTTCTTGTACAACCCCTTGGGGTCACGGGCTTCGCAGGTCGCAAGGTCGGCGGCGATATGAATTTCATGGAACATCGGGCCGATTGCATCACGTGCCCGTGCGCGATCCTCGCGGTAGGGTGAGATGAACGCGGTAATGCAGATCAGACCGGCATCGGCAAACAAGGCCGCGGTCTCGCCGACGCGGCGGATGTTCTCGGTTCGGTCTATGGCGCTGAAGCCGAGGTTCGCATTCAGGCCTTTGCGCACATTGTCGCCATCCAGCACGTAACAGGAATAGCCCAGCTTCATCAGAGCGACTTCCAACGCCATGGCCAAGGAGGACTTACCCGAAGCGGACAGTCCGGTCAGCCACAATACCGCACCGCAGTGGCCATAATGCGCTTTGCGGTCCGACGCGCTCAGCGCGTGCGGTACCGCAGTCAGGTTTTTATACATCTTCAAGGACTCGAGGAACACATCAGAGGGGGTAGAAGTAATTCCGGCCAGCGATGAGCCCAGTCGCGTTGATGGCTCATGCTGGCACGATTTGACTATACGCGTAGATGCACCGTCACCGGAAGTTGGGAAAACGCCGCGCGCGTCATCGACCCTGTCGCTGTACCCGACTGACGCTGACCGTCGGGCCAGCCGGTTACTTGGTCTGGACATGCGCTGGCGGCACCGTGATGTTGCCAGCGGCCCACGCGTCCTCGCGGCTGGCCAGTGCCGTGGCGATCGATTGCACTTGGGTCGATTGCACCTGATCCGGCAGCGGGTCGAGCCCGGCGCTGGCGAAGATCTGCCCGTACGCGTTACGCAAATCGGCATACGACAGGTCGCGACGCAGGTCGGCTTGCAAAGTGTTCAGTTCGCCCTGGATCAGATCCAGCTCGCCGATACCCGCAGCTTGATGGCGGTTACGTAACTGGCCAAGAATCTGCCCGTCAATGTTCGACAGCTGCTGGTTGGTCTGGAACTGACGCAGCGCTTCGCGGTAGTTGGCATTAGCCACGTAGAGTTGCGCGAGCACCGCGATCGACATTGCCTGACGGCGCGCCTTGGCCACTTCTTCGCCGGCCTTGGCAACGTCAATGGCCGCCGGGGCGGAGATCACGTTGAACAGGTTCCAGGTGACTTTAACCCCGTAGTCGGCCCACTTGTCGTTGACCAGGAACGAGTTGCTGTCGTAATGCCCGCCGGCGGAGAACTCCAGCCCCGGCAGCAGCCGCAGCATGGCTTTACGGGTTTCAGCGGCGCTGATGCGCGCCTGATAATCCTGCTCGCGCAGTTCCGGACGGCTGGCCAGGGCCTCTTGCTCAAGGCTGTCCATGCCGACCTTGAGTTCCGGAATCGGGTAGTCCTCCGGCGTCGCCAGCGTCAAGTCGGTGCCCATGGGCAGGTTGATCAGGGTCGCCAGTTCGGTTTTCGCCAACGACAGTGCCCGCCGCTGCTCTTCGAGCTGGCGCGTGGCTTCGATCAACGAACGCTGGTATCCCAACGCCTGCACCGGGTCACCGATGCGCTGCTCGCTCATGCTCTGACTGTTGTCGCGTGCTGCATCGACCCGCGCCATCAGGCTGTCGATCTGCTTGAGCAAGCGTTCAGCGGCCACCGCCCGCCAATAGGCCGAGCGCACGTCCTGAACGATGGTGTTGACGACCTTGCGCCGACGCTCCTGAACGATCAGCCGTTGATCGCCCTGTTGCTTGGCGTTGATATAGCTGACACCGAAGTCGAGGACGTTCCACACCATGGTCAGGTCGGCGACTCTGCGGTCGCGGTCCTGAGAGGTCGATGGTTCCAGGGATTGGGCGCCGGTGCTCACGCTCTGGCTGCTGGAGCCGCTGGTGTTGTTGCGCCCCACGTAACCGGCGTCCAGGGCCATGCGCGGCAGCATGTCGAAGCTGGCAAGGTCGAGTTGGCGCTTGGCCAACGCTTCTTCCATGATTTTCAACCGGCCTTCAAGGTTGTATTTCACCGCTCGAGCCATGGCCTGGTGCAACGTCAATGGGCCGCTGAGGGGCTCCTGATCCCTGTACATGCTCGCCAAATCGCTTTTGGCGCGCTGCTCGCTGACGCTGCGTTCAATCGGCTCACTGGTCACCGCACATCCACTGACTGCCAGTGCCAGCAAGCTGGCACCGAATAATTTCTGACTTTTTTTCATCCTTGGACCATCCCTGGGTGCTGCATAAATTTAAGTTTTTTTATTCAGGCCTGCATTTCGCTGATGCCGACCTGTTGCAGCGCTGCTGCCAGTGCCTTGATCTGCTGCTTTTCAGTGTTTTCAAGTTGTTGAAGTTGCTCGCCCAGGGTCAATGCCCCGAATACACCGTGCAGCCCCTGAGCAGCATCGCCGCTGCGCTGGATCGATCTGTCGCCGAACCCGTTGAGCGAACTGTCGCCACTGCTCGATTCGTGGCTGAACAGACTCGACAGCGTGCTGACACCAAACACCCCGCCATCACCGCCACCAAAACCCAGGAAGCCGTGGCCGGAACCTTCACCGCCGCTGTCGCTGCTACTGAACACCTGAGCGATAAAGCTTGTGCTCAGTGCGCCGCGATTGATGAAAATATCCCCCAGTGGGCGAATGCCATCGCCCAGTACCCGTTGTTCGAACAGCGGTGCAAAGGTCAGCGGTGAAGCGAGATTGCCGGTCGGCGGCGTGAAGATAATCGGCTGCAACGGCACGTTCGGATTACTTTGCGGCGGTGTCGGATTGCTGATCCGGAACTGCGGATCGCTGAAAGAGATCACCACGGCCGGTGGGGGCGCTGCAGGCTCCGTGTTGATTACGAAGTTGTTGGAGATCGCGACGCCCGTGCCCGCGTTCCCCGCGCGGTCCGTCACATTGCTGCTGTCCAGCCCGATGAAGTTGGTCGCATCGTTGATGTTGGCCGTCGGGGTCAGGGTGGCGGTCCAGGTCTTGCCGCCGTTGCTGCTGCTCAGGTTGGTGAGGGTGCCATTGGCCACGCTGATGTCGGACAAATCGAAATGCTGCACCGCTTCGCTGAAGGTGAAAGTCACCTGCGAGGTCTGGCCGATGCCCAGGTTCGGGTTGTCGATGACGATGGTTGCTGTGGGGCGATCACTGTCCAGCGCATAGTTGTTGGAGATGGCCAGTCCCGTCCCGGCATTGCCTGCCGTGTCGGTCACGTTGCTGTTGTCGAGCACAATCAGGTTGGTCGCGTCAGTCACGTTTGCAGTCGGTGTGAACGTCGCGGTCCAGGTCTTGCCACCGTCACTGCTGGCCAGGTTGGACAGTGCACCGTTGGTCACGCTCAGGTCGGACAGATCAAAACCGGTCACCGCTTCGCTGAAGGTGATGGTCACCTGCGAGGTCTGGCCGATGCCCAGGAGCGACTTGGCGACGACGATGGTCCCGGTGGGCCGGTCGGCGTCGAGCACGTAGTTGTTGGACAGGGTAATGGTACTGCCAGCGTTACCAGCGGCATCCACCACATTGGCGGTGTCGAGCACGATCTGGTTGGTGGCATCGTTGATAGTGGCGGTCGACGTCAGAGTCGCCGTCCAGGTCTTGCCGCCGTCGCTGCTCAGCAGATTGGACAGTGTGCCATTGGCCACGCTGAGGTCGGACAGGTCGAAACCACTGACCACCTCACTGAAGGTGATGGTCACCTGCGAGGTCTGGCCAATGCCCAGCAGCGGGTTGGCCACCACGATGCTTGCGGTTGGACGTTGCGTATCGATGGCGTAATTGTTCGAATCAGTGGTCCCCACGCCGACGTTGCCGGAACCGTTCTGCACCCCGGAGTTGTCCAGGGTGATCAGGTTGGTGGTGTCGGTGATACTGGCCGTCGGGGTGAAGGTCGCCGTCCAGGTAATGCCGCCATCGCTTGAACTGACCGCGCTCAACGTACCGTTGGCAATGGTCAGGTCGGCATTGGTGAAACCGCTGACCGCCTCGCTGAAGGTGATGGTCACCAGCGAAGTGTCGCCGACCTTCAGCGCATTGTCGGCCACCACGATGGTCGCGGTCGGGCGCACGGTGTCGATAGTGAAGTTGCCCGAGTCGGTGGTGCCGCTACCCGCATTGCCGGCCAGGTCAGCCACGCCGGCGTTGGCCAGGGTGATCAGGTTGGTCGTATCGTTGATGCCCGCAGTCGGGGTGAATGTGGCCGTCCAGGTGATACCGCCATCACTGCTGCTGACCGCGGTCAGGGCGCCGTTGGGGATCGTCAGGTCGGCGTTGCTGAAGCCGCTCACCGCTTCGCTGAAGGTGATGGTCACCAGCGAAGTGTCGCCGACCTTCAGCGCATTGTCGGCCACCACGATGGTCGCGGTCGGACGCTGGGTGTCGATGGCGAAGTTGTTCGAGTCGGTGGTGCCGCTCCCGGCATTACCGGCCAGGTCGGTGACGCCGGTGTTGTCCAGGGTGATCAGGTTAGTGGCGTCGGAGGTGCTGGCGCTCGGAGTAAAGGTCGCCGTCCAGGTGATGCCGCCATCACTGCTGCTCACGGCGGTCAGCGTGCCGTTGGCAATGGTCAGGTCGGCGTTAGTGAAGCCGGTCACTGCCTCGGAGAAGGTGATGGTCACCAGTGAGGTTTCGCCGATAGCCAACGCAGTGTCCGTCACCACGATGGTGGCGGTCGGGCGCACGGTGTCGATGGCGTAGTTGTTCGAATCGGTGCTGCCTGAACCGACGTTGCCGGAACCATTCTGCACGCCGGTATTGTCCAGGGTGATCAGGTTCGTGGCGTCGTTAATGGCGTTGCTCGGGGTAAAGGTCGCCGTCCAGGTCACGCCGCCATCGCTGCTGCTGACCGCGGTCAGCGTGCCGTTGGTAATCGTCAGGTCAGCGTTGCTGAAGCCGCTCACCGCCTCGGAGAAGGTGATGGTCACCAGTGAGGTTTCGCCGATTTTCAGCGCGTTGTCGGCCACCACGATAGTCGCGGTCGGACGCACAGTGTCGATGGTGAAGTTACCGGAATTGGTGATTCCGCTGCCCGCATTGCCGGCCAGGTCGGCCACGCCACTGTTGTTCAGGGTGATGAGGTTGGTGGTGTCGTGAACGCCGGTGGTGGGCGTGAAGGTGGCGGTCCAGGTGATACCGCCGTCACTGCTGCTGACGGCGGTCAGGGTGCCGTTGGGCACGCTCAGGTCACTGTTGTCGAAACCGGTTATTGCCTCGGAAAAGGTGATGGTCACCAGCGACGTCTGTCCGGCTGCCAGCGTTGGCGAGGCGACCACAATGGTTGCGGTCGGGCGCTGGCTGTCGATAGCGTAAGTATTGGAGTCGGTGGTGGCGGTACCGGCGTTGCCGGACAGGTCGGTAATCCCGGTGTTGTCCAGAGCGATCACATTGCCGCTGTGGGTGACGCCGTTCACCGGGGTCAGTGTGGCAGTCCATGTCACACCACCATCGCTGCTACTCACCGCACTCAGCGTACCGTTGTCGATGGTCAGATCGGCGTTGGTAAAACCGCTTACCGCTTCACTGAAAGTGATGGTCACCAACGAAGTCTGACCGATCCCCAACGCAGTGTCTGTCACCACGATGGTCGCCGTCGGACGCTGGGTGTCGATGGCGTAGTTGTTCGAATCGGTACTGCCTGTACCGACGTTGCCGGAACCGTTCTGCACGCCGGTATTGTCCAGGGTGATCAGGTTGGTGGCGTCGGTAATGGCGCTGCTCGGGGTAAAGGTCGCCGTCCAGGTCACGCCGCCATCGCTGCTGCTGACCGCGGTCAGCGTGCCGTTGGTAATCGTCAGATCGGCGTTGCTGAAGCCGCTCACCGCCTCGGAAAAGGTGATAGTCACCAGCGAGGTGTCACCGATTTTCAGCGCATTGTCGGCCACCACGATGGTCGCGGTCGGACGCACAGTGTCGATGGTGAAGTTACCGGAATTGGTGGTGCCGCTGCCCGCATTGCCGGCCAGGTCAGCCACGCCGGCGTTGGCCAGGGTGATCAGGTTGGTCGTATCGTTGATGCCCGCAGTCGGGGTGAATGTGGCGGTCCAGGTGATACCGCCATCACTGCTGCTGACCGCGGTCAGGGTGCCGTTGGGGATCGTCAGGTCGGCGTTGGTGAAACCGGTCACCGCCTCGCTGAAGGTGATGGTCACCAGCGAAGTTTCACCGGCAGCCAGCGTCGGGTCGGCCAGCACAATGGTCGCGGTCGGACGCTGGGTGTCGATGGCGAAGTTGTTCGAGTCGGTGCTGCCGCTCCCCGCATTACCGGCCAGGTCGGTGACGCCGGTGTTGTCCAGGCTGATCAGGTTAGTGGCGTCGGAGGTGCTGGCGCTCGGAGTAAAGGTCGCGGTCCAGGTGATGCCGCCATCACTGCTACTGACCGAGGTCAGGGTGCCGTTGGCAATGGTCAGGTCGGCGTTGGTGAAGCCGGTCACTGCCTCGGAGAAGGTGATGGTCACCAGCGAGGTGTCGCCGATGGCCAGCGTCGGGTCGGCCAGCACAATCGTGGCGGTCGGACGCTGGGTGTCGATGGCGTAGTTGTTGGAGTCGGTGGTGCCGCTGCCAACGTTACCGGAACCGTTCTGCACACCGGTGTTGTCCAGGGTGATCAGGTTGGTGGCGTCGGTAATGGCGTTGGTCGGAGTATAGGTTGCCGTCCAGGTGACACCGCCATCGCTGCTGCTGACCGCGGTCAGCGTGCCGTTGGTAATCGTCAGGTCGGCGTTGGTCAAGCCGGTCACCGCCTCGGAGAAGGTGATGGTCACCAGCGAGGTTTCACCGATTTTCAGCGCGTTGTCGGCCACCACGATAGTCGCGGTCGGACGCACAGTGTCGATGGTGAAGTTACCGGAATTGGTGATCCCGCTGCCCGCATTGCCGGCCACGTCGGCCACACCGGCGTTGGCCAGGGTGATCAGGTTGGTCGTATCGTTGATGCCCACGGTCGGGGTGAACGTGGCCGTCCAGGTGATACCGCCATCACTGCTGCTGACCGCCGTCAGCGTACCGTTGGGAATCGTCAGGTCGGCGTTGGTGAAGCCGGTCACCGCCTCGGAGAACGTGATAGTCACCAGCGAGGTGTCGCCGATGGCCAGCGTCGGGTCGGCCAGCACAATCGTGGCGGTCGGACGCTGGGTGTCGATGGCGTAGTTGTTGGAGTCGGTGGTGCCGCTCCCGGCATTGCCGGACAGGTCGGTGATTCCGGTGTTGTCCAGGGTGATCAGGTTAGTGGCGTCGGTGGTGCTGGCGCTCGGAGTAAAGGTCGCGGTCCAGGTGATGCCGCCATCACTGCTGCTCACGGCGGTCAGCGTGCCGTTGGCAATGGTCAGGTCGGCGTTAGTGAAGCTGGTTACCGCCTCGGAGAAGGTGATGGTCACCAGCGAGGTGTCGCCGATTTTCAGCGCGTTATCGGCCACCACGATAGTCGCGGTCGGGCGTACGGTGTCGATGGCGTAGTTATTGGAGACGCTGCTGCCGGTACCGACGTTGCTCGAGGAGACCGCCGTGACCCCGGTGTTGTCCAGGGTGATCAGGTTGGTGGCGTCAGTAATCGCGTTGGTCGGGGTGAAGGTCGCCGTCCAGGTAATGCCGCCGTCACTTGAGCTGACCGCCGTTAGCGTACCGCTGGCAATCGTCAGGTCAGCGTTGGTGAAACCGCTCACCGCCTCAGTGAAGGTAATGGTCACCAGCGAGGTTTCACCGATGTTCAAGGCGTTGTCGGCGACCACAATGGTCGCGCTCGGGTGTGCGGTGTTGATTACGTAGTTGCCCGAGTCGGTGGTGCCGCTGCCCGCGTTGCCCGCCAGGTCACTGACACCCGTGTTGCTCAGGGTGATCAGGTTAGTGGCATCCGCCACCCCGTCGGTCGGGGTGAGAGTCGCGGTCCAGGTGATCCCGCCGTCACTGCTGCTGACCGCGCTCAGCGTGCCATTGGCGATGCTTAGGTCGGCGTTGGTGAAACCGCTCACCGCTTCGGAGAAGGTGATGGTCACCAGCGAGGTTTCATCGGCCGTGAGCGTGCCGTCGGCCACCACGATGGTCGCGGTCGGGCGCACGGTATCGATGGCATAGTTGTTCGAATCGGTGGTGCCGCTGCCCGCATTACCGGCCAGATCGGCGATTCCGGTGTTGTCCAGGGTGATCAGGTTGGTGGCGTCGGTGGTGCTGGCGCTCGGGGTGAAGGTCCCGGTCCAGGTGATGCCGCCATCGCTGCTGCTGACCGCGGTCAGCGTGCCGTTGGCAATCGTCAGGTCGGCGTTGGTGAAACCGCTCACGGCTTCAGAGAACGTGAAGGTGACCTGTGAGGTATCGCCGATTTTCAGCGCGGTGTCGGAGAACACAATGGTCGCGGTCGGGCGCACGGTGTCGACGGCGTAGTTATTGGAGACGCTGCTGCCGATACCGACGTTGCTCGAGGAGACCGCCGTGACCCCGGTGTTGTCCAGGGTAATCAGGTTGGTGGCGTCAGTAATGGCGTTGCTCGGGGTAAAGGTCGCCGTCCAGGTCACACCGCCATCGCTGCTGCTGACCGCGGTCAGCGTGCCGTTGGCAATGGCCAGGTCGGCGTTGGTGAAACCGCTCACCGCCTCAGTGAAGGTGATGGTCACCAGCGAGGTTTCACCGATGTTCAAGGCGTTGTCGGCGACCACAATGGTCGCGCTCGGGTGCGCGGTGTTGACCACGTAATTGCCCGAGTCGGTGGTGCCGCTGCCGGCGTTGCCCGCCAGGTCACTGACCCCTGTGTTGCTCAGGGTGATCAGGTTGGTGGCATCGGACACCCCGTCGGTCGGGGTGAAGGTCGCGGTCCAGGTGATGCCGCCGTCGCTGCTGCTCACCGCGCTCAGCGTGCCATTGGCGATGCTCAGGTCGGTGTTGGTGAAGCCGCTCACCGCTTCGGAGAAGGTGATGGTTACCAACGACGTTTCACCGGCCGTGAGGGTACTGTCAGCCACCACGATGGTCGCGGTCGGGCGCACGGTATCGATGGCGTAGTTGTTCGAATCGGTGGTGCCGCTGCCCGCATTACCGGCCAGATCGGCGATTCCGGTGTTATCCAGGGTGATCAGGTTGGTGGTGTCGGTGATGCTGGCGGTCGGGCTGAAGGTCCCGGTCCAGGTGATGCCGCCATCGCTGCTGCTCACCGTGCCGAGGGTGCCGTTGGAAACAGTCAGGTCGGCGTTGCTGAAACCTGTCACCGCTTCGCTGAACGTAATGGTCACTGTGGATCCGCCGATATTCACTGTGCTATTGGCGACCACAACGGTCGCCGTTGGCCGCACGGTGTCGACGGCGTAATTATTGGACGTAGTGGTGCCGACGCCGACGCCGCCCAGCGACACGGTCTGGACGCCGGTGTTGTCCAGGATGATGTGGTTGGTGCTGCCCGTGACGCTTGAACTCGGGGTAAAGATCGCCGTCCAGGTGACCCCGCCATCGCTGCTGCTCACCGCGCTCAGGGTACCGTTGGCCACGGTCAGGTCGGCGTTGGTGAAACCGGTCACGGCCTCAGAGAACGTGAAGGTCACCAGCGAGGTCGAACCGATGTGCAAGGCGCTGTTCGCCACCACGATGGTCGCGGTGGCCGGAGGCGCATACGCGGTATTCAGGACGCCACCGTCGTTGTAGATCGTCGCTACCGCCGTAGGGCTGATGCCAGTCGTGCCCCCGCCCAGCGCCGGACCGCCGGCACCGCTGCCGGCTGCGTTGCCGGAAATGGCCGCGAAGTTGGCCGCAGTGATCAGCAAGGTGCCTTTGTTCCAGATCGCACCGACTCCCCTGCCGCCGATCCCGCCGTTGCTGGCGTTGCTGCCGTAACCACCACCGCCACCACCGCCGCCGCCTGCACCGATGTTGTTGGTGATGTGCGACGTACCGACGATGGTCATGGTACCGGTCAAGGCGTTGTAGACCCCGCCGGCCGCGTTGCCGCCCGCACCACCGACCTTGTCCCAACCGGCGCCGCCACCGCCGCCACCGATGGAAATTGTGCCATTGGTGGCCGTCGAGCCATTACCGCCGTTGCTGTAATAGGCAACCCCGATACCGCCCGAACCACCGGTGCTGGTACCGCCGCGGCCGCCCATGTGAACGGCGTCGTAACCGCCGCCGTAGCCGCCCACGCCGCCACCGCCCGCCTGACCGCCCAAGGTGCCGGTGCCCGGCCCCGCCGTACCACCGTGGCCGCCGCCCTGGCCGCCCAACCCACCGCCGCCACCGCCGCCACCACCATAGAACGCGCCCGTGACACCACCGCCGCCACCGCCGCCCGAAGCGGCGTTGGAGGTCACGCTGACGTTTTTCAGGGTCAGAATCCCGGCGTTGAAAATCCCGCCGCCCATCGAGCCGGCCGCGCCAAATCCGCCATTGCCACCCGTACCAGAAACCAGGCCTCGGGTGATCACCAATCCGTCGAGGGTCACGGTGCTGCCCGAAGCGATTTCGATCACTCGGGTCTTGTACTGACCGTCCAGGGTCACATCCGCCACGCCATCGTGGTTCAGGTCACCCTCGATGGTGATGTTCTTGCTGACCAGCAGCTCGGAGGTGAGCTGCACCGTCATGCTGGCGTTGAAGGTGACGATATCGCCGTTCTGCGCCGAGGCAATCGCGGCGCGCAACGAACCCACGCCGGTGTTGGCGTTGTTGCTGGCAGTCCAGGTGGCCAGGCCCCATTGGTACTCGCTCATGGCCGTTGTCGACAGCACGTTGGCGCTTTCGATGTTGCCCGTGGCGATTTCCAGGTTCCAGTCGCCGCCCACGCCGGTGCGGTTGTTGGACGCGGCGATATCACGGCCGGTCAACTGCGCCAGCGAGTCGACAAAACTCAAGCCGCGCGTACCTTCGGCGGTGTAGCAGGCGTAGATCAGGATGTCGCCGCCGACGTTCATGTCCTTGCCGATCTCGGCCAGCACCGCGCTGCGGGCCGCCACATTGTCAGCCGTCAGGTAGCTGTCACCCAGCCACAGGTCACCGGCGTTGCCGTGGGCGATGATCTGCACCGAGCTGACGCCCTGATGATGATCGAGGTAGTCGGCAATCTGTTGCAAGCCGTCCTTGCTCGCGTCGAGCTGGATCACCTGAGTGCCGGGGGCTACGCCTTTGAGCAGGCTGTCGGCGTCCTTGACCCGGGCGTCGACGAACACCACGCTCTGCCCCGGCACGGCGGTTGGGGTTGGTGTCACCGGTGCCGCACTGTCGGCCTGGGCATGGGTGTCCTTGCTCGCAGCCGGGTGATCGGTAATCGGGGCCTTGGCGGCGTCAGCGGTGGTGTGGCTGTCAGCCTGGGCGGTCTCGGCAACCGTAGCCGCCACCGCGCCGTCGAAAAGCATTCGCGGTTCCAGGGACATGATCAATGGCGATGCCAGGACGCGTGCGCCCTCCGTGATCCGCGACTTGCCTTTGCTCCACCACATGCTGCTCACCCAGACTCGAACGTTCATACCGCGCAAATGAAAACGCCGCGATCAACTGATAGCGGCGTCGGCTTTCATACGAATGACATTGGCGGCGCTGGCAGAGCCATCGAGCCAAAAGGACAGTTCGGCGTATTGCGCAAACAGGTCCGGCGGCAGAATGGTGCGCCGTGACTCCAGGGAAACCCTGGATCTGACCTTGTGCAGACCTGCAACCCCAAGCGCCTGGTCGAATTCCGGCGCATCGTAGGCCAGGTGGTTGAAGTCATGTTCGAACCAGGGTTCGCCGATGAAATCGTAGATCAACCGCATGACCCGATCGGGGGCCTGGGTCAGCAGGTCGTAATCGACGATCAGCAACGACTCGGCGTGCTCACCGTAATAGGCTTCCTTGAGCGCAGCCCAGGCAAATCCCACCAGGCGATTGCGTTGCGCCAGCGTTTCGCAACGGCTGTACACCGTGTTGCGCTCGACCGCATCGCCGAACAGTTTGGTATTTTCAAAAGGATTGGCGCGATACAACCGTTCAAGGCTGTCCATGACCCAGGCGACATTGCGCACGCAGGCGATGACCTTGGCCTGGGGAAACAGATCGTTCAGCGCCGGGAGCCGCGAGCTCCATTGGCGATTGGTGTCGAAGACGATCTGCTTATCGGCTTTGTCGGCGTAGTAGGAATCGAACAGCCCCCGCAGCAAGCGACGGCGCAACGGTGTGTCGATCACCGCACCGAACTCGCTGCCGGCACTGCACTGATCGAGAATGCCGCTGAACAAGGCCCCGACGGGGCTGGTCATACCGGCGTGAAAACGCGGGTTCTGCAAGAGGATTGCAGAAAGCAGGGTCGAGCCTGAGCGCGGCAAGCCGGAAATAAAATGGAATTGCTGCAATCCATTCACCGTAGTCGTAAGTCCCTTTGTAGGGCGAAGCGTAGCCTACATATTGCCTTCCAACTAGTGGTGTATTGATATCAAATCGAAGCAAGTACCCGTCAAAAACCACTCTCCCTCACGCCCAACGCCGCCAATCGACGCCAGGCGGTACCCAGCAATGACTCACTGCGCCCCTGCAACACCACCAGACCACGCAATGGCTGCACCGGGGTGGCAATGCTGTCGAGGACTTTGAGCCGCACCGCGTATTGCGCTTGCACAGGCTCGGCACGCTGACTTTGATCGCGGCGCACGGCGATCGGTCCGTGGTGGTCGGAGGTCAGCGCTTCCTGATCGACAACCGCCGCGCCGTTGGTGTCGATTTCAGTCAGCTCGACCGCTACCGCCGGGTGCATCGGGTCTTCGGCGATAAACCGTCCTGTCGCACCGGGGACCACCCGCCACAGCTCGGCTTCGGCCAAATAACCGCGCAGTCGCGCGCCCTCTTCGACAACTCGAACCAGGGTGTCTTTGGGCGACAGCCAACGGCCAACGGCCAGTTGCGGCAACAGATCGCGCACCTTGCCGGCCTGAGGGGCCCGCAGCAGCAGGCGTTCGCGCTGCGCCGCCAATCCCCGGTACTCGGCCACCGCCTCCGCCAGCCGCTGTTCGACGATACCCGCATCAGCAGCGGTTTCGCTGCGCCCGGCCTGACGCCGCATCTGCAATTGCTGGATCTCGATTTCCCGGCGCACGATGGCCTGACGCGAATCCAGGTCCGGCGACTCCAGCTCAATCAGCACATCGCCCTGAGCCACGATCTGTCCATCACGGACATTCAGCTGTTTGACCCGTGCCGCCACCGGCGCATGCAAGGCATGCGCCCGGCCAGCCTCCAGCATGCTCGGCAGTTCCACCGCGCTGTGCCACGGCAGCACCAGCGCGACAATTACCGCCAACAATCCCAAACCACTGAGAAACGCCCGCGGTGCATGGGCCTGTTCGCGGCGGCTCCACCATTCGCGCCACTCGCGCGCAACCGGCAAGAAGATGAACCACACCAGCTCGACCATCATCAGCAAGATCCCCAATAACTTGAAGAACAGGTGATACACCGCCAGCGCAATTCCGAAAAACAACACCGCGCGCCACAGCCACGAGCCATATCCCCACCACAGCAAACGTCGCTGCATTGATGGCGACCAAGGCTCCGGTGCCGGCGCACCATAACCAAATAACGCCTCACGCAATTGCCAACGACACAAGGCAAATGCCCGGCCCTGGAGGTTATCCACCTCCCAGAAGTCACTGAGCAAAAAATAACCATCGAAGCGCATGAACGGGTTGAGGTTGACTGCCAGCGTGGTGAGCCAGGTCGCGCTGGCGAGCATGAACGCCGCCGTACGCGCTGGTCCGTCCGGCAACAGCGACCAGGCGAGCAAGGCGATACACGCCAGCAGCAATTCGGCAAGCACCCCGCCCGCGCCGATCAGCAAGCGCGCGCGACGATCATTGACCCGCCAGGCATCGCTGACATCGGTGTAAAACATCGGCAGCAGCACCATGAACGCCACCCCCATACTCTGCACCCGGCAGCCGGCGCGCTTGGCCATGAAGGCATGGCCGAACTCGTGACAGAGCTTGGCGAAGAACAGCGCCGCGCCAAACGCCAGCGCACCACCGAGGCTGAACAAGTGCGGGAACGTCGCGATAAAACGCTGCCAGTCCCGCGACACCAGAAATACACCCAGGCCCAGTGTCAGTGGCAAACCGTAGCGCAGCGCACCAGGGCCAAAACGCGCGAGCCATGGCCATGCACTATTGAGGAAAGCGTCGGGGCGCCACAGTGGAATCCGGAAGAACAGGTATTGGTGCAGCAAGATCTGCCACACACTCTGACGCTGCGCGGCGGCCTTGATGCCATAGCTGGCGCGCTGTTGCGGGTCGAGAGCGGAGATCAAGTCGTGGGCCCGCAAAAAACTCAGCAGATGCTCAAGCTCCGTGGCGTCCAGTGGCAAACCCGGTTCGCGATTGGCGGCGCGCAGCACTTGCTCGGGATCGCCCAAAGACCAATGACGCAGCAAGCGCATGGCCGCGGCCCCGAGTTTGAAGTAGCGCCCGCGTAGCGGGTCGGCCAAGGTCCAGCGCGGCGACCCGTCCAGCGCCGGGGCGGCCATCTGCAACTGTAAATCGGCGCGCAGGCTCGGCAGTGTCATCTAGAGGCCTACACTTTGACGCAAACCGGCCAGTGGCTTGCGCAACAGGTACAGCGCCAACGGCGCGCGATCGCCGAAGATTTTCGCCGTACCGCGCAAACCGATACGCGGCGGCGCTGCCTCGAAACTGGCATCGAGCCGATAAGCCAACTGCCCGCCGGCAGTCGGTTGCGCCTCATAGGCCGAACGCTCCAGTCTGGCCAAATGGCGTTGCAGGGGGTCACTGTCGAGAAACAGCGCCACCTGCGCGCCCGGCTCCAGTGCAATGGCATCGCCGACCGCCAGCTCAACGCGCAATTCCGCCTGATTCGGATCAGCGATTTCCATCAGACGCTCGCCGGTCTGTACCGGTTTTCCGGTCCAGCGCTCGGCGTCGGCGAACACCGCAATACCGTCGCGTTCGGCGCGGACTTCGCTGCGCTTGAGCAGTTCGCGGGCGTAATCGCGTTCAGCTCGTTTCTGCTCGACCCTGGCAGCCAACAAATCAATTTTCGAACTCGACTCGGCGTCGGCAAAGGCGCGCTGGGCGTTGGCCTTGAGCTCGGCTTCCGCCACGCCCAAGGCACGGTCGGCGACATCGGCCTGGGCTTTGAGCGTGGTGCCTTCGAAACGTAACAACAAGTCGCCGGTCTTCACACTCTGGTTGGGTTTGACCAGGAATTCGGCGATCACCCCGTCCAACGGCGCAGCCACCACCCGACCGCCAAGTGGCACGACTTCGGCCGGCGCCAGCACCGACTGACGTACCGGGATCAACAAGCCCAGCAGCAACACCGCCGCCAAGGCGACCTGACGTTTGCGAGTCCAGCGCAGGCGCCACGGTTGACGCGGTTGCAGCGCCAGCCAGGCGTGGCTGAACGTGTCGCCCAATTGCGACAGCAGCACTTGCTCGGATGGGTTCCACAGCAAATCACGAGCCAGCCACAAACCGCCAAAGACCTCGCCCTGATGATCGATCAGTGGCAGCCAAAACACCTGCGAAGCGGAAAGACTTTGCCAGTCGGCCTGAATCGAGCCGCTTAACGCAGTGGCCGGTACAACCCGCGCCTGTTTTACCAGGTCGAGCTTGAACAACTGCGCCACCGCTTGTTCGACGAACGCCACAAATGGCGCATTCGGCTCTATGACGCTGACACCCGTGACCGCGCACACCTTGCCGGCGATCAACAGCGCCGCATGACGAAAACCGAACAAGGCCTGGCCGTCGTTGGTCAGGCTGTAGGCCAGCTGTTCGGTTGTGCGCGCGGCGCGCGTCTGGCGCTCCAGTTCCAGAAAGCGTGCGAAGACCTGCTCGGCACCGCCAGTGACGGGCGCGTTCACTTGAGCTCCGCGAAGTGCGCCGTGCCGCTCATCCCGGCCAGCAAACCGGCGGCATTGGGCAGCGTTGCGACCAGCAGCAGAGTCTGACTGCCTTCATCGATCCGCGCACCGAGGCGTTTGACCGTGGCATCGAGCGGCTGACCGGTTTCATCGGGAACGAAGCTGAAGGTCTGCCCGGGCTTGAGTTTGCCCATCCAGCGCGAAGGCACCAGCAGATGGATTTCCAGGCTGCGGTTGTCAACGATGTCCAGCAGCGGCGCACCGGCGGCGACGCTTTCATAGCGCTGGACCTTGCGTTCGACGACCTGACCGTCAAACGGCGCAACCACGCTGCAGCGTTTGACCTGAACCTGATAAACCTGGGATTGCGCCTGGGTTTCGCTGAGCTTGGCTTCGGCTCGCGCGACTTCGAAACGTCCGACCGAGTTCAACGAAGCGAGTTGCTTGTTGTGGGCCAACTCTTCACCGGCACCACGACTGGCAGCTTGCGCGGCATTGAGCTGCGCCTGAAAGGCCGAGCAGTCGAAACGCGCCAGGGTGTCGCCTTTTTTGAAGGACTCGCCTTCACTGAATGGCAACTCGACAATTCTGCCGGGCAGCTCACTGGCAAGCACCGCCTGATCGCGGGCGCGCAATACGCCTCGAGCCTCGCTGATAGCAGGTGTTTGTGCACCCGCACTTCCTAATAGCGGGTCAACCTCTGCGGATGTTTGTGCTTGTACCGAGCATGCCAGAAAGGACAATCCATACACCCATCCACGAGAACACCGCATATCCGTAACTCCATGACGAATTCGCGGAAGTCTAGGGCAGCGCAAATAAACGTCAAGCCTATAAACCTCATCCCTCCCCTGAGCACCGAGATAGCAACACAAAGCCCGTGTTCTCACATGGCTCTTTTTCAGACGCCAGAAACCACAAAAACCCTGACTTCTATCGAAATCCGCCCCCCTCACAGATAAGCGTCGACCCGGGCTGTATCAAAAACTAGACAAATGTAAACGATTCTCGATACGATTAGCGTCTTCACTCAAGCCCCACACAAGGAGTCCGACTTGACGAATGACGACAGCAGGAAGCCACAAGCATTGCTCGGCAGATGGAGCGAAGCGCTCGGGACTCCTCAGTTCCGGGCCAGGCACATCACCCTCGATTCCCTGATCAGCACCCTCATCCCCGCCGCCGAACGCAGCTTTCAGCGTTTGATCCAGGCACTGCTGCGTGAAGGTCTACTGGATGCCAGCACACGTACATACGACGAGCACTGCCGCTGCTGGCTGACACTTCCTGACCGAACCCGCCTGTGCTTCGATCACCTGCTCCCTGGACGCATGAGCAGTTGGGACCTGCGGGGTGACATCACGGCCTATGGCGATAATCATCCACCGCGCAAGATACAGTTTCCGTCCGAACTGATGACCTTGCTCAACAACAGCCTTGAGTCATCTGCCGACGCAGCGGTGTTGCACCGCCTCAACGAGGAGCTCGACGACAGCTTCGTCAACGACACCTTGTGCCTCGCCTTCCACGAGCAATGGACCCTACAACTGCACGCGTCCATGGACGCGGTGCATCGCGATAATCTGCTGAGCTGGCTCAAGGATGAGCCTGGCGTTACCAATCCAACCTCCCTGCTTGAACAGTGGGGCACGCTAGGCCATCCGTGGCACCCCAACTACAAGACCAAGCTTGGCTTGAGTACCGATCAGGTCATCGATTTCTCACCCGAATTCGAAGCCCGCTTTCCGGTGATCCTGTGCGCTTTGCACCGCCAGTTTGCCCATGTCGAAAGGTTGGCCGACACCGCAGATTACTGGCAGTGGTGGCGAGGCCACTTCCCACAGGCAGCACAGAAGTTGAACGCCGAGCTGACTCATCAGGGCCTTGAGCCCAGCGACTATCTGCCGCTGCCATCCCATTCATGGCAGGCACGCGAGGCGTTGCCTCAGATGTTCGCAAATGAAATCAGTGACCGGCTGCTCATCCTGACTGACATCGTTGCGTTCACCGCCCACCCCACCATGTCGTTCAGGACCGTCCTGCCTGAAGGCCAGCGTGACGCGCCGATGGTCAAGTTGCCTGTTTCACTGCGCCTGACCAGTGTGGAGCGCACCGTTTCGCCACGATCGGCGCGCATGGGGCCGCGCATTAGCCACTTGCTGCAAACAATTCTGAAACGTGAACCCACGATTCAGAAGGTGCTTGGCATCGTTCCAGAACGTATCGGCGTGCATTTCAAGCCTCAACCTGCAGACGATGAACGCTCCCGCCATCTGGCCGTGCTGTACCGGGACAACCCCTTGAGCCAGTTGCAACCGGGCGAGATGGCAATCCCGGTCGGCAGTCTGTTTGCCATCGATCAGCATGGCCAGCCGCTACTGAGGCAATTGGTCCGTCTGAGCAAGGGCAAGGACGATGGCGACGCCCTTCAGGCGTTCTTTCGAGACTACTTATCGATCGCCGTGCCAGGACTGCTCGGCATGTACTTGCGCTACGGCGTGGCGTTCGAGGCTCATCAACAGAACAGTTTCATGATCATGACCACGGACGGACAGTTGAGCCGCCTGCTGTTACGTGACTTCGGCGACATCCGTATCGACCGCAAGACCTTGCATGCCCAGGGTCTGGACATCGAACTTCACGATCCAAAGATGACCCTTTACGACGACGCAAGCTTTGTGCGCGACAAGCTGCTGCACACGGTTTTCATGTGCCATCTGGGTGAGCTGGTATTGCTCGGCGCACGCCACTTCGATGTCCCCCCGGCGCCTCTGTGGGATGAACTGGCAGCACAGGTAAGCCAGTGCTTCGATGACTTGCGCAGTCAAGTCGATCCGCAGCGTTGGGCAACCGAACGTGAGGCATTGCTGCAACAGGACTGGCCGGCCAAGTCGTTCATGCGAATGCGCTTGCTGGACAGCCACGCCGATATCGTCGGGCGACTGGCTAACCCGCTGAGCGGCGACGTTCATGGCGGCTAACGGCACTGCGCTGCGGCTACTGGTCGCGATTCAACTGGTGTCCATGGGGGCCATGGAAATGAGCGGTCCCTTTTGGCCGTTGCAGATCCAGAAGCTGCTCGGCACCGCCAATGCCCAGTACACCGGCCTGCTGTCTTCGCTGGTGTACGCCGGACCGATGATGGCGGCGATGGCCCTCACCCCCCTGTGGGGGCGATTGGGTGACCGCACCGGCCATAAACCGATGATCATTCGGGCGCTGCTGGCGCTGGCGGTGTGTCAGGCACTGGCCGCAATCACCTTTGATCCCTGGCTGCTGGTGGGCATCCGAGTGGTGCAAGGTGCGCTCGCGGGCTTCATCGCCGCTGCCCAGGCGTATGCACTGGCCTGCTGCGTAGAAGGCGGGCGCGGGCAGATTCTCGCCCGGCTGCAATCGGCCACCGCCGTGGGCTCACTGGCCGGGCCGGTGCTGGGCGGCTGGCTGATGGATATCTCAGGGTTCGCGTTGCTGTGCTACAGCGCCACGGTGATTTGCTTGCTGTGTGCAATGGCCAGTCTGTTTTTGCCCAGCGATACGCCTAGCGTGCAGCGCAAAAACAAGTCGGCATCCACCGCCCTGCCCAAGGGCTGGCTGGGCGCAATGCTGGGGGTCATCGTGTTGATTCAGGCCGCCAAGATGATGCCCCAGCCCTTTTATGCCTTGTACGTGGCGGATGTTTTACACGCGCCAGCCTGGCTGATTGGCGCCAGCTATGCCGCCAGTGCGGCCACCTTGGCGCTGTCTGCGCCGCTATGGGGTCGTTTGTTCGACCGTCATCAGCCCGCACACATTTTGCGGGTCGTCGAATGGGTCGCCTGGTCCTGTTTCTTGACGCTCGCCTTCACCGCCGTCGCCAGCGAATGGGTGGGGTTTCTTGCCAGTCGATTGCTCTGGGGGGGTTGGCAGGGAGCACTGCTACCCGTCGCTTACACCCTGATCGCCAATACCGTTTCACCCAGCCAGCAAGGTTTCGCGCTTGGCCTGGGCAACAGCGCCGCCAAAGCAGGTGCGCTGTGCGGGGTCTTGATGGGGGGTATCGGCATGGGGGTGGTGGGATTGGCTCATAGCTTCTGGCTGGTGGCACTGACGTATGCCGTTGCGGCGCTTGGGATTCGCGCAATCCGCTCGTTTGCCCGAGCACCGGAAACAACCGCTTTATCGACTCACACTTCTCACAACTAAAAAAAGACCAAGTAATGAAACCACTACGAATTTCAATCCTGTTGCCCTTCATTGGGTCGCTAAGCACGCCAACCTGGGCCGATCAGACCGAGGACACGCAAACGGCACCCGCCCCCCTGCAATTGCAGGAAATGGTGGTTTCCGCTACGCGCAGTGAAACGAGCATCGCCTCGATCCCTGCCTCAGTCCAGGTGATCAGCGCCGATCAGATCAGCCAGCAGACAGGTGCCGGGCGACGGGTCGCGGATATCCTCGGGCAATTGGTTCCCGGCCTTGCCCCCTCCAGCGGCGGCATGAGCAACTTCGGCCAGACGCTACGCGGACGTAATACGCTGGTGCTGATTGACGGCGTATCCCAGAACGCAACGCGGGACAACTTTCGTCAGCTCAACAGCATCACACCGGAAAGTATCGAGCGCATCGAAGTGATTTCTGGCGCCAGCAGCGTTTATGGTGCCGGCGCGTCGGGCGGCATCATTAACATCATCACCAAACGCAACAAGGGTGAAGACCTGGCGTTCAGCAGCAAGATCGGAATGACCACCGGCAATAACCTCAATCAAAAAGGGTTCTCCTACGACGCGTTCCAAAGTGCGACGGGACGCCAGGATGCGCTGGACTGGTACGTGTCGGCCAACACCGTGCAACGCAACGACCAATTCGACGGCAACGGCAACCGCATTCCCCAGGACACGTCCCAGGGGAGCAACATGGACACCGACACCTACGACCTGCAAGGTCGCTTCGGCTATCAGCTCGATGACGACAAAAAAATCAGCCTGTCACTGCAGGACTATAAGGACGAACAGGACACCGACTACACCAAGAACCCACAGATATCCAACACGGCCGTCGCGGTAAAAGGCCTGGAGCTGAGCGATCAACCGTACACCCACAACCAGGCCGTCAACCTCAACTACAGCGACAGGGATTTCCATGGCCAGGGCCTGCAGGTCGAAAGCTACTGGCGGCGTGCCGATGCCCTGTTCTTTCCGGACTTGTCACGAGGCCGGGCCGGGGTTTCCGACAACAACAGCGTGCAAAATGTCTACGGCCTGCGGGCGGCGATCGACAGTGCAATGCCACAAATCGGCCCAGCGACCGGCAACCTGGTCTGGGGCACCGACTATAGTCACGAAACGTCGCGTCAGCGCGGTGACCAGTACAACGTCAATGGGCTGACCTACACCAAGACCGGCACCACCTTTGAATTGGGTCCAGACATCGCGACCACTACCAAAGCGATTTTTGGTCAGCTGTCCTACGACATAAATGACTGGACCGTGCTGGGCGGTGTACGCCGCGAGTGGATCGACAGCGAAATTTCCGACAGCATTGCCTACGGCGAAATCGTCCAGACGGGTAATCGCGCGACGCTGCCCGGCGGCACGTTGAAATACGATGACACCCTGTACAACCTCGGGGTGGTGTATCACCTGAGCGAAAACCAGGATGTGTTCGTGAACTTCAGCCAGGGCTTTTCCCTGCCGGATATTCAGCGCTTCCTGCGTGACGTCAACAGCACCTTCGACATCCAGAAACTCAACGCCCAAGCCCTCAAGGTCAACAGTTATGAGTTGGGCTGGCGTGGTGACTGGGACAAGTGGCAAGCCAATGTCACGGCGTATGAAAACACCTCGGATGTCACCCAGTTCTATGATGCCAACGACCGCGTACTACGCCTGATCAACCAAAAAGAACGCGTGCGCGGCGTGGAATCCAGCCTGACGTATAACGTCACTGATCGATGGTCTGTAGGCGGCACTTATGCTTACGCCAAGGGCGAGACCAATCAAAACGGCAAATGGATCGACTTGCCCGCCACACGTATTTCCCCCGCCAAGACAACTGCCTTCGTAGGCTACGAGCGGGGCAGCTACAACGTGCGTTTGCAAGGCATGCGCCTGTCCGACTATGACGCAGCGTTTAAGGATAACAACGGCCGCGATATCGAGGGTTATACGCTGGTCGATCTACTGGGTTCAGTGGCGTTGCCTGTCGGTCGCCTGGAGGGGGGTATCTACAATCTATCCAATCGCAACTATCAGAACATGTTCGCCCAAGCTAACGCCCGCGCGCCCTACCCGAATGCTGAAGGTCGTACTTTGAGCGTGAGTTACGCAGTCGATTGGTAACAGGTGCTCGTGGAACACAGGGCAGGATTGGCAACGCCGTGATGACACGCTGGCTCCCTCGGGGTAAGCCTTAGATATAAACGACATCTTCGCTCGGTACCCACTGCAGGATGCAGGCAAGATCATGCCACGGGTAGTGCTGGGGATCCGCACGAAGACAGCTGGCCTCATGGAGGAACGGCAAGTTGGCTTCGCTGGCTTTTTGTCCGCTGCCACAGGCCGTACAGCGCAGATAGACGCCACTTAGATGCCAGTGTCGGGAAAACTTCAAGACCTGGCTATCCAGTCCTGGCTGTCTTTGCCGTGGGTGTTTATCAGCCAATTCGAACCCGTCATTCATTACGTTAACGTCCCCAGAATTGCGCCGCCAGCAGTTGCAGGCGCTCGGCCAGTTTGGCGACATGGGCAGCAGTCGCGCGGTTCTGGCTACTGGCAAGCACGTTACTTTGGGTGGCTTGACTGATACCTATCAGGTTGCACTGGATACTGTCACCCACCGCGCTCTGCTCTTCCACGGCGGCGGCTATTTGTACACTCATGTCGCTGATTTCACCGACTCGCTGGGTGATTCCATCCAGCGCCCGGGCGGCAAACAGTGCCTGTTCAACACTGGATTCGGCCTTGCTGTGGCTGCGTTGCATCGCGACCACGGCGTCGCCAGTGGAGCGCCGTAAGGTATCGATGGTTCCCTGGATTTCTGCAGTGGATTGCTGGGTGCGCGAAGCCAGCCCGCGCACCTCGTCGGCGACCACGGCGAAACCGCGCCCAGCCTCGCCGGCGCGAGCGGCCTCGATAGCAGCGTTGAGGGCGAGCAGGTTTGTCTGTTCGGCGATGCTTTGGATTACCTCGAGTACGCGGTTGATTTCCTGGCTATGTTGTTCCAATTGGTAAATCACCGCGCCGGTCTGTTGCACCTCGCTGGCGAGGCCGTCGATGTGCTGGCGGGTTTGCTCGACCAGTTGTCGACCTCGGTCGGTTTCTTGATTGGCCAAGCTCGCGGCGCTGGCGGTGAGCTGAGCGTTGCGCGCCACTTCCTGCACACTGCTGGCCATCTGGGTTATGGCGCTGGCCACCTGGGCAGTTTCCCCTTGCTGTTGCAGGGTCGCGCAGTTGTTGTTGTCCACTGCGGCGACGAGCTCTTCGGCTTCTTTGTTCAACTGACGGGCCGAGTCGGCAATGCGGCCGACGACTGCCCGTGTCTCGGCTTCGAGCATTTGCAGGGTGAAATCGATCTGTCCAAATTGGTCGCGGCGGCCGCTGTATAGCATTTGGCTTAGCGGGTTATCGGCAATATTTTTCGCTTTTCGGGCAAGGGCGTCGAGGGGGCGCAGGCTGTAGCACAGCAGGCCGCCGAGCAACAGGCTGAATAGCGGCGCAGCGATGGCCACATGGTTCCAGGAGAGGGCGCCCACCAAGCCTAAGGCAGTAAAGCCAAGTAGGTTCAGCCCGGTGCCAGCAAGTGCCAAGCGCATGCCGACGGACAGTCGTGACGGACGCAGGCAGTGTGTTTTTTTACCGCTACGCAACTGTGCATAGAGATGTTCGGCGGCGTCTACCAGTGCTTTCGGTGGGCACGTGCGGACCGATTGACATTCCACTATTTCACCATTGCGCTGCATCGGCGTGGCGTAGGCGCTGACCCAATAGTGGTCACCATTCTTACAGCGATTTTTTACAAGGCCCATCCACGAGCGTCCGGCCTTGAGGGTCTGCCACAGGTGTGCGAAGGCTTCTGGCGGCATATCCGGGTGACGCACGATGTTGTGATTGACGCCGAGCAACTCGGCCTCACTGAAACCGCTGATGTTGATGAAATCAGGATTGACGTACGTGATGGCGCCCTTGGGGTTGGTAGTTGAAAGAATGTTCGCATTGACGCTGAACTCGAGAGCACGACCACTGACCGGAAGATTGATTTTCATTGTTTGCCTCCTGAGCTGATGGATAACCGCTGGGTGCCTACCGTGCTTACAGCAACGTGCACCCAAGTCCCTCGAAACAGTCTTCTCCGCTGAGCAACCGTTGCAACTGCGCAGCAGGTCGTGGTCGGCTAAACCAGTAGCCTTGGGCGTAGTGGCAGCCTTCACTGACCACAAAGTCGAGTTGTGCCTGGCTCTCGATGCCCTCGGCCACGACTTCCAGGCCAAGGCTACGGCCGAGGCCGATGATCGCCTGGCTGATCGCGCTCTGTTTATTGTCGTACGGGATGCCGCCGATGAAACTTTTATCCAGCTTGAGGATGTGCAGTGGAAAGCGTGTGAGATAACCAAGCGAGGAGTAACCGGTGCCAAAATCGTCCAGCGCCAACAAAACGCCAAGGCTGGCCAATTCGTTCAGACAGACCAACGTGTCCAGGTCGTCATGCATCAGTTGGCTTTCAGTAATCTCCAGGATCAGGCTGGCGGGTGGCAGGCCGCTTTCCTGCAGGATGTCGATCAGCTGGAGGGTGAAATCGGCTTGTTGCAACTGCAGGCTGGAGATGTTCACCGAACAGCGCAAATGGTCATGTCCGGCCAGTTGCCAGAGGCGGGTCTGCTGGCAGGCTTGGCGTAATACCCATTCGCCGACGCGGATGATTTCTCCCGACTCTTCCAGCGACGGGATGAACTCCAGTGGTGAGATCAAGCGTTCGCCATGGCGCCACCGTAACAGCGCTTCGACCCCGGACATGAGGGGCGCCCCCTGGTCAAGACGATAGATCGGTTGGTAATGCAGTTCGAATTCATTGTGTTGCAGCGCCTGGCCCAGAGCGGACTCCAGTTCCAGATGGTGCTGTGCGGTGTCTTGCAACGCTTCGCTGTAGTGGGCGAACCGCGCCTTGCCGGCAGACTTGGCTCTGTAGAGGGCAAGGTCGGCGGCCCGCAAGACATCCAGCGCTTTACCGTTAACGTGCAGTGGTGCGATACCGATGCTGGCACTGACCACCAGGGTACGACCGTCCATGTGCAGCGGATGATGCAGACTGTCTAGAATGCGTTGGGATACTTGCTCGGCGTCGCGGTCGCAGGTGAGTTCATGAAGCAATACGATGAATTCGTCTCCGCCGAAGCGGAATAGCTGATCACTGGGGCGCAGAGCGTCTCTCAAGCGCTGCGCCACTTCTACCAGCACGCGATCACCAACGTTGTGGCCGAGGCTATCGTTGATCAACTTGAAGCGGTCGAGGTCGATGAACAGCAGCGCCTCGCGGGCACCTCCCTTGCGCTGTTCCATGAAGGTTTTTTGCATTTGCTCATCCAGCCGCATACGGTTGGCCAGACCGGTCAGCGGGTCATGGTGGGCAGCATGTTTGAGGCTCTGCTCGGCGTCCTTGCGTGCACTGATATCGGACTGTGAGCCGGCCATGCGCAGCTGGCCTGGTGTCGTCACTTCGGCGACCCCTCGCGCGAGGACCCAAATGTAGCCACCGTTGTTTTGGCGGATGCGGTACTCATGGTGGACAGACGATGTCTGACCTTGTAAGTGGGCATCGATGGCCTGACGAAAATTCGGCAGGTCGTCCGGATGCACGCGGCCGAACCAACTGGCACTGGTCTCGCCGATGCTATCGCGGCTGAGGCCGAGCATGCTGGCCCAGCGTTCTGAAACGTACAGTCGATCCTGATCGACGTGCCAGTCCCAGATGCCGTCGTTAGCGCCGCGTAGAGCACGGGCGAAGCGAGCCTCACTGTCCTCCAGAGCCTTGTACTGGGCCGCACTGTAGGTGTCGATGGCCAAGGTCATGTCGAAGAACACCGCTTTCAACAGACTTGAGTAGAGAGTGGCGTTGTGACTGTCACCAAACACGCTGGCAAGCATGTCGTCGAGGTATAGACGGTAGCTGCCAAGGTACCACTTCAATTCCAGGCCGACCTGTTGGTGGATCACACCGATGCGCAGACGGCCGTTGACGTAATCGTCATCGTAGGAGCCGCCCCACAGACTATGGTAATACTCGGCCTGGCTGTGCTTCAGTCGGACGGTGACGTCCGGCGCGCGAAGTAGCGCAGACGGCGTGGGAAATTTCGCCAGGTGACGGTATAGGTGATCGACGAAAGCCTGCTGAGCTGGGGCCATGCGCTGAGCTGCTGCGCCGAGTCGCTCGGCATCTTCGGCACTCCAGTCGAGAAAGCGAAAACGCTCGACGATCTCCTCCTGATCGAGACGGATACGTCTGAGCAACTCCGTCAGATCTTTTGTCACCTTCACTCTCACACCCCTGTGCTTGTACAGATGCCTTATTGCTGACAAAAAAAAACGCCGTGACAACGAGTTCTGGTCAAGAACTGGTATCACGGCGCTTCGTCTTTCAGGCCCTATGTCCTGCTCGGCAAAGCCGGCTCCCGCATCGAGCGGAACCTACTGATGGCATATTTACATCATTCTGGATTATCTGACAACTCATCCAGCAATGCGACCAGGCGCCGCCGTAGCAGCCCGAGTTCGCGGGACTTGAAGGCGTGGCGAGTCTGCTCCAGAACCTCGGTGGCCTCGACTAAAGCGACCTGTACCCGCCCGGCCAGCCCTAACTGCGCCTCACCGAGCCAGCGGCAAAACGGCGCGGCACTGCAATTACCCGGCACGCTCAGTACCTCGCAATCCAGTGCTATGTGAACCAACAGATGGCGCAACTGATCGGCTAGTTCACGATCATTGCAAATAATTCTGGCTGGCTGGTTGGACTCGCGCATAAAACTTCATCCGTACAAAGTTGATGCGCTGTTTACAATGCTGTCCGTGTCATTTTATTGCCTCAAATCAATGTTGAAGCCGATCCTGTAGATTTTCCACCTACCCTGTGAAACTCATCACCCTTCCACTCTGGGATTCCTCGAGCGGAGCCCGCAGAATTCGGAAAAATCGCACTAAGGTTTTCCGACCTGTCCAACTGCCGCCGAACTGAAACAGCGCGCCGATGAACGCCGATTGCTCCATGCTCGCGCCGCTGACACGCATCAACCCTTGGTCGAAAAACACTGAGCCATCCAGGGTATGGGCCAAAGTATGGGTTGGGATTTTTTTCAGAAACGCAGAAACGAAAAAGCCCTGAATAATCAGGGCTTTTTCGTATAAATGTGGCGGTGAAGGAGAGATTCGAACTCTCGATACAATTTCTTGTATACACACTTTCCAGGCGTGCTCCTTAAGCCACTCGGACACTTCACCGTATCTCGTCAAACATATTCAGTCTGTCGAGGCGCGCTAATGTAGTCGAAAGCTTTTCTGATGGCAAACTTTTTTTTCAGAATTTTCATGCGGTTAGCGATTTAGTCGTTCCGGCGGATTCCGGGCCATGGCAAACCTGCCAATCTCTGGCTTCGCGCTCCCTTCTATATAGAGGGGAATGCGCGGCTGGCATGGCGGGCTATGCCTTACGAGCGGTAAAAGGGTGACTGATGGGTCAGTCACGGCGCTTTACCTGGCCTACGGCGGTGGGTAACGTCTGCCCTACTTTACTGAAAGGAATAGCGTCATGAGTGAGTTGATTTCCTACCATCTCGAAGACGGTATCGCGACCCTGACCTTGAGCAATGGCAAGGTCAATGCCATCTCCCCGGACGTGATTGCTGCGTTTAACGCTGCGCTGGATCAGGCGGTGACTGATCGTGCGGTGGTGATCGTTACGGGTCAGCCCGGGATTTTGTCGGGCGGTTATGATTTGAAGGTGATGACATCCGGCCCCAAGGAAGCGGTGTCGTTGGTGACGGCCGGTTCGACCCTGGCCCGTCGCCTGTTGGCGCACCCCTTCCCGGTGATTATGGCGTGCCCTGGGCATGCGGTGGCCAAGGGTGCGTTCCTGCTGCTGTCGGCGGATTACCGCATTGGTGTCGACGGCCCGTTCAGTATTGGTCTGAACGAAGTGCAGATAGGCATGACCATGCACCACGCCGGTATCGAGCTCGCTCGTGATCGTCTGCGCAAGTCGGCATTCCATCGTTCGGTGATCAATGGCGAGATGTTCAATCCGCAGAGCGCCGTGGATGCAGGTTTCCTCGACGTGGTGGTGTCGGCCGAAGAGCTGCAAGGCGCCGCACTGGCGGCGGCCCGTCAGTTGAAAAAGATCAACATGACAGCCCACAAGAACACCAAGCTGAAAGTACGCAAAGCGTTGCTGGAGACGCTGGACAACGCGATCATCCTGGATCAGGAGCACATGGGTTAAGCCCAGCGCGCTGTAAGAAAAAGCCCGACCGTATCGTCGGGCTTTTTCGTATGCGCCCCGTTTAAATTCCTACAACCGCTCTAGAAGGCGTCTGACCATTAAGTCGGAAACATGCGCTCAAACATCGGCTATCTCCTACCTCTATAGGGGCAATTGCCGAAGACAGTGCACAACCGTACACTGCGCCACCTTTTGTCCCGGTGGGGCCTGTAAATGCTGTTTGTGTTCCGTATGTTATTGATGAGCCTGCACTTTATTGTGGCCGGTGTGCTTGGGGTGATACTCGGTCTGTGCCGACCGTTCAACCCGGACAACAGCCGCTTGTGCGCGCGCCTGTATGCGTTGCCGGCGATGTGTATTTTGCGTCTGCGGGTGAAGGCTGAAGTCGGCCCATTGATGGATAAACCGCACAGCTGCGTCATCATCGCCAACCACCAGTCCAACTACGATCTGTTTGTATTCGGCAACGTGGTGCCCCGCCGTACCGTCTGCATTGGCAAGAAAAGCCTGAAATGGGTGCCACTGTTTGGTCAGTTATTCTGGCTGGCGGGCAATGTGTTGATCGACCGCGGCAATGCGCACAAGGCGCGTCAGTCGATGCTGACCACCACCCACACCCTGCAAAATGAAGACACCTCGATCTGGGTCTTCCCGGAAGGCACGCGCAATCTCGGTGAAGACTTGCTGCCGTTCAAGAAAGGCGCTTTCCAGATGGCGATTGCCGCCGGTGTCCCGATCGTGCCGGTGTGTGTCAGCAGCTACGTCAAACACATGCGATTGAACCGCTGGCGCAGTGGGAAAATTCTGATCCGCTCCTTGCCGGCGATTCCTACGGCTGGCTTGAGCCTGGATGACATGCCGCTGCTGATTGCGCAGTGTCGCGAGCAGATGCGCGAGTGCATTGCGTCGATGGATCGGCAACTGCAAGCCGCCTGATAAAGAAACCCGCCCCATGCGCAGTTGAGGACATTGCAGGAGCGAGCTCGCTCGCGAAAAACCGGAGAGCGCATGGTTGCACCAGCCGGCCCGCGTCATCGTTAAAGACCATCGCGAGCAAGCTCGCTCCTACAGCAGATTTTGCTGACTCTGAAGCAGCAGACAGGGCTAAGCTAAACATTGCCTGCCACTGCTTTTCGTTAAGCGCCTAAATAAGAAGTGAACCACCATCATGGGTAGAGTTGTTGCTGCTGCGGTTTACAGCGCCGGTAAAAAAGTCACCAATATCACCCTCGACGAAGGCGCCGCGTGGGCTGCCAAGCCTGATCACTTTGTATGGATCGGGCTTGAAGAGCCGAACGCCGATGAGCTGGCCAATCTGCAACGTCAGTTCCACCTGCACGAACTGGCCATCGAAGACGCCCTGGAAAAACACAGTCGACCGAAGCTCGAAACCTTCGGCGATGCGCTGTTTATCGTCATCTATTCGCCAATCCGCCATGAAGGCAAGCTTCAGTTTATCGAGACCCACATCTTCGCCGGTAATGGCTACATCATTACCGCTCGTAACGGTCACTCGGCGTCCTACGCCCATGTCCGACAACGGTGTGAGGCGCGTCCGCTGTTGCTCGATCACGGGGAAGATTTCGTGCTCTACGCCATCCTCGACTTCGTGATCGAAAACTACCAGCCGATGGGCGAAGCGATCCACGCCGAGATCGATGAGCTGGAACGCAATGTGCTGGGCAGCTCGTTGAGCGAACACGACATCCAGAAACTCCACAGCCTGCGCCGTGATGTGTTGCGTTTACGCCGCTATGCGGCACCGATGGTGGAGATCGGTGAAGAGCTGCAGAAGCTGAGCTTTCCGTTCATCGACAAGAACATGCGCCCGTACTTCCGTGATGTGCAGATTCATGTGACGCGACAGATGGAAGACCTGACAACACTGGCGGACATCGCCAGCCAGACGATCGAGGTTGGGGTATTGCTGGAGGCGGCACGTCAAAGTGTGGTGCAACGCAAGTTCGCGGCATGGGCGGGGATTCTGGCGTTCCCGACGGCGGTGGCCGGGATTTACGGGATGAACTTCCAGAACATGCCAGAGTTGAGCTGGCATTACGGGTACTTTGCGGTGTTGGGATTTATTACAGTGGGTTGCGCGGGGTTGTGGGCGAGCTTCAAGAAGTCGGGGTGGTTGTAGTCAATACCGAGTCGCCTGTGAAATTCGCGAGCAGGCTCGCTCCCACACTGATCTCAGCAACATCAAAGATCTAATGTGGGAGCGAGCCTGCTCGCGAAGCGCTTAGCTTTAAACAGCTTCTGGCTTATGCGCCACAAATCGCATCATCCACTCCGCAACGGTAGTGCCGTGATGCTCATGTTCAAGGCTGGCCACACCTTTGGAGTAAACCTGTTCGCCCAGCGCTTGCTGGCGAATGTCCAGCAATGCCCGCGAATAATCGTGGATAAACTCCGGATGCCCCTGGAAGCACAGCACCTGATCGTTGATGTGGTACGCGGCAAACGGGCAGAAATCGCTGGAGGCGATGACCGTGGCGTTTTCCGGTAACGCCGTGACCTGATCCTGGTGGCTGATCAACAAGGTCAACTCCTCGCGCACCGGGCTCATCCACGGCGCCCTGGCCGCGAGTTTGTAGTTATGGGTGCCGACGCCCCAGCCTTGGGTCGCACGCTCACTCTTGCCGCCCAGCAACAGCGCCAGCAACTGATGGCCGAAGCACACGCCCAGCAGCTTGTCGCCGCGCTTGTAGCGGGTCAGCAGGTAAGTCTTGAGGGTTTCAATCCACGGGTCGGTGCCGAAGGAGTCGGCCTTGCTGCCGGTGACCAGGTAGGCGTCAAACGCCAGGTCATCGCTAGGGTATTCGCCCTGCATCACGTTGTAGACGGTGAACTCGGCCGCGATGGGTTGCTGTGAAAACAGACGCTGGAACATCTGCCCATAACCCTGATATTGATCGACCAGTTCCGGACGCAGGATGTCGGTTTCCAGAATGCAGATGCGTAACGACATAAAAAATACCTGACACGTGATGGGAATAATGCACACCCCAGAGCCTGCCTTGAAACACCGTGGCAAGGCAAGCCCCGGAACACGTCACCGGTCCCTAAAACATCTCCCCTTTAGCCGCTTTTTCCAGCAGCAGTGCAGGCGGTGAGAACCGCTCGCCGTATTGCTCGGCGAGATACTGGGCGCGAGCGACAAAATCCTTCACGCCATACTGGTTGATGAATTGCAGCGCGCCACCGGTCCAGGCTGCGAAGCCAATGCCAAAGATCGAGCCGACGTTGGCATCCGCCGTCGAAGTCAACACGCCCTCCTCCACACAACGCACGGTTTCGATGGCTTGTACGAACAGCAGGCGATCACGCACGTCCTTCGGTGAAATCTGCCCGTCGGCCTTCTCAAAGCGGGTTTTCAGCTCAGGCCATAGATGCTTCTGGCCCCCGGCCGGGTAATCGTAGAATCCCCCTCCAGCGGCCTTGCCCGGACGCTTGTATTGGTTCAGCAGCAAGTCAATCACGGCGAATGCCGGGTGCTCAATCAGCGGTTTCCCTTCCGCTTGCAGGTCTTTGGCGGTTTGCTGGCGGATATGGCTCATGAGGCTGAGGGAAACTTCGTCGGAGATCGCCAGAGGCCCGATGGGCATCCCGGCCTTGCGGGCTTCGGTCTCAATCATCGGCGCGCTCACGCCTTCGCCGAGCATGGCGATGCCTTCGTTGGTGAAGGTGCCGAACACCCGCGAAGTGAAGAAGCCGCGACTATCGTTGACCACAATCGGGGTTTTCTTGATTTGCAGTACGAAATCGAACCCGCGAGCCAGGGTTTCGTCGCTGGTGTGGCGGCCTTTGATGATTTCCACCAGCGGCATTTTCTCCACGGGGCTGAAAAAATGCAGACCGATGAACGTTGTCTGATCAGGCACGGCAGTAGCCAGGCCGCTGATCGGCAGGGTCGAGGTGTTAGAAGCAATGACGGCGCCCGGACCGACGACTTTTTGCGCAGCCGATGAGACCTTGGCCTTGAGCTCGCGATCTTCAAACACCGCCTCAATGATCAGATCGCAACCGGCCAGGTCGGCATCGCTTTCGGTGGTGCGGATCCGCGCCAGGATCGCCTCGCGCTGCTCCGGGAGCATCTGCCCACGAGTGACTTTCTTGTCCAGCAGCGCGGCCGAGTGCGCCTTGCCCTTTTCCGCCGCCGCGAGGTTGATGTCTTTGAGCACCACCTCGATGCCTGCCGAGGCGCTGACAAATGCGATACCGGCACCCATCATTCCGGCGCCGAGCACGCCCACCCGACGCGTAACGTAGGGCGCAAAGCCCTGAGGCCGCGAGCCACCAGCGTTGATTTCGTTAAGCTGGAACCAGAACGTGCCAATCAGGTTTTTCGAAATCTGGCCGGTGGTCAGCTCGGTGAAGTACCGGGTTTCAATCAGATGCGCCGTGTCGAAATCCACCTGAGCGCCTTCCACCGCCGCGCAGAGAATCTTCTCCGGCGCCGGCAGGCAGCCTTGGGTTTTGCTGCGCAGAATCGAGGGCGCAATGGCCAGCATCTGCGCGACTTTTGGATTCGACGGCGTGCCGCCTGGAATCGCATAGCCCTTCACATCCCAACGCTGCACCGCCGTCGGATGGGCAACAATCCAGGCCCGCGCCTGACTCATCAGTTCATCGTGATCATTCGCCAGCGCGTCGATCAAACCGGCCTGCAACGCTTGTTGCGGACCAACCTTTTTGCCTTCGAGCAGGTACGGCAAGGCTTTTTCGATGCCCAGCAGGCGGACCATGCGCACCACCCCACCGCCACCCGGCAGCAAGCCGAGTGTCACTTCCGGCAGGCCAAGTTGCACCGACGGGTTGTCCAGAGCCACCCGGTGATGGCAGGCCAGGCAGATCTCCCAGCCACCGCCCAATGCCGCGCCGTTGATCGCCGCGACCACCGGTTTGCCGAGGGTTTCCAGGGTGCGCAACTGGCCCTTCAATCTCAGCACCATCTCATAAAAGGCCTCGGCTTCAGGTTTGCCGACCTTGATCAATTCATTGAGGTCGCCACCGGCGAAGAAGGTCTTTTTTGCCGAAGTAATGATGACGCCGGCGATGGCGTCCTTGTCGGCCACCAGGCGGGCGACACAGTCAGCCATGGCCTCGCGATACACCGCGTTCATGGTGTTGGCGCTCTGGCCCGGCAGGTCCATGGTCAGGACGACAATCTGGTCCTGACCTTTTTCGTAACGAATGGCGTCGGTCATAAGATACTTCCTTGAAGTCGGGGCTCAGAGGCGTTCGATGATGGTGGCAATGCCCATGCCGCCACCGACGCACAGCGTCGCGAGGCCATAGCGCAGGCGTCGGGTTTCCAGTTCATCGAGCAGCGTGCCGAGAATCGCGCAGCCGGTGGCGCCCAGCGGGTGACCCAGGGCGATGGAACCGCCATTGACGTTGACCTTGTCCGGGTCGATGCCCATGTCCTTGATGAATTTCAGCACCACGGACGCGAAGGCTTCGTTGACCTCGAACAGGTCGATGTCTTCGACCCGCAGCCCGGCCTTGGCCAGCGCTTTGCGGGTGGCCGGCGCGGGGCCGGTGAGCATGATGGTCGGATCGGTGCTGGTCACCGCGGTGGCCACGATTCGCGCCCGTGGCTGCAAGCCCAGTTCGCGACCCTTGGCCTCGGAACCTATCAGCATCAACGCCGCGCCATCGACGATGCCCGAGCTGTTGCCCGGTGTGTGGACATGGTTGATCCGCTCCACATGGCTGTAGACCCGTAGCGCAGTGGCGTCGAAGCCCATTTGCCCGATCATTTCGAAACTTGGCTTGAGCTTGCCCAGGCCTTCGAGGGTCGACTCGGCGCGAATGAACTCATCGTGATCGAGCAGGATGATGCCGTTCTGGTCCTGCACCGGCACCAGTGACTTGTTGAACGAACCATTTGACCGCGCTTGCGCGGCCTTTTGCTGGGAGTGCAGCGCATAGGCATCGACGTCCTGACGGCTGAAGCCTTCGAGCGTGGCGATCAGATCGGCCCCCACGCCCTGCGGGGTAAAATGACTGTGCAAATTGGTTTCCGGGTCCAGTGCCCAAGCCCCACCGTCGCTGCCCATCGGCACCCGGGACATGGACTCGACACCGCCGACCACCACCAGGTCTTCGAAGCCGGAACGCACTTTCATCGCCCCAAGGTTTACCGCCTCCAGACCCGAAGCACAGAAGCGATTGATCTGGACACCCGCCACACTGACGTCCCAATCCGCTACCTGGGTCGCGGTCTTGGCGATGTCGGAGCCCTGATCGCCAATCGGCGTCACACAACCAAGCACCACATCGTCAACCTGACGGGTGTCCAGTGAGGTGCGCTGCTGCAACGCCTTGAGCAACCCGGCCACCAGATTGACCGGTTTGACGCTGTGCAAGGCGCCATCGGCCTTGCCTTTGCCGCGGGGCGTGCGTATCGCATCGAAAATCAAAGCTTGGGTCATGACGTCCTCGAACCTGGGCGGTGAGCAAATTCACCACTCCCACTCTTAGGCCGAGCCGCCATGGATTCAATGACCGCAGCGCTCACGTGCGTTGACGCTCACGCTCAGACGAACGGTCGTAAGCTCCCGGATTAACCGTTTCCCTACAGCAAGCTGTCTAGTAAACGGGCGCCAAAGAAGCTGGCAATAGGCCTCATGCCTTTTTAAGAGTAATTAAGCGCAACACCATACGAAATGGATCTAAACCACGAGTGACGCGGGCTCTAAGGTGAAGTTGTACGAAGTTGTCGTCGGGTTTTGCCGAGGCGCTCGTGCAACAGGAAGTGCAACGCTCTGCCGTCATGGAGAAATGCAGGCAGGCATCGGGAAATAACAAAAAAGGCGGTCAAGCCATGTTTAAACATTCGAAAGTACGTCAAGCCGGGCTCATTCTATTCGCCACTACCCTGTTGTTGATTTTGCCGAACCTGACCAAGGTGATCGGCTAGTCGGTTATTAAAAATACGGCGCCAGGGTTTTAACAATCGCCTGATTAAAAATGTGACTGGCTCGCTACCCGGGCCAGCGTGGGTGTGCCAACCTCTATGGCACTTCCACGACATGGACGGCGATCATTTGAAAACGCTAATTTTGTTGGGGGCCTTGCTGCTCAGCACGCCCCTCTATGCCGCACAGCTGAATCTGGAGCTGGGCGCGAGCAGTCGCACCTGGCAGACCGAGGAGCTGCTCAAGCATCCTCAGGTTCAGACCATCACGATTAACAACGACGTTTCGTACAAACGGGACATGAGCTATCGCGCCGTTCCCGTGGCGGCGTTGTTGACCGGCATCAAGCCCGGGGACCATCTGCAAGCGGTGGCGCTGGACGGCTTTGCCGCTGAAATGGCAGCTGCACCGTTGCTCAACGCCAAGGGTTCACGGGCCTGGATTGCCATTGAAGACCCGGCCAAGCCGTGGCCCGCACTGTCTGAAGGCAAGCCGAGTGCCGGGCCGTTCTATCTGGTCTGGACAGATCCGCAGGCGGGCAATATCAGCCCCGAGCAATGGCCGTTTCAGGTCGCCAGTATCAAGCGCCTGGCGCCAGTGGCAGAGCGCTTCCCTGCTCTGTTGCCCGATCCAGCGTTAAAGGCTGACGACCCGGTCAATCAGGGGTTTGCACTGTTTCAGAAAAATTGCCTGGCGTGCCATCGACTCAATGGCGCGGGGGATGCGCAGTTTGGGCCGGACCTGAACATTCCGTTTAGTCCAACCGAGTACTTTGGCGCGGACTTCCTCAAGCGCTACATACGTGATCCGCAGAGTTTGCGGCAGTGGCCGCAGGCGAAGATGCCGGGATTCGAGGCGACGGTGTTACCGGAGGCGGATCTGGACAGGTTGGTGGGGTATTTGAAGCATATGGCAGGGCGCAAGGTTAAACCCTGATAGCCACACTCTGTCTGTAGGAGCGAGCTTGCTCGCGATGGTGTGTCAGTCGACATCGATGTTGCTGACACACCTTCGCGAGCAAGCTCGCTCCTACATTATTGCTGTTGCACCGAGATCACTGGCATCGGCGTCGGCGACACCAACACCTTCGCATGCATCTGCTCGCAACCACCGCCCCGGCGCATGCCGCGCACCGGGCAGGCATCCAGGTAATCCAGGCCCACCGCCAGTTTCAAATGCCGCTCGGGCCGGGCCAGTTCATTAGTGACGTCAAAACTGTACCAGGCATCATCGAGCCAGGCTTCGGCCCAGGCGTGACTGGCCAGGTGTTCGCTGTTTTCGCTGTACAAATACCCCGACACGTAACGCGCCGGAATGCCCAGGCTGCGGGTACAGGCCAGAAATGCATGGGCGTGGTCCTGGCAGACGCCTGCACGCCCGGCGAAAGCCTGGGCGGCGCTGGTGTCCACTTCGGTGGAACCCGGCGTGTAGGTCATGTGCTGGTTCAGGCCATGCATCAAGTCGATCAGCGCCGTGCGATCCCGGCGCTTTTTGCATTCCTTTTGCGCGAACGCGCGCAGCGCTTCGTCGGCTTCGGTCAACCGGGTGAAACGCAGGAACGGCAGCGCCGACTGGCTTTCATGCTCGGCTTCACGCAGTTCGTCGATATCCACCTGGCCACGGGCGCCGATGATGATCGCCTCGTGGGGCTCGTCCATGGTCAGCACGTGCAGAATATTGCCGAACGGATCGAGTTGCGCACGCACCGGGCGCGGCAGGTCGAGCTGCCAACTGAGCACGTGCTGGCGCTCGCTGTCGTGGGGGGTCAGTCGCAGGTACTGGATGCTCGCCCGCACCTGATCTTCGTAGTGATAGGTGGTCTCGTGGCTAATGGAAAGTCTCATGCAGCCTCCAGGTAGGAACTGTGAATGGCGTTGCCCAACTGGCGCACCAGCGGGATGAACTCGGTCAGCCAGGCATGCAGGCCTTCATCGAGAATTTCAGTGATACCGGTGTAACGCAGGCGCGCGTCCATCTCCGCTGCCAGACGTTGCGCGGGACGTCCGTTGGCGCCCGGCAGCTGGGCAAGGATTTGGTCGATTTCTTCGGTGCAGGCGCGCAAGGAGCGCGGAACATCAGCGCGCAACAGCAACAGTTCGGCCACATGCCGGGCGCCGGGCGCATCGCGGTAGATCTCGGTGTAGGCCTCGAACGACGACAGGGCCCGCAACAAAGCGCTCCACTGGTAATAGGCGTGAGCCGTGCCGTCGCTGACCGCTTCGGCCTGATCACCGGCCATTTCGTAACGCGCATCGAGCAGGCGCAAGGTGTTGTCAGCCCGTTCGATAAACGTCCCCAACCGAATGAAACGGAACGCGTCGTTGCGCATGATGGTGCCGTAGGACGCGCCACGGAACAGGTGGGAACGCTCCTTGATCCACTCGCAGAAACGGCTCATGCCGTAGCGACTCAAGCCCTGGTCGGCAATCCCGCGAATTTCCAGCCAGGTGGCGTTGATGTTTTCCCACATGTCGGCGGTGATTCGCCCACGCACGGCATGGGCGCTGGCCCGCGCCGCACCAAGGCAACTGTAGATGCTCGCCGGGTTGGCCGCGTCCAACGCAAAAAAGTGCAGTAGCCGTTCGGCGTGCAGTTCGCCGTGGCGCTCCAGGTAATCGTCCAGCGTGCCGGTGATCAACAACGGCATGGCCAGTTCATGCAAACCGTCACCGCGACCATCCTGTGGCATCAGCGACAGCGAATAACTGATATCGAGCATCCGGGCGAGGTTTTCCGCCCGCTCCAGGTAACGCGACATCCAATACAAATCCGAGGCAGTTCTACTTAACATGGCAAGCTTCCTTCAATCCTCGACCACCCAGGTGTCCTTGGTTCCGCCGCCCTGGGAGGAATTCACCACCAGGGAGCCTTCGCGCAGGGCAACACGGGTCAAACCGCCGGGCACAACCCGGGTTTCACGGCCAGACAAAACAAACGGACGCAGGTCGATGTGGCGTGGAGCGATGCCGTTTTCGACAAAGGTCGGACAGGTCGACAGGGACAACGTCGGTTGTGCGATGTACGCGTGAGGCTTGGCCTTGATGCGGGCACGGAACGACTCGATTTCCGCCGCCGTCGCGGCCGGCCCGACCAGCATTCCGTACCCGCCGGAGCCTTGGGTTTCCTTGACCACCAGGTCTGGAAGATTGGCCAGCACGTGGGACAGTTCAGACGGGTTGCGACACTGAAACGTCGGCACGTTCTTCAGGATCGGTTCTTCGTCCAGATAGAAACGGATCATGTCCGTGACGAACGGATACACCGACTTGTCGTCAGCGACCCCGGTGCCGATGGCATTCGCCAGCACCACGTTGCCGGAGCGATAGGACGACAACAGCCCTGGTACGCCAAGCATCGAGTCGGGGTTGAACGCCAGCGGATCGAGGAAGGCATCGTCAAGGCGACGGTAGATCACGTCGACGGCTTTAGGCCCGTCCGTGGTGCGCATGAACACCCTATCGTCACGCACGAACAGGTCCGCGCCCTCCACCAGTTCAACGCCCATTTCCCGGGCCAGAAACGCATGCTCGAAAAACGCGCTGTTGAAACGCCCAGGTGTCAGTACCACCACGCTCGGGTTATCGATCGGGCTGGAGCTTTTCAGCGTGTCGAGCAACAGGTTCGGATAGTGATCGATGGGCGCGATGCGCTGGGCCGCGAACAATTCGGGGAACAGTCGCATCATCATCTTGCGGTCTTCGAGCATGTAGCTCACGCCACTGGGTGTACGAAGATTATCTTCAAGCACGTAGTACGTGCCGTCGCCATCGCGTACCAAATCGACACCGGAGATGTGGGAATAGATATCCCGGTGCAAGTCCAGCCCTTGCATCGCCAACTGGTATTGCTCGTTGGCCAGCACTTGTTCGGCCGGGATGATGCCGGCTTTGATGATGCGTTGCTCGTGATACAGGTCGGCGAGGAACATATTCAACGCCTTGACCCGCTGGATGCAGCCACGTTCAACGATTCGCCATTCACTGGCGGGGATGCTGCGAGGAATGGTGTCGAAGGGAATCAGGCGCTCTGTCCCCTGCTCATCACCGTAAAGCGTGAAAGTAATCCCGGCGCGATGAAATAGCAGATCGGCTTCACGTCGCCGTTGTGCCAACAACTCGTCAGGCGTTTCGGCCAGCCAACGGGCAAACTCCCGATAATGCGGGCGGACCTGGCCGCCGGCATCGTACATCTCATCAAAATAGGTGCGGATCATGCCGTACTCCTTGTCACCCGGACATCCAGGCCTTCGCAAGGCCCGTGCCATCGGCAGAAACGCTTTGATATCAATCAGTTGGATTATCAAGCCGCTAACACTGCACCAACCCTGTGCAGCAAACGCCCCAACCTGATCGCCCCCGCTTCATTGCAAGGCGAAGTTGTCGCCTATCAACAGCATAGTCAGAGTTGATTTCACTGCCCGGTTGTCGAGGCGGATAATCCGCACATCCGCTGTAATGGCTGATCGAACTTCCCTTTTAGCCGCCTGCCCAGGCGGCTTTTTTTTGTTTTCTGGAAATGTCGTGAATCAAAAACAGGATCAAAAGATCGCAGCCTCGTTTCACTGTAGGAGCTGTCGAGTGAAACGAGGCTGCGATCTCTTGATCTTTATTCCATTCCCGCAAACGAAAACGGCCAACCCTGAGGTCAGCCGTTGCTGAGTGTTGTCGCTGTTCATAGTGTTATGCGAGTCGCCCTCGTACCTCCTGCTTGACGCCCCATCCTTCGATAATGCCGCCCAAAGGCTCAACCACTGCCTCGAAGCCCTGCTCAAAGTCACCGATGCCGTCATAGGTCGCGTACATCACTTTGCTCAGTTCCAGGTACCACGCACCGTCGTCGCGCACGCTGATTTGTGCATTCAAGGATTCACCACAGTAATGCCCTGCCGCCCTGCGTGCCCGCTCCTCGTCCGGGAAAATGGCGTAGAACTCGATGGGATGGAACCGTGAAAAGTCGAAACCGCCTTCCTTCATGCGGCGCAATACCGAGCTGCTGATGTCTTCTTGATAGGCTGTGCTCATGAAACGTCCTCCTCAAACTGATGGATAGACTTTCCGTACTCCCGGCGCCCGCAACCGAATGGTGAAGGCTATGTGACAAACACGTTGCCAATGGGAAACAAGCATGTAGCTGACAAGACCAGACCTTAGCGATCCGTTCGCTGATCTCGCTTGCAGAGTAGCCTCAAGTCAGAGGCGCTGCCAAGGTCTGGTTGAGAATGTGACAGGGGAAGTTCAGATTGGCGTGATGCCGAGGATCTGGATGCTGTTCTGGGCTTTAAGACTTTTGACGCTCGCATCCGCGGTTCGCCCTTCCAGATCATTCAGATCCAGTTCAGCGGCGACAGGAAGGAGCCGGGCCTTGATGAGTTTGGCGGCGTGCTCGTTATCCGGGCACTCGTCGCACTCAAAGACCTCGTCGACTGTTTCACCGTGATCATCCACGAAAGTGATTTTCCACTTTTGCATCAGTGCCTCCTCGATCAAACCCGCAAATGGGCCTATATCTATCTGGACTTTTGCCCTGACTGATCGTTCAACGGTTTACAAAACTGTAGGAGCGAGCTTGCTCGCGATGAACGTGAAGGCGACGCGTATCCAGACAGCAAGCGTTATCGTTCACGCCCATCGCGAGCAAGCTCGCTCCTACATGGGGGTTCTGCGTAAATCTTTAGTCGTTGCTTGGCTTGTTCACAGCCTGCAGGACGTATTGCGGTAGGGCGAACGCGCCAATGTGAATTTCCGGATTGTAGTAGCGGGTGATGATGCCGCTGCCGGTAAAGCGCTGTTGCAAGGTTTCACGGGACAATTTGCGATAGGCGGTATTGGTTGCGCCCCAGGCAAAGGTCATCGCACCACCGATGTAAGTCGGCACGGCTGCCTGATAGAAGTGCCAGTCCGGGAACAGGCTGCGCAGGCGGCCGGCGGTGGTTTTGACTTCTTCTATTTGCATGAACGGCGTGCCGTTCTGGGTCACCAGAATGCCGCCTTCGTTCAGGCAGCGACGGCAGGCCTGGTAGAAGTTCTCGGAGAACAGTACTTCGCCCGGACCGATCGGGTCGGTGGAGTCGGAAATGATCACGTCGAACTTTTCAGTGGTGGTGGCGACGAAACGCATGCCGTCGTCGATCACCAGGTTCAGCCGTGGGTCTTCAAACGCGCCTTTGGAGTGGTTCGGCAGGAACTCCTTGCACATGTCGACCACGGTGCCGTCGATTTCGACCATGGTGATGTGCTCGATGCTGCGGTGCTTGGCCACTTCACGCAGCATACCGCCGTCGCCGCCACCGATGATCAGCACGCGCTTGGCGGTGCCGTGCGCCAGGATCGGCACGTGGGTGAGCATTTCGTGGTAGATGAACTCGTCGGCTTCGGTGGTCTGGATCACACCGTCCAGTGCCATCACCCGGCCCATGCGCGGGTTTTCGAAGATCACCAGGTGCTGGTGTTCGGTGCGCACTTCGTGCAGCAGTTTTTCCATGCGAAAACGCTGGCCGTAGCCTTCGTAGAGGGTTTCCAGGTATTCGCTGTTGTGAGTGTTGCTCATGGGAAGTGCTCCGATGAATGCGGGTGGCAACGGACGGTTACCCGCCCATGATGGCCAATCGATCTGTGCGATTGACCGGGAAAGGCGCGCATTCTACGTCGCGGAAGATGACAGGTCGAACCTCAGTTAAAGGCTCGACACAAATCCTGTAGGAGCGAGGCTTGCCCGCGAAGGGATCGCCGCGGTAAGTCTGACAGACCGCGGCGATCCTTTCGCGGGCAAGCCTCGCTCCTACAGGTTCGGTGTTGTTGTCGGGACACGGCTCAGAGTCTGACGTTGCCGCGAGGTCCGGCGATGGCCCAGATGATCAGGCCCAGAACCGGCAGCAACAGGATCAGCAGCACCCAGATGATTTTCATCCCGGTATCGGCGCCACTTTTCAGCACGTTGATGATTGCCCAGATGTCCAGGACAAGAATAATCAGGCCAACCAGGCCGTTGAACGTGGAACCCATGGTGACGCTCCCTAAGAGTGGTATGCCCTCTTAGGATAGCCGGCCGTTGCGAGGGTTCCGTTTTATTAGCGTCCTTGAGGCTTCAGACGTGGATGGCCACTTTCAGGGCTTCCAGGGATGGCGCGGCAGCGATGCCGACTTCGGCGCACAATTGGAGCACGCGAGGCACGTCGTTGCCGTACACCAGCACCACTTGCAGTTCATCGTCGAGCAACTGGCTGAAGTTCATCAGCACATAGCCGCCGTTTTCCTTGTTCATGCTGCTCATCTGCACCTGAATGCGATTAAGCGCGGTCAGGGCTTCGGTCTTGGCCAGTTGTTTGGGCTTGATATTGAAGTCCACACCAGGCCCGAACGAGGCGACGATCTGGGCAAACAGGTCCATGTAGGTGTCGGCCTGGAACAACACGGTTTCCGGCAGACTGCCGACGACGACCCACTCGCCCAGCGGCATCGGGAATGTGTCGTCGTAGTTGATGTCCGGATTGGCCGTCAGAAAAGCCCCTTGATCGGCGTAGGCCTGGGCCGCTTCGTCAGCGACTTTCAGGATTTCGTCCTCGCTCATGCACCCGGAGCTGATTTTGCTGATGAGTTCGACGAGTGCGGCTTTCATGGGGCGTAATCCTGTAGCGAGGGAATTTTGAAGGCGCGAAGGATAGCGCATTCCGCCCTGCAATTGCTGCGCGGGCGAGAGGCCGAGGACGTTGATCCACATCAAGAACCGATGCGCTGAATAGCGGCACAATGCTGGCACCTTGCCAAAACTGTTTCCGCTATCAGAGAAGACCTCCATGGGTGCCTGGCTTAGCAACATCTCGCTGAAATACAAATTCTGGGCGGTCAACGCCGTCGCCTTCGTCACGACCCTGCTGCTGGTGTTGTACGCCGTACAACTCGAACAACAAGCCCGCAGCCACGCCTCCCAGGTGTCGGCCCAGGCTCAGGCGCGATTGCTCAGCACCTGGCCCGCCGGACAACCGCTGCCGAAGGCCGATAACCTGCTGACGTTCAGTCGAGGGCAGGCACCGTTGCTGAACGGGCAGCCGGTACTGGAACTGACCGATACCAATGGCTGGGTCGATATCAACGCGATGCCGCTGTTCGGCGAAAATCCGTTGATGGGCGCTGAGGTGTTCGCACGCGCCGACGGCCAACTGCTGGCGGTGATTGCCTATGGCCCAAGCCTGACCCAAGTGTTCGGCGAGCGTTTCGCCAACTACGCGGTGGCGGTATTCATTCTGATGCTGGCGATGCTCGGCGCTTCGCAACTGTTGATCCGCTTCCTGCTTAGCCAGCTGAACACCCTGAAAGACGTGATGCTGCACGTCGAGAAAACCGGCGATCTGGCGGCGCGTGTGCCGCTGGCCTGCACAGACGAAGTCGGGCAGATGGCCAACGCTTTCAACGCCATGCAGGCCGGTTATCAGCGTGTGGTCAACACCGTTGCCAGCACGGCCCGGCAACTGGATGTCGGTGCCGCGCAGCTCGCATCAAGCATGAACGAAGTGCGTCACGGCATGCTCGGCCAGCAAAGCGAAACCGATCAGGCCGCCACGGCGATCAACGAAATGACCGCAACTGTTTATCACATTGCCCAACACGCCGGCGCCACCCGCGACCTCTCGCAAACCGCCGACACCCTGGCCGGCAGCGGGCAGGCAGTGGTGAGTCGGGTGCAGCAGTCGATTGCCGGGTTATCCACAGGCGTTCAGCAGACCGCCGAGATGATTCAGCGGCTGGCCGAGGACAGTCAGAAGATCAACGGGGTGGTCAATGTGATTCACAGCATCGCTGAACAGACCAATCTGCTGGCCCTGAACGCTGCCATCGAGGCCGCCCGTGCGGGTGAAATGGGGCGTGGTTTTGCCGTCGTGGCCGATGAAGTACGCAACCTGGCCAAGCGTGTGCAGACCTCCACGGACGAGATCACCCTGATGGTTTCCGCGTTGCAGGCCGGGACGCGCGATGCGGTGGACTTCATGCAGGAAAGCTCGTTCAAGGCTGACGATTGCGTACAGCAGGCACTAGAGGCCGGGATGGCGCTGGCGGAAATCACCAGCGCGGTGGCGCAGATGCGCGAAAGCAACACGCAGATTGCGGTGGCGGCCGAGCAGCAGAGCCAGGTGGCGGAAGAGATGAATCGGGCGGTGGTGAGTATTCGCGACGTGACCGAGAACACCGTGCAGCAGACCGTGAATTCGGCGACCACCAGTAATGAGTTGGCGGCGCTGGCGGGGGAATTGAGCAAGGCGATCGGGCAGTTGAAACTTTAAGGGCCCCTTCGCGGGCAAGCCTCGCTCCTACACGTTTGAGTCGTTCGCGGGTTTTGTGAACGACTCAAACGTGTAGGAGCGAGGCTTGCCCGCGAAGGCGTCAGCTCAATCAACATGAATTCCGAACACGACCATCTATCACTCCAATAGCCAACCTCGATTCGCCGCCCCCATCCGCCGGGCCTATTCTTCAATCATGTGTTCAACATGGATCGAGGATTGGCATCATGGGCAAACGTCACCCCAACCTTCCCGCCTGGCAATGGCGAGCGTACCCGAACAATCACCAGCACCCGACCAATCTGGTGCTGCACCTGATTGCGGTGCCGCTGTTCATCGTGGCGTTTCTTCTGCTTGTTTCCGGGGTGTTCAGCTTGAGCTTTGTGGACATCGCGATTGGCGTTATCGGCCTGCTGGCTGCTTTGGGCCTCCAACGCCACGGTCACAGCCTGGAGGCGCAAGCCGCCGAGCCTTTCAGCGATCGCAAAGACGCGGTGTCGCGCCTGCTGGTCGAGCAATTTCTGACCTTTCCACGGTTTTTCCTGAGCGGTGGCTGGTGGCGCGCCTGGCGTGAGCGCCACCGTCGTCACTGATCAGGCGAAAATCGTCACCGTCTGCCGGCTCATGGCAATCAACTGACCTTGCGCGCTCCACAGCTTGGCGGCCGCATGACCATAGCCGTCGGCGGCATACTCGATTTCAACCAGGTATTTGCACCAGTCCAGCGTGCTCAATTCCAGCAACGGCTGGACGAACTCGATGGTCCAGGTCAGCGTGCTGCCCATCGCCGGCTGTTTCAGGTGCGGCAACAGGGCCGGTGGCCAGGCGTCCACGAGTGCGAGGATGTGTGATTCGCTGACCGATTCTTCCTTCACATCCCCACGCAAGCGCACCCAGCCGCCCATCTCACGGGATTTGTTGCCCGTGAACGGCAGGCCACCGACGCTCCAGCGCATCGCCAGGTGCCGCATGAACTCCGGGGTCACGCCTTTGATGTAAGGCAGTTCCTGGCAGTCGTCCCAGTGCTTCATCTCGGGTGCCGGGAGGGCGCCCACCGCCACTTCGGACGGCCGCGAGGCACCAAAACTGCCTTGAATCAACGTCACCACCTGGCCCTTTTGCATCGCGCGGCCCAGCACCTGGCTGACGGCCTTGCCTTCACGCAACACTTCGACTTCAAAGCTGACCGGCACTTCAGGCTCGACCGGGCCGACAAAGGTGATCGCCAGCGAGCGCACCGCACGATCCTCCGGGACTTTTGCGCGCATGGCTTCGTATTGCAAGGCGGCCACCAGGCCACCGAAACTGGCACGCCCCTGCGCCCATTCGGCCGGAATAGACAGCGCCAGCGGCTGGCTGCGGACGGCGTCGAGCAGATCGGAAAAGCGCATGCAAACCTCAAAGGCAGGAAAAGGATGAAGGGATCTTAACCAGCCTGTAATGACAGCACAGTGCCTGATTCGGCCAAATTGACTGACAGAAAGGCCGGATAACACTGCCAACTCTGTAGCAGCTGCCGAAGGCTGCGTTCGGCTGCGCAGCAGTCGTCAGTCCAATTGTCTCGGTGTAACAGTGATACCTCGGTGACCTGTTTTACGACTGCTGCGCAGCCGAACGCAGCCTTCGGCAGCTGCTACATAAAATCGTCTTGCAGTGGTTTCAAGATTTGAAACAGGCGGCGCTGAGTTTGTCGAGAACCCGGTCGGCGCGGACTTCGGCCTTGGTCATGGTGGTGTTCCAGACGGCGATACAGGGTTGCAAATCGGCTTCATGCTCGGCCCTGGCCAGCCATTGCCAGCAATCGTGCCAATCGCCCAAAGCCCCCTGGGCGGATTTGAGTCTGGGCATCGCTGGTTTCGGCAGCCTATCAAGTTCGGGATAGGCTTCGATGCCGTAGCGCACGCGCTTGATCAACAGGCGCAAGCGATGACGATCATGGGCAGGATCGTGCAAGGCCTTATCGAGTTTCTTCCATTGCCTGGCCAGGCGTTTTTCGATGCGTCGACGTAATCCCTTAAGCAACCCCTGTCGCTGGGATGCCCGCAAAAAACGCGGAAAGGCGTCGAGGATCATCAGCAACTGTGCAAGCTCCGGGCTTGCGGCTACGGCCGGATAAGCCTCGGCCATCTGCGCCATGCGCCGTTGCGCTGCCGCCGGTTGCTCGTGCTGGAGCAAATACGCCGCCAGCACTTCGCGATCACGCAATGGGGTGGTCAGTTGGCCGATCCCGGACGCCGCTGCTTCCAGCTGTTCGACGCCAGGCAAGCCGCGCAAGGGTCGCAACAGGCTACGCAAACGGCGAACCGTGGTGCGCAACTCATGTAATGCTTCAGGGTCGGTGCGGGCACTCAAACGTGCCTGACAGGCCAATAAACGGACTTCAAGGCTCAGAACACGAGCCACTAATCGATCAACCAAGGCAGACATCGCTTGCTCCCTGAATCGAATCCCTTGAGGCCTGACATCATGCCTCAACGGCCTGCGCGTGACTCACGAATGTAGAAACGTGCCTTTTCGGCCTTAGTGGTGCAGCCCTCGTAGGCTTCGAATTGCTGCTGGGTCTTGGCGCCAGTCAGTAGCGACAGGGCTTTGGAGTAACTGACTGTCCCGGCGAAGCCCTCGGCCTTGGCCAGGTCCAGCTCATGCCACGCGGCATCAATCTGGCTACCGCAGCTGTCGCGGTATGCGGTTTTGCCGGCACAACCGGCGAGTACCAAGGCCATCAAAGGCACACAGATCCAGGCTTTCATCAATAACACCTCAAGTCAGGTCAACAATAGTGCAGGTAAGACGATCCGGCGCGTGAAAAGTGCCTTTGATCGCCAGAGGAAACTATAGCGCCCTTGAGAATAATCACTTGCCGCCATGGAATGTCGAAAAAACGACGCCCTCGCCCCACCGAATCACCTTAACGATTGAAGCCCGCCCCTTGATGGGTGCATTGTTGAACCTTGTCAGATGAGGGCGACTCATGAAAAAGCGCGTCGCACTGGTGCTGGGCTCAGGTGGAGCCCGGGGCTACGCCCATATCGGTGTCATTGAAGAGATCGAACGACGGGGCTACGACATCGCCTGCATTGCCGGTTGCTCCATGGGCGCGGTGGTCGGCGGGATCTACGCCGCGGGCAGACTCAAGGAATATCGCGACTGGATCGAGAGCCTGGACTACCTCGACGTCTTGCGGCTAGTGGACGTCAGCTTTCGCCTGGGTGCGATTCGCGGCGAGAAAGTGTTCGGGCAGATTCGCAAGATCGTCGGCGAGATCAATATCGAAGACCTGCGCATCCCTTATACGGCGGTGGCCACTGACCTGACCAACCAACAGGAAATCTGGTTCCAGGAAGGTTGCCTGCACCAGGCCATGCGCGCCTCGGCGGCGATTCCCAGCCTGTTCACGCCGGTGATGCAGGGTAATCGGATGCTGGTGGACGGCGGTATTCTCAACCCGCTACCGATCGTGCCGGTGGTGTCGAGTCATTGCGATCTGATCATTGCGGTCAACCTCAACTCCACCAACCAGCGCCACTATCAACTGCCGGTGATCCAGCGCCCGGCGGCGTTCAAGAGTCGCTTCGACAACCTGATCAGCTCGCTGGGCTCGAAAATGCCCTTCCGCCGCAAACAGGCGGAACAATTGCTGCGGCTGGAAAAAGAAGCGTTGATGGCAGAAGCGGCCGAGATAAACCCCTGGATCGAATCCGCCGAACCCGAAGCCCAGCAACCCGCGGCCGCCCCTGAACGCGACGGCGCGCCGAAGTCCGCCACGGGCTCGTTCATCATCGATAACGTCGGGCCGGCCTCTTTGCTGGACCTGATCAACCAGAGTTTCGAGGTGATGCAGACCTCACTGGCGCAGTACAAGATCGCCGGCTATCCGCCGGATGTCTTGATCAACGTGCCAAAGCGGGTGTGCCGGTTTTTCGAGTTCTACAAGGCGCCGGAGCTGATCGCGCTGGGGCGAGAGATTGCGCGCGATACCCTGGACCGGTATGAGAATGATCGGGAATCCTGAAGTGCTTGAGTGAATGATCGGGCCTCTTCGCGGGCAAGCCTCGCTCCTACAGGGATTTGGAATAATCGCCCCCCCTGTAGGAGCGAGGCTTGCCCGCGAAGAGGCCAGATCAGCCACCACTGAACTAAAGGCTGCCTTCACTCAACAACCGATACCCAACCCCAGCCTCGGTCACGATAAACCTTGGTTGAGTCGGATCATCTGCCAGTTTCTGCCGCAAATGCCCCACCACAATCCGCAAGTAGTGGCTGTCTTCGGTATGGGTCGGCCCCCAAATATCCTTGAGCAATTGCTGCTGGGTAATGACTCGCCCCGGATGCCGTGCCAGTTGCGCCAGCACCGCATATTCCTTGCGGGTCAATCCCACTTCAAGGCCGTCGAGCAGCACCCGGCGATACGCCAGGTCCACGGTCAACGGGCCGAACGTCAGCGCTGCTTGCTGAGCCTCGCCAACCGGGGCCTGACGTAGCAAGGCACGTACCCTGGCGAGGAACTCCTGGATGCCGAACGGTTTGGTCACGTAATCATTGGCGCCGCCATCGAGCGCTTCGACTTTCTGCCCTTCGCTGGCGCGCACCGACAGCACCAGCACCGGCACCGTCGACCATTCGCGAAACTCGCGCAGCACGTGTTGGCCGTCCATGTCCGGCAGGCCGAGGTCGAGCACCAGCAGGTCCGGTTTATTCAGCGCAGCCTGCGCCAAGCCTTCGCTGCCGGTGCCAGCCTCCAGCACTTTGTAACCTTGGGAGACGAGGCTGATGCGCAGGAATTTGCGGATTTGTGGTTCGTCGTCAATGACTAAAATGGTCGCGGTCTGGCTCATGGTGTCTGATCGCTGCATGGAGATATGAGAAGGGTATCAGGCTTCACTTTCAGCGCTCGCCTTCAGCTTTCAAATTTCAAAGGCGGGCTGCTCCTGCAATGGCAAGTGCAGCGTGATGCAAGTGCCGCGCCCGTCGATGCCGTCGGCAACGCTGATCCGCCCGCCATGAGCACCGACCATGCCCTGACAAATCGCCAACCCCAACCCGGTGCCCTGCCCGCCACGATCACCCCGCGCGGCGGTGTAGAACATGTCGAAAATCTTCGCCCGCTCCTCCTCCGGAATCCCCGGTCCCTCATCGCTCACCGAGAAAAACAGTCCGGTGTCATCGACCCCGGCGCACAGTTGCAGACGCCCGTGGGGCGGTGAAAACCGCGCGGCATTTTCCAGCACATTGACCAGCGCCTGTTCGATCAGTGCGGCGTGAACGAAGAGCAACGGCAACTCGGGCGGCACTTCGGTGCTCACCTGCAACGGCGCGAGCACCGCACGCAGGCGATTGAGCGAACTGCCGACGATATCGGCCGGCGACACCCAGTCCCGCGCCAGTTTCAGCGCACCGTGACCCAGGCGGGTCATGTCCAGCAGGTTTTGAATGTAGCGGTCGAGGCGCTCGGCTTCATCGCGAGTGCCTTCGAGCAGTTCGCGGCGATCTTCCAGTGGGATCGCTTCGCCGAGGGCCAACAGACTGTCAATGCTGCCGCGCATCGAGGTCAGCGGCGTACGCAAATCATGAGACACCGATGCTAGCAAGGCACTGCGCAATTGCTCGGTCTCGCCGTGCAGCCGCGCCGCTTCGAGGTCCTCGGCCAGTTGTGCACGGGCCAGCGCTTGCGCCAGTGGCTGACTCAACGCTGTGAGTAAGCGCCGACGCTGGCCACTCAAGGTCTGGCCTTCTTTGGCACACACGCCGAGCAACGCCAGCGGCCCGTCTTCCATCGACAGCGGCCACCACCACCAACGCCCGAACGGCAGCGTGCCGGTACCTGCGCCTGCGGGCTGATCGTGTTGCCAGGCCCAATCGGCGGCGGCGCGTTCGGCTTCGGTCAATTCCAGCGGGCCGCCGGTTTCGACTTTCCAGCCGGACGGTCCGTCGCGATTGAGCAGGCACAGTTGCAGATCGCTCCAGTCGTTCAAGTGTTGGGCCGCGGCGCTGATCACCGCCTGACGGTCGGTGGCGGCGGTGAGTTTGCGCGACAGGTCGAGCAGTTCGGTGGTCTCTTGCTGAGTGTCGCGCAACGCCTCTAATTGCCGCCGTTGACGTGCCGCGAGGTTACCGGTAAGCGCCGCCATCAGCAGGAAGAACAACAAGGTCAGCACGTCTTCTTCGCGCTGGATGCGGAAGGAGAAACTCGGCGGGATGAACAGAAAGTCATAGGTTAAAAACGACAGCGCCGCACAAACCAGCGACGGGCCGAGGCTACTGCGCACCGCCACCAGCAACACGGCGGCGAGGAACACCAGGGAAATGTTCGGTAGCGGCAAGACACTGGCCACGACCCAGGCCAACGCACTGGCCAACACCGTCGCCACAATGGCCAGGGCGTAGTCGAACCATACCAGCGAGTGCACCGAACGCTGACGCGGCGGATGTTGTTCGTGATCGCTGTCGAGGACGTTGATTTCCAGCCCGCGGGCATCGCGCAGCAAGCGCGACGCCAGTCCGCCGCCGAACAACCGCCGACGTAGACGCTGTCGCGACTGACCGACCAACACCAGGCTGGCGCGGCGCTCGGCGGCGTGTTGAATCAGGGTTTTCGCGACTTCGCCAGCGCGCAGCAACACCACTTCGCCACCGAGGCGTTCGGCCAGTTGCTGGGCACTTTGCAGGCGCAGGCGGGACTGCTCGTCGCGCACGCTGCCGTTGTCCACGTGCACCAGACTCCACGGCAAATGGCGGTGCTGGGCGACACGACTGGCGTGACGCACCAGACGTTCGGCCTGAGCATCGCCATCGACCCCGACCAGCAAGCGACCACGCACCGCCGGTGCAGCCTGGCCGAGCTGCCGGTACCCTTGGGCCAGATCATTGTCGACCTGCGCAGCGGCCGTTTGCATCGCCAGTTCGCGTAGCGCGGTGAGGTTGGTCTGGGTGAAAAACGCGTCGATGGCCGCCCTCGCCTGCTCCGGCACATACACCTTACCGTCGCGCAGGCGCTCCAGCAGTTCACGCGGCGGCAGGTCGATCAGCAGCAGTTCGTAGGCTTCTTGCAGCACCCAGTCCGGCAGGGTTTCACGAACCTGGACGCCGGTAATCCCGCGCACTTTATCGTTGAGGCTTTCCAGGTGCTGGACGTTGACTGTGGTGAACACGTCAATGCCGGCGGCGAGCAATTCCTGGATGTCCTGCCAGCGTTTCAGGTGGCGGCTGCCAGGGGCATTGGTATGGGCCAGTTCGTCCACCAGCACCAGTTTCGGTTTAGCCGCGAGCAAGCTGTCGAGGTCCATCTCTTCGAGCATCACGCCACGGTATTCCGAGCGCACCAAAGGCTGTTGCGGCAAGCCGCCGAGCAGCGCCTCGGTCTCGGCGCGGCCATGGGTCTCGACCACGCCGGCGATGACTTTCACGCCCTGACGCAGTTGGGTGTGGGCCGCTTGCAGCATGGCGTAGGTCTTGCCGACACCGGGCGCGGCACCGAGAAAGACCTTGAGCCGGCCACGGCCATCGCGGGACAGGTCTGCTAACAGCGCGTCGGCGCGGCCGGAGTCGCTCATGCTTGAAACTCTCTTTATTCAGGTAGTGATGTGGTGTTTGTTGAATCGCCATCGTCGGAACGCCGCCCGGAGCAAGCTCGCTCCCACAAAAGAATGCATTCCAATGTGGGAGCGAGCTTGCTCGCGATTGGCGGCGCCACCGATCTACAGGTTTTCCAGCGCGATGTTCAACGCCAGCACATTGACCACCGGCGGCCCCACCAGCGGCTGCTCGGTGTGCGCATTCAGCAGTTGCTCAAGCGTAGACACCGGCAGATTACGCGCTTGGGCAACACGTGCCAGTTGATAGGCAATCGCGGCCGGTGGCAAGTGTGGATCAAGGCCGCTGCCGGAGGTGGTCAGCAACGCCAATGGCACGGGCCCCTGACCGGGAACCAGCAACTTGTTGGCATCGTCGATCACCCGAGTGGCCAGGGTCGGGTTGCTCGGCGACAGGTTGCTGGCACTGCTCGACACGGTGGCAAAAGCACCGGCCGAGGGGCGTGGATGAAACCAGGCGTCACCGACGAAATCCTGGGCAATCAACGACGAGCCACGCACCTTGCCGTCGGCGTCGCGTACCAGACTGCCGTTGGCTTGATCGGGGAAGGCGACCTGGGCGACGCCAGTGACGACCAATGGGTAGGCGACGCCGGTGATCAGTGTCATCAGGACCAGCAGGCTCAAGGCCGGGCGTATTATTGCGGACATTTCAAAATCCTCGAATTCAGTGAGAGGTACACACGTCACCTGTGGCGAGGGAGCTTGCTCCCGTTCGGCTGCGAAGCAGTCGTCAACCCGGCGAATGCGGTGTGCCTGAACATAGGCAGGCGCTTGGGGTGGGGCTACTTCGCAGCCCAGCGGGAGCAAGCTCCCTCGCCACAAAAAGCCACCACCCTGCCCCATAACGGTCAAACCAGGTGTAACGCCGTCAACAGCATGTCAATTGCCTTGATCCCCACAAACGGCACCACTATCCCGCCCAATCCATAGATCAGCAGATTGCGCCGCAACAACGCCGCCGCACTTGCGGCCTGTACGCGCACACCGCGCAATGCCAACGGAATCAGCACCACGATGATCAAGGCGTTAAACACAATCGCCGAGAGAATCGCGCTTTGGGGACTGCTCAGGTGCATGACGTTGAGCACGCCCAGTTGCGGGTAGATCGAGGCGAACAGCGCCGGCAGGATCGCGAAGTATTTGGCCACGTCGTTGGCGATGGAAAAGGTCGTCAGCGCACCGCGAGTCACCAACAATTCCTTGCCGATCTGCACCACGTCCAGCAACTTGGTCGGGTCGCTGTCGAGGTCGACCATGTTCGCCGCCTCGCGTGCCGCTTGCGTCCCGTCGTTCATTGCCATGCCGACGTCTGCCTGCGCCAATGCAGGGGCGTCGTTGGCGCCGTCGCCGCACATGGCGACCAGCCGACCGTCGTTCTGCTCGTGACGAATGCGCGCCAGTTTTTTCTCCGGCGTGGCTTCGGCCAGCACGTCATCGACACCCGCCTCGGCCGCAATCGCCGCAGCGGTCAACGGGTTGTCACCGGTCACCATGACCGTGCGAATCCCCAGTTTGCGCAACTCGGCGAAGCGCTCGCGGATGCCGGGCTTGACCACGTCCTTGAGGTGGATCGCGCCGAGCAATTTGCCGTCGGCACAGACCAGCAATGGCGTGCCGCCGCTCTGGGCGATCTTGTCGATTTCACGGGACAGGGCCGGTGCGAGATCGGCGCGCTTCAGGCCGACGAAGGCCAGCAACGAATCCACCGCGCCTTTGCGATACACACGACCTTGATAGTCGACACCGGACAGGCGTGTCTCGGCGCTGAACGGCACCACCGTGAGCATGTCGGCGGACGGCTCAGACTGTGGATGAAGCCCGCGCAGGTACTCGACGATGGACTTGCCTTCTGCCGTGTCATCGCCCAGCGAGGCGAACAACGCGCCCTCGGCCAGTTCCTTGGCATTGACGCCTGGTGCGGCATAGACCGCGGTGCAGCGGCGGTTGCCGAAGGTGATGGTGCCGGTCTTGTCCAGCAGCAGGACGTGCACGTCCCCGGCCGCTTCTACGGCACGACCGGACTTGGCGATTACGTTCAGCCGTACCAGACGGTCCATCCCGGCGATACCGATGGCGGACAACAAACCGCCAATGGTGGTCGGAATCAGCGTGACCAATAACGCCACCAGGAACACCAGCGGCAAATTGCCGTTAGCGAAGTGGGCGAACGGCTGCAGGGTCACGACCACCAGCAGGAAGATCAGGGTGAGGCCGATCAGCAGGATGTCGAGCGCGACTTCATTCGGGGTTTTCTGGCGTTTGGCGCCTTCAACCAATGCGATCATGCGGTCCAGTGTCGACTCGCCAGGGTTAGCGGTAATGCGCACCAGCAGCCAGTCGGAGACCAGTCGGGTGTTGCCGGTGACGGCCGAACGGTCGCCACCGGACTCACGAATCACCGGCGCGGATTCACCGGTAATCGCCGCTTCGTTGACGGCCGCGATGCCTTCGATCACCTCGCCGTCACCCGGGATCATTTCCCCCGCTTCGACGCGTACCACATCACCGTTGCGCAGGCTGGTGGCCGGCACCACTTGAAAGGTGCCGTTTGTGGTTTTACGGCGCGCACTCAAGCCTTCGCTGCCGGCCTTGAGGCTGTCAGCGCGGGCTTTGCCGCGACCTTCGGCCAAGGCTTCGGCGAAGTTGGCGAACAGCACGGTGAACCACAGCCACACGGCAATTTGCGCCGCGACGAAGGTCGGCACGCTACTGTCAGGAATGAAGCAGAGCACGGTGGTCAGGATCGCGGTCAACTCCACCACCAGCATGACCGGCGCACGCTGCAATTGCCGTGGGTCGAGCTTGACGAAGGCTTGCACCAGTGCTGGACGCCACAGGGCCGAGATCGCGGTCTTCGGTTGTTCCGGTGCCTTGACGACCACCGGTTTAATTACGGGCATATTCATCAAATAGTCCTCAGAAGCCCATGCTCAAGTGTTCAGCGATAGGACCCAGCGCCAGCGTCGGCAGGAAGGTCAGGCCACCCACGAGCAAAATGGTCACGGTCAGCAAAGTCACGAACAGTGGGCCGTGGGTCGGGAAGCTGTTTTGGCCGATCGGTGCGGTTTTCTTCATCGCCAGGCTGCCGGCCAGGGCCAGTACCGGGAGGATGTAACCGAAGCGCCCGATCAACATGCCCAGGCCGAGCATCAAGTTGTGAAACGCGGTGTTGGCCCCGAAGCCACCGAATGCCGAGCCGTTGTTGGCACTGGCCGAGGTGTAGGCGTAGAGCAATTGACTGAAACCGTGTGCGCCAGGGTTACTCACCGCCGCAACCGGGCCAGGCAGGCTCGCGGCAATTGCACCGAGCACCAGCACGCCAATCGGCATGACCATCAGGGTCACCACCAACAACTGTACTTCCTTGGCTTGCAGTTTCTTGCCGAGGTATTCCGGCGTGCGGCCGATCATCAGGCCGGCGAGGAACACCGCGATCAACACGTTGAGCAACATGCCGTAGAGCCCGGCACCGACGCCGCCGAAGATCACTTCGCCGACCATCATGTTGACCAGCGCGACCATGCCGGTCAGTGGGTTGAGGCTGTCGTGCATGGCGTTGACCGAACCGTTGGATGCTGAGGTCGTGGTCACCGACCACAACACGGACGCGGTGGTGCCAAAGCGCGCCTCCTTACCTTCCAGCGGCGCGGTCTGTTCGACGGCGACATTGTTCAGCGTCGGGTTCGGTTGGTATTCAGCCCACAGCGAAGTGGCGCCGCCAATCAGGAACAGCGTCAGCATGCAGGCCACAATCGCCCGGCTCTGACGCAGGTCCTTGACGTAGTGGCCGAAGGTGAACACCAGTGCCACCGGGATCAGGATGATCGAGGCCAACTCGAACAGGTTGCTCCATGCGCTCGGGTTCTCGAACGGGTGCGCCGAGTTGACGCCGAAAAAGCCACCACCGTTGGTGCCCAATTGCTTGATCGCAATCTGGCTCGCGGCCGGGCCGAGCGGAATGACCTGATCGACGCCTTGCATCGTCACGGCATTCACATACTGCGCGAAGGTTTGCGGTACGCCCTGCCAAACCAGATACAGCGCCAACAACAGGCACAGCGGCAGCAAGCCGTAGAGGGTGGCGCGGGTCATGTCGACCCAGAAGTTGCCAAGGGTCTTGGTCGATTTACGACCGATGCCACGACACAGCGCAACCAACACGGCCAGGCCGGTGGCGGCGCTGACGAAGTTCTGCACGGTGAGGCCGACCATCTGACTGAGGTAACTCAGCGAGGCTTCACCGCTGTAGGACTGCCAGTTGGTGTTGGTCATGAAGCTGACGGCGGTGTTGAACGCCAGTGTCCACTCCTGACCCGGCAGGTTTTGCGGGTTCAGTGGCAAGTGGTCCTGGAACAACAGAATCGCGAACAACAGCAAAAAGCCCGCGAGGTTAAAGGCGAGCAAGGCCAGGGCATATTTCTGCCAGCTTTGTTCGGCCTGCGGATCAACGCCGGCCACTTTGTAACACCCACGTTCAACCGGCCCGAGGATCGGTGTCAGCCAGGTACGCTGGCCTTCCATCACCTTGTAGTAGAACCGCCCCAGAAACGGTGCCGGGATCAGCACCGCGGCGAAGAAGGCGAGGATCAGCCAATAGTCATAACTGTGCATAGCCGCTCCTAGTTCCGGTCCGCGCGCAACAGCGCAACCAACAGATAAATGAACAGCCCCACTGCCAGCAGCAGTGACACCCCATCCAGAACGCTCATGGAAGTTCTCCGTGTTACGGCGTATTGCCGCGTGTGGAGTCATTGTCGGAAGGAAGGCTGTAAAGGAGCGAGATCGAGGGCGTTGGCTGGACATAAAGAAAGCGTAAAGAGTGGGTTTACGCGGGGGTTACAGCGGCGTCCGGGCGACCGCTTTCGTGAGCCGGTTCGCTCCCACAGGGGAATGCATACTTATGTGGAAGCGAGCCTGCTCGCGATAGGCCGAGGCGATATTGACAGTGTTGTAAACAGCGCACATCGCGCCGTCCTATCAGGCATAGAATGGAACCACTGCGAAGTCCTTTCGCTCAAAGTGGTATGCACCATCGATTGGCGAAACCCTCGCCAATCGCCTGCCCTCAAGGAGAGCCCTATGCCCTGGTATGCCTGGTTGATTCTGGTCGTTGCAATCGGCTCGATCGTTGGCGGTTTGATGCTGTTGCGTGACACCGCCACCAAGGTCGATCTGACCGAGGAGCAACGTAAACGCGTCGCCGAACGCAATGCGGAAATGGACGCCAAGGAAGCGCAGGACCGCTAACTCATAAATCGTCCGGAGGCTCGAACAGCTTTCGGACGATTAGGAATTCCATGGCCCCTCAGCGATCCGGGACCGGCACCAAGGCGATTTTGTACGGTTCGAAAATCTTCAGCATCTGACCGTTGTCGCGTAACCCTTTGAGCAACTGGCCGAATGCCTCGCCGCTGATCGGTGCGGCCGGGCTGAGGATGGCGTAGTGGTGATAGACCTGATCGATGCGCTCGGACACCAGTAACTGATCGGCGACTTTTTCGTTGCGCAAGAAGTAATCGCTCAAGTAGGAGCGCGTCACCAAGGCAATGTCTGCACGCCCGCGCAGCACCATCAGCAGGTTACTGTCATGGGAGTAAGTCAGCGTGGCATTGTAATTTTGCGCGAGGAACTTTGGATCGGCGTTGAAGTTGGCGAATTCGTAGTGATAGCCACTGAACAGCGCCAGGCGCTTGCCAGCGAGGTCGGTAAAATAGCTCTGCTGGCGATCCGGCTGGCGTTGCGCGACAAAAATTTCGGCGTCTTCCAGGCCCATGTCGACGCTGGTGTGGGGGATGTCCTTCCAGCCCCAGTCCGGGTTTTCGAAAATCGCCATGTCCACCCGGCCCTGCTTGAAGTCACCAAAGCGCCGGGGAATCGAAGTGGGGACCAACACGAAATTATAATTGGTTTGCGAGGCGTTGAGTGCCTCGACCAGCTGCGGCAGCAACCCCGTGTCGACACCGGATTCCGGCCGCACCGTGTAAGGCGGGAAATGTGCGGCGCCGATGCGCACGGTTTGTGCTGCTTGGGAGGGCAATACCCATAACGCCGCGAGTGTCGCCAGTAAAAGCTGGGAAACCGTCCGAATTGGCGAAGACATCAATACTATTTACTCCCCGAAAATACGCATCAATGCCATTCAAACCAGGCGGTTCTGCCCACTCGCCAGTTTCCCGCCGGGCTGCACAACCTTAATACCTCTCTTCCAGCACCAGAATCAATGCCTCATCGGCCAATTGATCGAGGCTCATGCTGCCACCGGCGCGAAACCAGGTGGTGGTCCAGGACAATGCGCCGGTCAGAAAACGGCGGGTGATGAACACATCGCCGCGGATAAAACCGGCGCTCTTGGCCTCGCCCAACACCTGCAACCAGATGTCTTCATAAATGTCGCGCAGCGCCAGTACCTGCGCCTGTCCGTCTTCGGACAGCGAACGCCACTCATAGACCAACACCGCCATGGCCTCGCCGCTGCCGCCCATGATCGACTGCAACTCGCAGCGGATCAGGGCCAATACCCGCTCGCGCACGTTGGTTGACTCGGCCAGGGCCGCGCGCATCAATGCAGTGTTGTAGCGAATGGTCTCTTCCATCACCGCCCGCAGGATCTCGTCCTTGCTTTTGAAGTGATGAAAAATGCTACCCGACTGAATGCCAACTGCGCCGGCCAGGTCGCGTACGGTGGTGCGCTCGAAACCTTTATTGCGAAACAGGTGAGCCGCCACTTGAAGCAGTTTGCCACGGGCGCTGTCCGGGTCGGTCAATTGGCCATTGTCGACCAATTCGCGCATGACCTTCAGGGCTTTTTGCTCGTCCACCCGTTCTCTCCTACAGTCGATCAATCAAATGCGCCACTCATGCAGGAGCAAGCTCGCTCCTACAATTGTATGGGGTAGCGCGGGCAATTTAAGCTCGCGACGGCCACCAAGCAAGCGCTCGGGAAGAAGATAGCTCAGTCATTTACAAACCAAGCGCTTGCTTGGTAGTCTCGAAACACTTCTGACGGAGGTGGCTATGCAGTTGACTGTGCCTGAAACAATCCGCATCGGGTGCGCCAGCGCGTTTTGGGGCGACACCTCGACCGCCGCCGCGCAACTGGTGGAAGGCGGGCGTCTGGACTATCTGGTGTTCGATTATCTGGCCGAAATCACGATGTCGATCATGGCCGGCGCGCGGATCAAAGATCCCCAGGCAGGCTACGCCAATGACTTCATCGAAGTCCTCAGCCCGTTACTGGGGCAACTCGCCGAACAAAAAATCCGGGTGATCAGCAACGCCGGCGGAGTCAACCCGCAGGCCTGCGCCGCCGCCCTGCAAGCAGCCTGCGACAAGGCCGGGGTGCAGCTCAAAATCGCGGTGTTGCTGGGTGATGACCTGCAACCGCAGCTCAAACAGTTGAGCAGCAGCGGCATTCAAGAAATGTTCACTGGCGCGCCACTCCCGCCGATGTGCGTCTCGACCAACGCCTACCTCGGCGCACCGGGCATCGTCGAAGCCCTGCGTCTGGGGGCGGACATTGTGATTACCGGGCGCGTGGTCGACAGTGCCGTGGTCAGCGCTGCACTGGTGCATGAGTTCGGCTGGTCATGGCGCGACTACGACAAACTCGCCCAAGCCGCACTCGCCGGCCACATCATCGAATGCGGTGCCCAGTGCACAGGCGGCAACTTCACCGATTGGCGCGACGTGCCCGACTACGAGCACATCGGCTTCCCCATCGTCGAAGTCAGCGCCGACAGCCAGTTCATCGTCAGCAAACCTGAAGGCTCCGGCGGGCTGGTCACGCCACTGACGGTGGGTGAGCAGATGCTTTATGAAATCGGCAATCCACAGGCCTATCTGCTGCCCGACGTGGTCTGCGATTTCACGCAGGTCAAACTCCAGCAACAAGGCAAAAATTCGGTTCAGGTGCACGGCGCAAAAGGTTTGCCACCGACGGATCAGTACAAGGTCAGCGCGACCTGGCCCGACGGTTTCCGCTGCACCGCCAGTTGCCTGATCGCCGGGATCGATGCGGTCGACAAGGCCCGGCGAGTCAGCGAAGCAATCATCAACAAGACGTCGGAAATCTTCAGCCAGCGCGGCTGGGCGCCCTATAGCGAGGTGAACATCGAGTTGCTGGGCAGCGAGGCCACCTACGGCCCCCACGGTCAGCGCCGGGACAGCCGTGAAGTGGTGATCAAACTCGCCGTGCGCCATCCGGTCAAACAGGTACTGATGGTGTTCTCCCGGGAAATCGCCCAGGCCGCCACCGGCATGGCACCTGGGCTGACCGGCATTGTCGGCGGACGGCCAACGGTGTATCCGCTGATCCGACTGTTCTCGTTCCTGATCGACAAAACGGCCTGCACGCTGGAAATTGATCTCATGGGTCAGCGCCACTCGTGCGCCTTGCCTGCCCTCGATGTGCTCGACACTGCCGACTTGCCAGTGCCGTTCGAGCCACCCGGGCCCAGCGGTCTGGCAGACGCCAGCGTGGCCCTGATAAAACTCGCTGTGGCGCGCTCCGGCGACAAAGGTAATCACAGCAACATCGGCATCATGGCCCGCGATCCCGAGTACTTGCCGTGGATCGCCGAAGCACTGAGGCCGGAGGTGATCGTCGACTGGATGAGTCATGTCCTTGACCCGGTCCACGGACGTGTCGAACGCTGGTACTTACCAGCCACCCACAGCCTGAATTTTCTGCTGGAAAACGCCCTTGGTGGCGGTGGAATGGCCAGCCTGCGGATCGATCCGCAAGGCAAAGCCTTCGCCCAGCAACTGCTGGAAATCCAGATTCCGGTGCCTCAGCGCATCGCCGACCAGGTCAACTAGAGGGCTGCCGCCGTGACTTACGATTCGATATTCAGAGCCGATTTGTTTGCTGGCCGAACCATCATCGTCACCGGTGGCGGCAGCGGCATCGGCCGTTGCACCGCCCATGAGCTGGCGGCACTCGGGGCCCATGTGCTGCTGGTGGGACGTAATGCCGACAAACTGAAAACCGTCGCCGCCGAGATTGCCGAGGACGGCGGCACGGCTGACTGGAAGACCTGTGATATTCGCGATGAAGACGCCGTCACGCATCTGGTCAGCGAACTGATCCGCAAGCACGGGCAGATCCACGGGCTGGTCAACAATGCCGGCGGACAGTTCCCGTCCCCATTGGCCTCGATCAATCAGAAGGGTTTCGAAACCGTGATGCGCACCAACCTGGTGGGCGGCTTCCTGATGGCCCGGGAAGTGTTCAACCAATCCATGAGCAAGCATGGCGGCGCGATCGTTAACATGCTCGCCGACATGTGGGGCGGCATGCCCGGGATGGGGCACTCGGGCGCGGCACGCTCGGGCATGGATAACCTGACCAAAACGGCTGCGTTTGAATGGGGTTACGCCGGGGTGCGGGTCAATGCAGTGGCGCCAGGCTGGATCGCGTCCAGCGGCATGGACACCTACGAAGGCGCATTCAAAGCGGTGATTCCGACCTTGCGCGAACATGTGCCGCTCAAACGCATTGGCACCGAATCGGAGGTCAGCGCGGCGATCGTTTTCCTGCTCAGTCCGGCCGCGGCATTTATCAGCGGCAGCACCTTGCGCATCGACGGTGCCGCCAGCCTCGGCGGGCGGGCGTGGCCGATCCATCAGGCGCAGAACAGCGAATCCTATAACGGCTTTCACCGCGCTTACCTTCCGGATGTGCTCAAGGACAAGGAATAGCCCATGCCGGTCATCCAGTCGCAAGTGGACCCCTTCAGCGAGCAGTTCGCCCGCAATCGCGCGGCGATGCTGGTAGGGATCGAGCAAGTCCGCGAGCTCGAACAAAATCTGCTGAACAAGGCTTTTGAGTCCAAACCCAAGTTCGACAAGCGCGGGCAGCTACTGCCTCGTGAACGGCTAAATCTATTGCTCGACCCGGGTGCGCCGTTCCTCGAACTGGCGAGCCTGGCCGGCTACAAACTGTATGACGACAAGGACGGCAGCGCGGCCGGTGGCGGTTTGATCGCCGGTATCGGTTACGTGTCCGGCGTACGGGTGCTGGTGGTGGCGAACAACAGCGCCATCAAGGGCGGGACCATTTCCCCCAGCGGCCTGAAAAAATCGTTGCGCCTGCAACAGATCGCCATGGAAAACAAACTACCGGTGATCACCCTCGCTGAAAGCGGTGGTGCCAACCTCAATTACGCCGCGGAGATTTTTGTCGAAGGCGCACGCAGCTTTGCCAATCAGGCACGGATGTCGGCCATGGGGTTACCGCAAATCACGGTGGTCCATGGCTCCGCCACGGCGGGCGGTGCTTATCAACCTGGCTTGTCGGATTACGTGGTGGTGGTACGTGGCAAGGCCAAGCTGTTCCTGGCCGGCCCGCCCCTGCTGAAAGCGGCGACAGGCGAAGTCGCCACCGACGAAGAACTGGGCGGTGCCCAGATGCACGCGCAAACCGCTGGCACGGCTGAATACCTGGCCGAGAACGACGCCGATGGCGTGCGCCAGGTACGTGAGATTGTCAGCCTGCTGCCGTGGAACGATCAATTGCCCCGTTTGCCCGAGCGGCGCTGGGAAGAACCGCTCTACCCCATCGACGAGTTGCTCGGGCTGATTCCCGACGACGCAAAAAAACCCTACGACGTGCGCGAGATCATCGCGCGGATTGCCGATGCGTCGAACTTCCTCGAATTCAAAAGCGAGTTCGATCAGCACACCATTTGCGGTCATCTGCAGATTCAGGGCCGCGCCTGTGGTTTGATCGGCAACAATGGACCGATCACGCCCAAGGGGGCGAGCAAGGCGGCGCAGTTCATTCAGCTCTGCGACCAGAGTCAGACGCCGCTGCTGTTTTTCCACAACACCACCGGTTTCATGGTCGGCACCGAGTCGGAACAGCAAGGCGTGATCAAGCACGGCGCCAAGATGATTCAAGCGGTGGCCAACGCCCGCGTACCCAAACTGACCGTCGTCGTCGGTGGCTCCTATGGCGCCGGCAACTATGCGATGTGCGGTCGCGGCCTCGACCCGCGTTTCATCTTCGCCTGGCCCAACAGCCGCACAGCAGTGATGGGTGGCGCCCAAGCGGGCATGGTATTGCGAATTGTCACCGAGGCGAAACAGGCCAAAGACGGGCTGGTACCCGACCCGAAAATGCTCGACATGCTGGAACAGGTCACCGCACAAAAACTCGACAGCCAGTCCACGGCGCTCTACAGCAGCGCCAATCTGTGGGACGACGGGTTGATTGATCCGCGGGATACCCGGACCTTGCTTGGCTACTTGCTGGATATCTGCCACGAGGCCCAAGTGCGGCCGCTGCAAGCCAACAGTTTTGGTGTCGCGCGTTTTTAATAAGTGCGGGAACCATAGGGATCAGAGGGGAATAATAAAAATGATCTTCACCCAGGAACACGAAGCGCTGCGTCGCACCGTCCGCCAATTCGTCGATCAGGAGATCAATCCGCACGTCGATGAATGGGAAAAAGCCGGGCGTTTTCCGATCCATGACATCTTTCGCAAGGCCGGCGAGCTTGGCCTGCTGGGGATTTCCAAACCGGAAAAATTCGGTGGCATGGGGCTCGACTACAGCTACTCCATCGTCGCGGCTGAAGAGTTCGGCACCATTCATTGCGGCGGCATTCCGATGTCCATCGGCGTGCAAACCGATATGTGCACCCCGGCGCTGGCGCGTTTTGGCTCCGATGAATTACGCGACGAGTTTCTGCGTCCGGCGATCACCGGCGAACAGATCGGCTGCATCGGCGTCTCCGAAGTCGGTGCCGGATCCGACGTGGCCGGGTTGAAAACCACTGCCCGCAAGGACGGCGATGACTACGTGATCAACGGCAGCAAGATGTGGATCACCAACTCGCCAAATGCCGATTTCATGTGTCTGTTGGCCAATACCTCGGACGACAAACCGCACATCAACAAGTCGCTGATCATGGTGCCGATGAACACGCCCGGGATCAGCCTCAGCTCGCACCTCGACAAGCTCGGCATGCGCAGTTCGGAAACCGCCCAGGTGTTTTTCGACAACGTGCGCGTTCCGCAACGCAACCGCATCGGCCATGAAGGCGCGGGTTTCATGATGCAGATGCTGCAGTTTCAGGAAGAACGTCTGTTCGGCGCAGCGAACATGATCAAGGGCCTGGAATATTGCGTCGACAGCACCATCGAGTACTGCAAGGAGCGCAAAACCTTCGGCAATGCGCTGATCGACAACCAGGTGATCCATTTTCGCCTGGCCGAACTGCAAACCGAAATTGAATGCCTGCGTGCATTGGTCTATCAGGCCACCGAGCAATACATCAAAGGCCAGGACGTCACGCGTCTGGCCTCCATGGCCAAACTCAAGGCCGGGCGGCTGGGCCGCGAAGTCAGCGACAGTTGCCTGCAATATTGGGGTGGCATGGGCTTCATGTGGGACAACCCGGTGGCCCGGGCCTATCGCGATGTGCGGCTGGTGTCGATCGGTGGTGGCGCTGACGAAATCATGCTGGGGATCATCTGCAAACTCATGGGCATCCTGCCGGGGAAAAACAAATGAATACCTTGCCCGATTGCCAGACCTTGCTGCTCGAACCGCATAACGGCGTTCTGCACATCACCCTCAATCGCCCGCAAAGCCGCAACGCCATGAGCCTGCTGATGGTCGCCGAACTGCGTGCGGTGTTGTTGGCCGTGCGCGACGACCGTGAGATTCGTGCGTTGGTGATTGGCGGCGCCGGCGGGCATTTTTGCGCCGGTGGCGACATCAAGGACATGGCCAACGCCCGTGCTCAAGGTCCGTCGGCGTACCGCGATTTGAATCGAGCGTTCGGCGCGCTGCTGCAAGAGGTGCAACACGCACCGCAAGTGGTGATCACGGTGCTGCAAGGCGCGGTGCTCGGCGGTGGTCTGGGCCTGGCCTGCGTCAGCGATGTCGCATTGGCTGATCATCAGGCGCAATTCGGTCTGCCGGAAACCAGCCTCGGTTTGCTGCCCGCGCAGATCGTGCCGTTCGTGGTTCAGCGCATCGGTCTGACCCAGGCTCGGCGATTGGCCCTGACAGCGGCGCGGTTCGATGGCACCCAGGCGCGGCGTATGGGGCTGGTGCATTTTGTCGAGCATGACGCGCAAGCGTTGGCCGAGCGTCTCGATGAAATCCTGGCCCATGTACTGTGCTGCGCACCGGGGGCGAATGCGGTGACTAAAAAACTTTTGCTGGCGAGTGCCGGACAGCCTTCGGGAGGACTATTGGATGAAGCGGCCGAATGGTTCAGCGAGGCGGTGACCGGGGAGGAAGGCATTGAGGGAACCCAGGCCTTTGTGCAAAAGCGTAAACCGGGGTGGGCCCTTTAAAAGCTTCGCGAGCAGGCTCCCCCACAATGGAATCCGTTTCAACTGTGGGAGCGAGCTTGCTCGCGATGAGGCCATCACCTTCACCGCAAAATTTAAGGGAAGACCCCATGCCCGCCCTCAAAAAGATCCTGATCGCCAACCGCGGTGAAATCGCCTGCCGCATCCAGCGCACCGCCCAGGCGTTGGGCTACCGCACCGTCGCAATCTTCAGCGAAGCCGACACCGACGCCCTGCATGTTCAGATGGCCGACGAAGCCGTCAACATCGGCCTGGCCCCGGTGCAGCAGTCGTATCTGAACATCCCCGCCATCCTCGACGCTGCCCGGCGCACAGGGGCCGACGCGATTCATCCCGGCTACGGCTTCCTCTCGGAAAACGCTGAATTCGCCCTCGCCTGCGAACATGCCGGCATCACCTTCATTGGCCCCAGCGCCGAAGCCATCACGCTGATGGGCAGCAAACGCCTGTCGAAACTCGCCATGATCAATGCAGGCGTGCCGTGCATCAAAGGTTATCAAGGTACCGAGCAGGACGACGCGACCCTGAGCGGCGAAGCCGAACGCATCGGCTATCCGCTGATGATCAAGGCCAGTGCCGGCGGTGGCGGGCGCGGCATGCGTCTGGTGCACCACGCGAGCGATTTGCTGGAACAGCTGCGCACCGCACGCTCCGAAGCGCTGCACGGGTTTGGCAGCGCCGAACTGATCCTCGAACAGGCGTTGATCGATCCGCGGCATGTCGAGGTGCAGGTGTTCGGCGACCAGCAGGGCAATCTGATTTATCTGGGCGAGCGCGATTGCTCGATCCAGCGTCGTCACCAAAAAATCATCGAAGAAGCGCCCTGCCCGATCATGACGGTCGAATTGCGTCAGGCGATGGGTGAAGCCGCGCTCAAGGCGGGTCGGGCGGTGAATTATGTCGGTGCCGGCACCGTGGAGTTTCTGCTGGATGCGTGCGGGCAATTTTACTTTCTTGAGATGAATACCCGGCTGCAGGTGGAACACCCGGTGACCGAACTGATCACCGGACTCGATCTGGTGGCATGGCAGCTGCACGTCGCCGAAGGACTGCCGTTGCCGTTGCGACAGGAGCAGGTGCAGCTGAACGGGCATGCGATGGAAGTGCGCCTGTACGCCGAAGACCCGGCCCGGGGTTTTCTGCCTCAGACCGGACGTATCAGCGCATGGGAACCCGCGTTGCAGGCTGGCGTACGGATCGACCACGGCCTGATCGAAGGCCAACACGTCAGCCCGTTTTATGACCCGATGCTGGGCAAGCTCATCGCGCATGGCGCTACCCGCGAAGAAGCCCGACGCAAGCTGCTACGGGCGGTTCAGGACAGCGTATTACTGGGCATCCAGAGCAATCAGCGCTTGCTTGCCGGTTTACTGGAGCACCCACAGTTCATCAGCGGTGAGTTCAGTACCGGATTCATCCCGGCCTGTTTCGCTGACCATCCCTGCCTGCATCCGGTCGTGCCGAGCGCCGAAGAACTGGCCATCGCTGCGGCACTGTTCTATCAGGTCTCGGCGCAACATCACCGCGCCCCCCTGGCGGGCTGGCGTAACAATGCCAGCGTGCCGTTGAACTATCGCATCGGCCTGGACGATCAGGATTGGCCGGTGGAACTGAACGCTGTGCCGGGCGCACCGTATCGGATTCAAGTCGGCGCGCGCACGCTGCAATTGCAGGTCATTCAGAGCGATGGGCACCGGGCAACCCTGATGATCGACGGCATCCGCCGATGCCATGCCTATCGCCTGGAAGCAGGGCAACTCTGGTTGTTCACCCGCCCTGGCAGCCTGCGGCTGGTGGATCGCACGCACGCCGTGGTCAGCAGTCAGGTCAGCGTCAGCTCCGGCACCCTCAAAGCGCCGATGGACGGGGCGATCGTCGACGTGCTGGTCAGTGAGGGCAGCACGGTCAGCAAAGGCCAGCTGCTGGTGGTGCTGGAAGCCATGAAAATGGAACACCCGCTCAAGGCTGGCATCGACGGCGTGCTCAAACGCCTGCAGGTCAGTGTCGGCGACCAGGTGAAAAACCGTCAGATTTTGCTGGAGGTCGAATAAGCCGCTAGGCGGATCCGTCGGGTTTGGCTACGCTCAAGCCCTATCAGGACGCGGATACCAGGAACCCTGCGATGCCTCATTGGTTGGTCATTGATCTGGAAGCCACCACCGATGAGGGTGGCTGGCCAGTAACGGAAATGGAAATCATCGAAATCGGCGCCACCCTGGTGGACCGCAAAGGTCGGGAACTGGATCATTTCCAGCGTTTCGTCCGCCCACTGCGTCGGCCGCTGCTGACTCCATTTTGTCGGGAGCTGACGCACATCACCCAGGCCAATATCGACGCGGCACAGTCTCTGAGCGAGGTCTGGCCCGCGTTCGAGCGCTGGCTCGACCACCATCACTCGCGTCTGCAAGGCTGGGCCAGCTGGGGCGATTACGATCGCAAGCAGCTGCTTCAGGAATGGCAACGCCTGCAACTGGATAGCGCCCTGAGCCGGGTGCCGCACATGAACCTCAAGCAGCGATTTGCCAAGGCCCGTCGCCTTGAACGCCCACTGGGACTCAACGCTGCTCTGCAACTGGCGGGCCTGCAGTTCACTGGCCAGCAACACCGGGCACTGGAAGACGCGCGCAATACCGCTCGGTTATTACCGTTGATTCTCCCCGTCTAGAGTGGTGACGGCACCGAGGGCCTTGTGCATACTGGCCGGCCCTTTTAAGCCCTTTTCGAGGAATCGCCCATGTTTAAAGTCAACGAGTACTTCGACGGCACCGTCAAGTCGATCGCCTTTGGCACCGCTGAAGGTCCGGCAACCATCGGCGTCATGGCACCGGGCGAATACGAATTCGGTACCAGCCAGCGCGAAATCATGCACGTGGTGAGCGGCGCCCTGACCGTCAAACTGCCCGATAGCAGCGATTGGGAAACCTTCGCCGCTGGCAGCCAGTTCAACGTGCCTGCCAACAGCAAGTTCCAGCTGAAAGTGGCCGTAGACACCGCTTACCTGTGCGAATACCGCGGCTAAAACCCCGGGTTTTCACAGCGACAAAAAAAATGCCCGTGTCCAACGACACGGGCATTTTTCATGTGAGGGCTTTTACTCGAGGATTGTCACCGGCATCCCGACTTCGAGCCGGCCATTACCGTCGTTGACCAGATTCTGGCCAAACATCGCGCCATCAGCCTCGGCGCGGTACTTCTGCAAGGTCGCCAGCGGTTCTTTATCTTCGCTGCGTAAACCGGTCTGCGGGTCGATGGTGGTCAGAATGCAGCGCGAACACGGCTTGACCACACGGAACTCGATATCGCCGATGCGGATACGCCTCCAGCCATCCTCTGCAAAGGCTTCGCTGCCCTCGATCACCAGATTCGGCCGGAAGCGCAACATTTCCAGCGAACGGCCAACCTTCTGCGACAAATCTTCCAGCGACGCCTGTCCGATCAGCAGCAGCGGGAAACCATCGGCGAATGCCACCTGATCGTCGTCCTTGCCATAACCGGACTGTGTCATCCGCGCGCGGTCCAGCGGCACTTGCACCAAGCGTGTCGGTTTACCGATGAACTCACTGACCCAGGCCGCCGCCTCGTCGCCAGCATCGGGCACGCGCAAGGTATCGCGCCAGATGGTCACGCCACGCAGTTCAGCTTCGCGTGCAGGCAACGCGACATCGATGGGTGAATGGCCCGGAGCCGTGAGGGTCAAGCCGCCGCTGGCATTCCACAGTGCCGACAACTGGCTCATCTGCGCCACCGCACGCTGAGTCAGAAAACGCCCGCTGGCCTCGTCCACCAGCATCCAGCGTCGGTCACCGTCGAGCCCCAGTTTGTCGAGGCCGACCTGTTGCAAGGTCTCGCCCTTGCCGGATTTCAACGGATAACGATAAAGCGCGCTCAGACGCAACATGGCCAACTCCCTGGTAGGTGAAAACGCCACCCTATACGAGCTAGATCATTGAATCAAAGGCAAAAAAAACGGTGGGAGATTGGTTGGTATTCGCTCTGGTTTTTCATGGCGGTGAATACCATACGGCACGCGATTTGTAGCAGCTGGCGAAGCCTGCGTTCGGCGGCGCAGCCGTCGTGAAATCACCCGACGCGGTGCATCAGAAACACCTCGGGCACAGGTCTCACGACGGCTGCGCCGCCGAACGCAGGCTTCGCCAGCTGCTACAGGAAGCGATCCCACAAGGACTGCATCATGCTCAGGCGGGCACTTCGTCGAGCATCAGGCGTTGGCGCACCACGTCGACGAGTTTGTCCGGCTGGAATTTCGAGAGAAAGTTGTCGCAGCCGACCTTCTTGACCATCGAATCGTTGAAGCTGCCGGACAATGACGTGTGCAACACCACATAAAGGCCGCGCAGACGCGGATCGTTACGGATTTCGGTGGTCAGGCGATAACCATCCATTTCCGGCATTTCAGCGTCGGTGAAGACCATCAGCAGTTTGTCGGTCATGGATATGCCGCTATCGGCCCACGCCTTGAGCATGTTCAGCGCCTTTAAGCCATCGCTGGCGATGTGCATCTTCACACCCAACTGACCCAGCGTTTCGCGCAATTGCGCCAGGGCTACGTTTGAGTCATCGACCAGCAACACCTCACGGCCACGGGCGCGCTCCAGTACCGGGTCTGCGAGTTTTTCGCGAGAGACCTTGGCGTTATACGGCACGATTTCGGCCAGGACTTTTTCGACGTCGATGATTTCCACCAACTGGTCGTCGACCTTGCTGATGGCGGTCAAGTAATGCTGGCGGCCGGCGCTGGTCGGCGGCGGCAGAATGGCCTCCCAGTTCATGTTGACGATGCGATCGACACCACCGACCAGAAACGCCTGCACCGAGCGGTTGTATTCGGTGACGATGATCGTACTGGTGGCGCTTGGCACCAATGGACGCATGCCGATCGCCTGGGACAAGTCGATCACCGGCAGGGTCTGGCCACGCAGGTTGACCACGCCGCAAACAAACGGGTGACGCTGGGGCATCAGGGTCAACTTTGGCAGTTGCAGGACTTCTTGCACTTTAAAGACGTTGATTGCGAACAACTGCCGTCCGGCCAGCCGGAACATCAGTATTTCCAGGCGATTCTCACCCACTAGTTGCGTGCGTTGGTCTACCGCGTCGAGAATGCCGGCCATCTATGACTCCTGGTCTTGTTCTGGTGATTTCATTAAAGAAGGTTATCGGCTGTGTTTGCCGGACCTTGACCCCGTACAAAATGTCACGACCAATCATTGATGTCACATTAACATCATGCTTTACTGGCCCTGTGATTTCATCTGCTTCATTCCCAGCGACGCGACCTCCGTTCGATCGTTTGGTTCCCCTGTGTAAGGGATTCCCCTAGCAACAGTCAGGCACAACCTGATATTCGCAATATCCGATAGCCATTAATGTGACGCTATTCTCATTGCATGAACGGAGTCAGGCTTTTGTGTGCGATCGCAGGTAAGTGGTCATCCACCCTCTCGTGTTCCTCAGCCTTTACACAGGCCAACCGACGCGCGATCCCAGGGCGATGTAACACCAGGACAATTCTCGTCCTTGGCGACACACATGGCATTCCCTCATTTGACATGACGTGGTGGAAATAAGCATGCCGAACGACCGTAAAGAGTGGGCTCAACGGCTCCCTGAATTTCTCGTCGAGGCTGAAACACTCCTGGCCAAAACCGAAGAATGCCTGAGTCATTTGAAACTGATCAGCAATGACAAAGACGCCATCGACTGCATGCTGAGCACCCTCCTCAAACTGGCCAGCAAGGCGGATGCCCTGGCTCTGGCGGCTGTGTCGGAGTTTTCATTGCACATTCATGGTTTGCTGAACCATGCCCAGAACCACATGGACCTTCACGATCAAGCCCTGGACGCGCTCAAAGACTGTTTGACGCTGATCGCCTGGCAACTTGAGCTCATTGATCAGACCACGGGCCAGCTCAGCCTTGATGACAGTGAGCAGACCACTTTGATCGAAGCCTTCGCCTTTCAGGTCGGGCAAAGTCATTTCCAGCCGACGGTTAACTCCAAACCGTTCACGCTGGTTTCCTATTCAGGCAGGCAAGCTTAAGTTCAACGGAGAACTATGCCGTGCGCGGAATTTTTATTGCCATGAGGCGCTGCAACTTATGCATCCTCATGTCGCAATTGAATATTTCATACCCAATGACGACAACCCTGAATAATTAACCAATCCTGTCGACCGCTGAATTTCTTTCGTCACTAGGGTTTTGCCTGGTAGCAGAAAACTGAATCCCAATAAATATCGACATCTTCCAACGATAACAACCCGCCTTTTTTTCCATTATGGAACCGTCTTCCAGAACGCCATATTTCTCGATAGTGCAGGCTTATACCAAACGCGACCAACGGTATCTTAAGTGCTATTATGCCGACCATTAGTTGACGTCAAGTAATGGCAAAGTGATCCCAGGTCATGCAGTACGGTACGTTCAACCCTCGGGTTCGCGCACTGAAATACGCCCACCCTGAAATCCGCCTCAAACAACAAGACAGAGATCCGTCAGCCAGCATGACCGGTCTGCCCGCAGCGAACATCCATTGGCTCCATCTGCTATGTACGCCAGCCTCAAGTCAATCACCCTATGGCCACCCTCCCGAGCAAACGCGAGCCGGATTACGTTGCTGCTGTGTACCGGCTCGGCGCTGGGAAGCCTGCTGGTTTATAGCCTGTCCATTCACCTGCCATTGAGCCTGCTGGCGCTCAACGTTGCGGCACTGACGTGTGTCTGGGCGAAGCATTGCCTGTCACGAAAATCGATAAAGTTTCAGCCCCAAGAGCTGGCCGACCGGCTGCTGGAGGTTCAGGAAAACGAACGTCACCGCCTCAGCAGAGAGCTGCATGACGACATTGGCCAGTTACTCACCGCGGCAAAACTTCAAAGTGACTGGCTCAAACGCCGAATGCCAGAAGAGCTTCAAGAGCAGTGTTCAGTGCTCTGCGACACCCTGGAAGAAACCCTGGCCAAAGTGCGTGATGTATCAGCCATTCTCAATCCCAGGCAGCTGACCAGCCTTGGATTGGAAGCCAGTCTGCGTGCGCATTTACTCAAGACACTGGCCAATACCCCGGTGCACTGGAGCCTGGAATGCCATCAACGATTGACCGGTATTCCAGAAGAAATGGCGGTGGCCGCCTTTCGAATCACCCAGGAAGCGGTGACCAATATCCTGCGCCATGCCGAAGCGAATAACCTGCTGGTCCGCCTGCAACGTCTGCCTCAAGGCCTGATGCTGTTGATCAGCGACGACGGGCTGGGGTTCGCGCCGGCGAGCGACCCCGGTCGTGAGGGGCAACGCGGAATGGCCGGGATGGCGGAACGAATCGGTCAACTGGGTGGTACCCTGAGTGTTACCAGCGAGCCCGGCAAAGGCACTCAAATCGAAGCTCTTTTCCCTTGGGCGCCTCGTGCCCTCGAACGGGCCAGTACGAATAAGGTTATGCATTGACTTGTAACTTACTTCTGGTGGATGACCACTCGCTTATCAGGGCAGGCGTGCGCGCTCTGGTGCTGGATATTCCCGGTTACGCGGTAATCGGTGAGGCCAACGACGGCTCGCAGCTGCTTGAAATGGTCGAGCAACTGTCTCCAGACATCGTACTGCTGGATATTTCCATGAAGGAAACCAGCGGTCTTGAAGCACTGCAGCGGCTGAAGCGGATACGTCCGCAGAGCAAGGTGCTGATCCTGTCAATGCACACCGATCCTGCACTCATCATGCAGGCATTGGAATCCGGTGCTCATGGCTATCTGCTCAAGGACACCACGGCCACCGAGCTCGAACACGCCCTGGATGCCTTGCGCAATAATGAGCGCTACCTGAGCCCGGCTATCGCCCACACCGTCATCAATCAGGCGCTGACCCGAACCCAGAAAAACCAGGCGGAACTAACCGACTCGCACAATCTGACGGCACGTCAGCTGGAAATCCTGCGACTGATTGTCCGCGGAAAATCCACCCGGGAGATCGCTAACGGCCTGGGCCTGAGCATCAAAACTGTCGAAACCCATCGCTCGCAGATCATGAAGCGTTTGCAGATCTACGACGTGGCCGGCCTGGTGCTGTTCGCCGTGCGTGAGCAAATCATCAGCCTGGACGATTAGCCGCTTCGAACGCACTCAGCAGCGGCGAACCTCGCCCAAGTCAATGGCGCTCGGCGAAACGTCGAGAAGTTCCAATGCCTGTGCAGGTTCGAAAGGCACGCCGGCGGCACGGGAAAAATCGTTGGCGGTCCCCAGGGACAAGAGCACCAGGCTGGCCTGCGCCGAATGCTCAGCCATGGCATCGGCGATATCACGCAAGGTGCCATCACCGCCGCCGGGAGATATTGACCTCGATGCACACCCTAAAAGTCGCAAGAAATTGATTTACTTCAAGTCGATCAGTCTGCTGTCCGACAAAACAGGACTTTTCTTACAAAACGTGAGGAATCGGCTCAATTGACCGCCCCCCTGTGATTGGTACACCTTGGTTATCAATCATTAGCAGGACATACACAGGGACGTGAAATGCAAAGCCATACCGTCAGGTCGCCGGTCATTCCGGTGGCATCGTTCGCAGAAAAGCGCACCCAGCATCAAACCGAATTCAAAAGCAGCGCAAACCCCACTGGAGAAGTTGATATGGAACCTCGCGTCGTTGAGCTGGAGACACACCTCGAATACATCCGACGAGACATGGATGAGGTCCGCGGTGACGTCAAATCCATCAAGCACCGGCTCGCCTATTCAGCGGGTGGAACAGCCGTGGTCCTCGGGCTTCTGGCCTGGATCGCCAATAGCCGTTTCGACCAGGTCGTGACACTGCTGGCTCATTAGGCGTGAGCCATAAACGCAAAACCCGGTTCAACCGGGTTTGCGTGATCAGCCAAGAACTTCGCTTAGTGGTATGAAGCTTACGGTGTCGCCTTCGATCAGCGTTCGATCCTCCAACACCTCCACCAGGCCATCGGCCCAGGCGGCGCTGCGCAACACACCAGAACTCTGATTCTTGTAGATGATTGCCCGACCATTCTCCAGGCGCCCGCGTAAATACTCGCGTCGATTGCCAGCTTTCGGCCAGGCAAACCCGGCCAGTACCTGAAATTTCAAGGGCTCAACCTCCTTTACGCCCTGACGGCGCAATAGGTAGGCCCGCGCCAATAGTGCAAAGGTCACCAGAGTCGACGCCGGGTTGCCGGGTAAACCAATCACGGGTACACCGCGAAAGTGCCCGACCGTCAGCGGTTTACCGGGTTTGATGGCGAGCTTCCACAATGTCAGCTCGCCCTCTTCCCGCAAGGCAAGGCCCAGGAAGTCAGCCTCGCCCACCGATACGCCACCCGTCGAGAGGATCAGATCGACCCCCTTCAATTCGTCAAGACGAGCGCGCGTGGTATCCAGATTGTCCGGAAGAATACCGGCGTCGATGACTTCACAACCCAAGCGCTGCAACCAGCTGCAGAGCAGCACGCGATTACTGTTGTAGATCTGGCCCGGCCCTAGCGCCTGACCGGGTTCGATCAACTCGTCGCCGGTGGACAGAACCGCAACGCGAACCTTGCGAATCACCTCCAGCTCTGCGCGCCCAAGCGATGCAGCCAGGCCCTGTTCTATCGGCCCCAGGCGGGTACCGGCCGGAAGGACCAGTTCACCGACAGTGGTTTCCTGGCCTTGTGGACGGATGTTTTGTCCGCAGGCCATGGTTTCAGTGAAACGAACGCGGTCATCCGCCTGGACCTCGGCGTTTTCTTGCATCTCGACACAATCGGCACCCGCGGGAACAGGCGCACCGGTGAAGATTCGTGCACAGGTGCCTGGCTTCAGCGGCTCGGGTGCCTGGCCTGCAAAAATCTTCTGACTGACCACCAACGGTTCTCCCGTCCAGTCGGCCATGCGCAAGGCATAACCGTCCATGGCACTGTTCGACCAAGGCGGCAGATCAAGCGTCGAGACCAGGTCATCGGCCAGCACACGGCCCTCAACCTGGGCCAATGGCAAGCACTCACGTTCACGGATCGGTGACGCCTCGGCCATTTCGAGCAGGCGTGCCAGTGCCACCTCGACGGGCATCAGGCTGCCAGTCTTGCCTGGCTTACCCACGGGATTCACAAGGCTCTGCCTGTTTCAGATGAGGAACGAAGTTGCACGGTCGGTGCCGCGAATCCAGCTGCTCGGCAAGGATGCCATCCCAACCGGTGCGCACGGCATTGGTCGAGCCCGGCAAGCAACAGACCAGGGTGCCATTGGCCAGACCGGCCAGGGCGCGGGACTGGACAGTAGAAGTGCCGATATCCGCCACCGATATTTGCCGGAACAGCTCACCAAAACCATCGACCTGCTTGTCCAGCAGGCAGCTCACCGCTTCAGGTGTGCTGTCGCGTCCGGTGAACCCGGTGCCTCCTGTAATCAGCACCACCTGCACGACATCGTCGGCAATCCAGTTTGCAACTTGCGCACGAATTTTGTAGAGGTCATCTTTGAGCAATATCCGGGCAGCCAGGTTATGACCGGCGGCGCTCAAGCGGTCGACAAAGACCTGGCCTGACGTGTCGGTTTCCAGGGTACGGGTATCGCTGACAGTCAACACCGCAATGTTCAGCGGGGCGAAAGGTACATCAGCCTTGGCTTTCATAGGCTCGTCCAGTTGTAGGAGAAACAGCCCGGTGTTATATCACAGCGCCCCATTTTTTCGCCGCCCCCATGGAGACCTGGCATGACCTCGAATATGAATTTACCGCCCTGCTCCATTCTGCTCCTGGCAGGTGGCCGAGGCCAACGCATGGGCGGTCAGGACAAAGGGTTGCTGGAATGGCACGGCGAGCCGCTGATTGCGCACCTGCATCGCAAAACCCGGTTGCTGAGCGATAACCTGATCATCTCCTGCAATAGAAACCTGGAAAAGTACGCGCCTTATGCCGATCAGTTGGTGCACGACGACGAAGGCGACTTCCCGGGCCCCTTGGCCGGTATTCGTGCGGGTTTGAGGGCTGCTCGCCATACCCATTTGCTGGTTTTGCCGTGTGACGTCCCGCGTATCGATGCCGCTCTTCTGCATAGCATGCGCGAAACTGCCAACCAGCATCCGGATAAACCGTTGATGCTGCGCCATGGCGAACATTGGGAACCCCTGCTGTGTATGATCCCCGTGGCACTCCTGGCAGATTTCGAACGAGCCTGGGACAACGGTGAGCGTAGCCCGGGTCGCCTCATGCGTAAATTGGGTGCTACTGCTTTGCAATGTCCTGACGACGACCCTCGCCTGGCCAACCTCAATACGCCAGAACTATTAAGTACTCACAGCACTGTGTCAGACTGACACAAGAAGGAACTTGCACGCGCTGCACACGTCTCAAGCTCAGCAACCACAAGAATTCATATTCGGAGACACACTCATGACACATCGGACCCTCGGCACTTTCATGCTCGCGTTGGGCCTCGCCACCCTCGCCGGTTGCGCATCGCCTACAGTGATTACCTTGAATGATGGTCGAGAAATCCAGGCTGTCGACGCGCCCAAGTACGATAAGGATTCGGGTTTCTACGAATTCGAACAACTGGATGGCAAACGCACCCGCATCAACAAGGATCAGGTACGTACCGTTAAAGAGTTGTAATTTTTGCGGCAACAACCGGATATAGAAAAACCCGCTTTTGGCGGGTTTTTTCATGGCTGAAAAACGGCCGTCACCACTGCAGGGTGATGGCGCTTTCGAATGCTCTTTCCTGACCAGTGACCGGGTCCACAAACCGTAGTCCCTGAGCGAGCAGCTTCAAGGGATTGGTGTAGTCATCTTCAACATTCTTGAGCACCTGCGGATAGAACGGGTCATTGCAGATGCTCGCGCCCAGCGCGGTCATGTGCACCCGCAACTGATGTTTCTTGCCCGTCACCGGGTAAAGCGCATAACGCCAGAGATCTCCATTCTTTTCCCTGACCTCGACAGCCGTTTCGGTATTGCTGACACCCGGGCCTTCCTGCATCCGGAAGAAAGGCTCGCCATCGATGAGCCGACTTTTGTGGACCAATGGAAAGGTCAGCTCAGGCAACGCTGGGGCTATTGCCTCGTAGCGCTTTTCAATCTGCCGTGTAGGAAACAATGACTGATATGCCGAACGACTCTGAGGGTTGGCGGAGAACAGCACCAGTCCTGCCGTATGACGGTCAATGCGGTGCAAAGGCACCAGATGCGGGTTATCCAGCCGACGGATCAACCGCCGTAACAGGGTCTGCTCTACGTATTCACCCGCTGGAGTCACGGGTAGAAAATGCGGTTTGTCCGCTACGACTAAATGTTCGTCCGCGTACAGAATCGACTCGACGACCGGAATCGGCTTTTCGTCTGGCACTTCCCGAAAATAGTGAATCCGCAGGCCTTCCTTATAAGGCAGGTCGCGGGCGATTGGAGTGCCTTGACCGTCGAGAACACGACCCCGTGCAATTCTGTCCAGCCATTGTTCACGGCCGATTGCGCTGAAGTGTTCGCATAGGCAATCGAGCACGGTCTGCCACTGGCCAGGCGGCAAGTAGAGCGTGCTGGCCTGGTTGTGTGCAGCAGAAAAAGATGAACTGGACATACGAAAGCTCTAACCCTCAATACAGGGCGGCATTATCCAACAGCGGCCGGAACGAACCTAGAAGAGAATCTTCAAGCCCGTATCGACTGCGTCTGCGCTGCTGCGTCGGTAAACTCCTTGAGCCAGCGCAGCACGTCAACAGCCTCCCAGCGGCCCGGATCATAAAGCGCATACAACAACCCTTGATAACCCACGACATCCAGCTGTCGGTGATAGCCCGCACGCTGAAACAAGGCTTCGATTTCAGCAAAACAGGTATTGAAATGCAGTTTGTTGAACGGAGTTTTTCCTTCCGTCACCAGGCCATCCAGACGCAATTCGACGACAGCCTCGCGGACCACGTCCGCCGACATACGGTTCACGCTGTTCTTCAATTGTTCGACATTGACCAAGGTTCGTCCCTCTGACTTCTGGGATCGCCTGCCCCAATCCGAAAAGGACAAAGCATGGCAGGCAATCGGAATAGCTGTATACCCATACAGTAACCGAATAACCTGTTTTCCGCCAATGGATGAATCAAGGACTGCGACAGGTGGGAGCGTCGCCAGTAGCATCGGGTCAGCGCAAGAACGCCACGACCTGCTCGGGATTGAACGGCCAATCGAGCTCAGCACCGGTATCTACGCGCCGAAGTACGGGAATACGCAGACCGTAGTCTTCGAACCACACTTCGTTTTCCGCGATGTCGACCAGTTCCACCAATAAACCGTGCTCAACCATAGGCATCAGTTCTGCTTCGGCGAGTTCACAGAGATGGCAACCAAGGGTGCCGAACAGCTGACATTCAGGAGGCATGAGCACCAGACCAGGCAAAGGAGAGGTTCATTCTAGGCGCGCGATCAAAAGCCGTCGAGCCAATCCCCTGCACCTGAACCCTGGCCGATTTCCCGGTATTTCGCTAATACCCTGACGCCAACCATGGGTCCTGAATGCCGCTTGCACGACTAGTCCTGGCTCACCGCACCGATCTTGTGCACCGACAGGTCCGCACCGTAATACTCTTCTTCCTGACTCAGGCGCAAACCATGGAACGCCTTGATCACGCCATACACTGCAAACCCGCCGGCCAATGCCACGACCACGCCGAGCGCAGTGCCAATCAACTGGCTGATCAGGCTCACACCGCCCAGACCACCCAATGCGCTTTGGCCAAAAATTCCGCAGGCGACCCCGCCCCACACGCCGCACAGACCATGTAATGGCCAGACACCCAGCACATCATCGATATGCCATTTGCCTTGGGCAGCCGTAAAGCACCATACAAACAGCGCGCCGGCGATCGCACCGGTCACCAGGGCACCCACCGGATGCATCAGATCGGAACCGGCGCAGATCGCCACCAGCCCGGCCAGCGGGCCGTTATGCAGAAAGCCCGGGTCATTGCGTCCGACGATCAACGCCGCCATGGTGCCGCCGACCATGGCCATCAGCGAATTGACCGCCACCAGGCCGCTGACTCCCTGCAATGTCTGCGCGCTCATCACGTTGAAGCCGAACCAGCCAACGATCAGGATCCACGACCCCAATGCCAGAAACGGAATGCTCGACGGCGCGAACGCCACCAGTCGTCCTTCTCGATAGCGACCTTGCCGAGGCCCGAGCAACAACACCGCTGCCAGTGCGAGCCAGCCACCCATGGCGTGGACCACTACCGAACCTGCGAAATCATGAAAGCTGGCGCCGAAGCGATCCAGCAACCAGGCTTGCACGCCAAAGTTGCCGTTCCAGATCATGCCTTCGAAGAAGGGATAGATGAACGCCACGATCAGGGCTGTCGCGCACAACTGGGGAACGAACCGGGCGCGTTCGGCGATACCGCCGGAAATAATCGCCGGAATCGCCGCGGCGAAGGTCAGCAGGAAGAAAAACTTCACCAACCCGTAGCCATGATCGGCATTGATTACAGCTGCCGGCTGCAGAAAGGTAACCCCATAGGAAATCCAATAGCCTATAAAGAAGTAGGCCAGGGTCGAAATGGCGAAGTCGCTGAGGATCTTCGACAAGGCGTTGACCTGGTTCTTTTGTCGGACCGTGCCGACTTCGAGAAAGGCAAACCCGGCGTGCATGGCCAGTACCATGACCGCGCCGATCAGAATGAACAACGTGTTGGAGCTGTGGACCAGATTGTCGACAGCGCTTTGCAGATTTTCCATGGGGTTGGCAGACCTGAAGGCTAAAAAAGCACCAAAGCAGTTCGCGCAGACAATTCATGCACCAAATTGCAACCTATCAGGATCAGTACCTTGAGCCCGATGAGCTGCTTTGGCGCACAAGGTTGGAACCTTTGCGCGCATTTTCGTTATTTGAGATAAGGTTTTGCTTGAATCATGCCCAGCAACAGCGCAACAGCGCGAGCTGACGCACCACGACATAGCAAAAGTTGTACCAGTGATTTGTACTGAACCTTCGCGCAAGGCTCATACTCGAACGCAACAGAAGCCACTTACGGAGATCACCAATGGCCAGCATCAAGGCAAAGACTGCTCAAGAAATCCTGATGAACGATTTTCAGACCCTGGTCAACGACACTGAACGGTTGCTGGAACACACCGCAGCGTTGGCGGGTGATCAGGCGGACGAGTTGCGCGAGCAAATTCACGACAGTCTGCTGCGTGCGCGTGAAACCTTGAAACTGACCGAAGACTCCCTGCGCGATCGCAGCAAGGCAGCCGTTACTGCCACGGAAGACTATGTTCAGGCCAACCCATGGCAATCGGTAGGAATCGCGGCCGGCGTGGGCTTCCTCATTGGTCTGCTGGCAACCCGGCGCTGATTATGGGGATCGGCGAATCCGGCTCGTCCGCGACGGGCCCAAGCTCCTCATCGCGGCGCCTGGGCGCCGCGTTTCTTGGACTGTTGCACAGCCATGTCGAACTCTTCGGCATCGAATTGCAGGAACAAAAAGCACGCACCGTAAGCCTGTTGCTGTTTGCAGGCCTTGCGCTGGTGTTTGCCTTGCTGTTGCTGGTGGGCTTGTCGACACTGGTGTTGATCGTGTTCTGGGACACCTATCGCCTGACGGCCATCATCGGGCTTTGTGTGTTCTACGCACTGGCCGCGCTCTTTTGTGCGATGCGGTTGAGAGCGGCGATTTTCGATGAGTCTTCACCCTTCCATGGCACCCTGGAAGAACTGGCCAATGACAGGGAGCGCCTGCTGCCATGAACATTCCCGAACTGCCTCGCAACAGCTCTCGCGCGGAAATGCGCAAAGCGTTGATCCGCCTGCGCATGGAAATGCATCGCCAGGAAATCCGCCACGAAACCACGCAACTGCTGCAACCTTTGCAGCACGTGCGCGGGATGACGCAAAACCTTCGGGAGGGGCTCGGTATCAAGCACGCTCCGCTTTGGGGCGTGGCAGCCGTCACCTTGCTGGGCTTTCTGACTGGCAAGGGCGCCAAGAACGGTAGTCTCAGCGGTCTGACTCGACTGGTTCGCCTGGGCACAACGCTGGGGCCGCTGATCAAGCTGGTCTTGCAAGGCTCTTCGCGCAACCACTGAGCCACTGTCTGGCTGCATTCTTGCAATACCACCGAATGAACCTCTTTATCGAGAGGTTCATTCCTGCGTGCCTACTCGATGGCCAGGTTTATCCAAAAACAAGACCTTACTAAGGAGGCCTCGTGATCGACGGGCAACCGCTCGCCTGCTTTCAACCATTCATCGATACCGCCACAGGCCGTATCGCTGGCGTCGAGGCTTTGGGTCGACTGCGTCAGGCCGACGGTTCACTGACCTCGGTGGGGCCGCTGTTCGCCGACCCGCGAACACCCGCGATTGCGCTGCGCCGTCTGGATCGCCAAATCCGCGATGACGCCCTGAGCCGTCTGCATGAAGCGCCATCAGACTGGTTTCTAAGCCTGAACATGTCCCCACGCTGGATCAGCCGCTTACGCCCGGACCAAGCCTTGCCGAGCCTCAAACAACTGGCCAGGCATGGGGTCGACCCGCAGCGAATCGTCTTCGAAATCACCGAACTGGATGGCGATATCCAGCGCCTGGCCCAGGTGGTGACGCGTTACCGGCAAGCCGGCGCGCGGATTGCCATCGATGACTTCGGGGCCGGCTACTCTCAGCTCGACCGTGTACTCGCCCTGCAACCGGACATTCTCAAGCTCGACATGCGGCTGTTTCAGGCCGCTGCGCTGGGTGGGCCGAGCAGCGATGTGGTCAAGGCCCTGGCACAAATGGCGGAAAAAACCGGTTGCTGGATCATTGCCGAAGGGGTGGAGACCGACGCTCAGCTGAATTTTGCCCTGGAGTGCGGCTCGCGCTACGTGCAGGGCTTCCTATTTGCCCGGGCACAAGCGGACTTCTTTGATACCGAGGCGTTTGTCGAGCGCTTTGCGCAACTGCGCCAGCGCTATGTAGAACATAAACTGGCGGAACGAGGCCGCCTGATGGTCATGCGCCAGCAACTCAGTGCGCTGATGTCGATCCTGCAAGCCTGGGCCCAGGCCCGCGCACCGCTCAGCGCCTTGCCACATCTGGATGCCTATCCTTGGTTGTTACGCTTCTATCAGTGCGACCGTCACGGCACGCAACTGACACCTAACCTTGAATGGCGCAACACCGGCTGGGAAGCCGACAACCGCTACCTGGGTCACAACTGGTCATGGCGCCCCTACTTCTATCACCTGTTGGCCGAGGGCTGGGACGAGCGTCGATTGACGCTCTCCAACACCTACCGCGATGCCACCAGCAACCAGTATTGCCTGACCGCCGGGCAATTTTTCGACAATGGCGAGCGACTGCTGCTCATCGACATTGACGCTGCCGGGCTTTAGTACCACTTGCAGGTCCCGACGCGAACCCGGAAGCTAGCGCCTCATCAGTCACCTGACGGAGAGAATCAGCCTTGGATTGGCAAACCCTGCTTACCCGCGAACGCCTCGGAAAGACGTTGCACAGCCCGGAAGAACTCGGCCGCAGCCCTTTCCACAAAGATCACGACCGCATTATTTTCTCGGGAGCGTTTCGTCGTCTCGGGCGCAAGACCCAAGTCCATCCGGTCACCAGTAATGATCATATCCACACGCGCCTGACCCACTCGCTGGAAGTCAGTTGCGTCGGCCGTTCGCTCGGCATGCGGGTCGGCGAAACCATCCGTAGCGCCCTGCCCGACTGGTGCGACCCCAGCGATCTGGGAATGGTGGTGCAATCGGCATGTCTGGCCCATGACATCGGCAATCCGCCGTTCGGCCATTCCGGCGAAGATGCGATTCGTCACTGGTTCCAACAAGCCGCCGGACGTGGCTGGCTGGATGCAATGAGCGAAACCGAACGTAATGACTTCCTGAACTTCGAAGGCAATGCCCAAGGCTTCCGCGTGCTCACCCAGCTGGAATATCACCAGTTCGACGGCGGCACCCGGCTGACCTATGCCACGCTGGGGACTTACCTGAAATACCCATGGACGGCAAAACACGCCGATTCGCTGGGCTATAAGAAGCATAAATTCGGTTGTTATCAGAGCGAACTGCCGCTGCTGGAACAGATCGCCCTGAAACTCGGCCTGCCGCAACTTGAAGATCAGCGATGGGCACGCCATCCGCTGGTGTACCTGATGGAGGCGGCTGACGATATCTGCTATGCGCTCATTGACCTGGAAGACGGTCTGGAAATGGAGTTGCTGGAGTACGCCGAAGTCGAGTCGCTGTTGCTGGATCTTGTGGGCGACGACCTTCCGCAGACTTATCGTCTGCTCGGTCCTGAGGATTCGCGTCGGCGCAAACTGGCGATTCTGCGGGGCAAAGCCATCGAACACCTGACCAATGCAGCCGCCCGCGCCTTTGTCGAGCAGCAGGACGCGCTACTGGCCGGTACGCTGCCCGGCGATCTGGTGGAGCATATGCACGGCCCCGCCAAGCGATGCGTATTGAATGCAAAGGACATGGCGCGCAAAAAAATCTTCCAGGACAAACGTAAGACGCTGCACGAAATCGGTGCCTACACCACACTGGAAATCCTGTTAAACGCCTTCTGCAGCGCGGCACTGGAACAGCACAACGGTCGAACTCCCTCTTTCAAGAGTCGACGTATTCTTGACCTCTTGGGAAACAATGCGCCCGATCCTCACGGCCCTCTACACAGCTCGTTTCTGCGGATGATTGACTTCATCGCTGGCATGACCGACAGCTATGCGAGCCAAATGGCGCAGGAAATGACCGGTCGCTCAAGTTACTGATTAGAACTGGCTGATTGGCCATTACGACACACGGAATGGCCAATCACCCACCAAGAAGTCAACTACATTCAAACCTCGCTGAATCGCCCTACACCTCGTGCTGAGTAAACTGACCGATTGCTCGGTGGTCTCACGAAATAATGTCATCTCCCTCTGATCGACAGATGAAGCGTGAATAATCCTATGTTCAAAGACGATCTGCGCATCCTGTTGGTGGAAGATCATCCTTTTCAGCTCAGGGCGACTCAATACCTGCTTGAAAGTTACGGCTTCACCCAACTGACTACCACCGACAGTGCTGAAGGCGCCCTGCAACAAATGTTCAAGGCGGTAAAACCGTTCGATATTCTTTTGTGCGATCAATGCTTGCCTGACCTTCCCGGACTTGACCTGGTTCAACTCGCCAGCCACCAGGGAATGATCAGGCAAGCCATTCTCTTAAGTAGTCTTACCTCTGCTGAACTGGACACACTTAAAAAACTGGCCAGCGAACACGGACTGCCCTTATTAGGGTATTTAATAAAGCCATTGAAACAATCGGAATTTAGAAATCTGTTGACCTTGAGCACACTATAAAAATACTCGCAAAAACACCAAACAAAACAATTTTCAACTTGCAAGTTAAAACCCTCAACAACCGAATCAAACACCAATAACTTTCACTCACCCTCATAAAAACCTAGTTGGTACGTAGTCCTATTCTTCTTCGCATGTAGGAATCTTCCTATATTGCTGCTACAGGTCCGTCACTTCATGCGTCTCCTGAACTATCTGAGCTAAGGTGCGCGCTTTATTTGAGCTCGTATGGGATTTGATTATGAACTCCGTTTTTATTGTCGACGACCACCCAGTGATCCGTCTTGCTGTCCGTATGTTGTTGGAACACGAGGGCTACAAAGTCGTTGGCGAAACTGATAATGGGGTCGACGCCATGCAGATGGTTCGCGAATGCATGCCCGACCTGGTCATACTCGACATCAGCATTCCTAAACTGGATGGCCTGGAAGTTCTCGCCCGTTTCAACGCCATGAGTACGCCCTTGAAAACACTGGTACTGACAGCACAATGTCCGACACTCTTTGGCATTCGCTGTATGCAATCCGGCGCTTCAGGGTATGTATGTAAACAGGAAGACCTGAGTGAACTGGTGAGTGCTATTAAAGCGGTATTGTCAGGTTACAACTATTTTCCGAGTCAAGCCTTGAATCCTGTTCGCAGTGATGACGCGCGTTATGCCGACCTGGAGCTATTCAAATCGGTCAACGATCGAGAACTGATGGTATTACAACTTTTTGCCCAAGGCCGCACCAACAAGGAAATTGCCAAAGGTATGTTTCTGAGCAACAAAACTGTCAGCACTTATAAAAAACGCCTGATGCAAAAACTAAAAGCCAAATCCCTGGTTGAACTCATAGAGATGGCAAAACGTAACGCGTTAGTGTGAGAGAAAGGATGCCCAGTCGTATAAAGGATTATCTGATACTTATTGCCACCGGTTGGTGCCTGAGCACCTCGGTGTCGGCTGCGCCGATTGCCAGCGAGAACTACGCCCTGCTCAGTCGCTCAGCGACCGGACACCTGGAAGTCCAACTGAATAATGCCCAGCAACAATGGATCAAGAACAAACATGAGCTGATTCTTGGCACGTCGGCACCGGATTACCCGCCCTTCGACCTGACAATCAGCGGTCATGAGTATGAAGGTTTCACTGCCGATTACGCGGGCATCCTCGGCAAAACCACCGGTTTGCCAATCAGGGTTCAGCGATTCGCATCCCGAGGAGCCGCGATCGAGGCACTCGAAAACGGCGAGGTCGACCTGCTTGGCACCGCCAATGGATTCGAGGCTCACAATGCGGACATTGCGCTGTCCACACCTTACGCCGTAGATCAGCCGGTACTGGTAACACGCGAAGGCGAAGCCCGATCACTGACCGATGGCCTGGCTGGACTGCGGCTGAGCATGGTGTATCACTACTTGCCACTGGAGGAGGTCCGGGCGCTCTATCCGAAGGCGATCATCACGTCCTATCCGTCCTACCAGAATGCGATCAACGCGGTGGCCTTTGACCAGGCTGACGTGTTCCTCGGCGACACCATTTCAACCCACTACATGATCAACAAGGGGTACCTGAATAACATTCGCATGGCCAACTTCGGCAAACACGAAGCCCACGGTTTCAGCTTCGCCGTGCATAGGAACAACCCCGAATTGCTCGGGATCATCAATGCGATGCTCATGCTCACTCCAATCAGCGAGCGAGAAAATATCGCCAAACGCTGGAGTGCTGGCAGTGACATTCTTCTCACCGATCAAAAACTGGAGCTCAGTTACAGCGAGGAACGCTGGCTGGCACAACACCCTGTGGTTCGCGTGGTGGTCAATGAGGCCTATGCGCCGCTGACGTTTTTTGACAGCGATGGCAACTTTCGTGGCGTGACCGCCGATCTGCTTGAACTGATCAGATTGCGCACCGGTTTGCGCTTCGACATCCATCGCAGCCGAAGCGATGGCGAGATGATCCAGCAGATCATGGGCAATCAAGCCGACTTGATTGGTGCCCTGCTCCCCAGCGCCCAACGTGAATCGAAGTTAAATTTCACCCGCCCCTACCTGCAAAACTCCTTTGTCCTGCTGACTCGAAAAGCCGCCGACAGCCCGACCAACCTTGATCAACTCCAGGACAAACGCCTGACCATCGCCCAAGGCAATCCACTGGTGGATTACCTGCGCCGCGAGTACCCGCGGATCAAGCTGATCGAAACCCCGGACACCTTCAGCGCCGTCGAGTTGCTCGCGGAGGGCAAGGCAGAAGGTTCGGTCAACTCATTGGTGATTGCCAACTACTTCATTTCATCGCGGCTCTTCGAACACACCCTTCAGATCAGCACCACCATTGGCACCCGACAGGCCGCGTTCTCCCTGGCGACAGGCCTGAATTCCAAGGAGCTGAACTCCATCCTCGACAAGGCACTGTTGAGCATCGCGCCGGAGGAACTGGGCATCATCAACAGCCGTTGGCGTGGCTATTCGGCGTCCTCGCAAAGTACCTGGCGCAATTACCACCGACTGTTCTATCAGATCGTAGTGGGTGCTGGCGTGCTGCTGTTGATTTCCGTTGCCTGGAACGCTTACATGCGTCGCCAGATCAAACAGCGCCAGGCGGCAGAACGTGCGTTGAATGATCAACTGGAATTCATGCGATCACTGGTCAACGGAACGCCTCATCCGATCTACGTTCGCGATCGTCAGGGTTTGTTGCAAAGCTGCAATGACAGTTACCTCGAAGTTTTCTGCGCGAAACGTGAAGACGTTATCGGCAAAAGTGTCATGCAGGGCAACATGAGCAATGCGTTCGAAGCCCAGGAATATCAGGCTGACTACCAACGTGTCGTGGCCGAGGGCATACCGCTGATTCTTGACCGTGCAATGCACATCGGCGGCCGCAGACTGACGATTTATCACTGGATTCTGCCCTACCGTGATTCGAGTGGAGAAGTGCAAGGCATCATCGGCGGCTGGATCGACATCAGCGAACGTCGGCAACTGTTCGATGACCTACGAGCCGCGAAAGAACGCGCTGATGAGGCCAATCGAGCCAAAAGCACTTTTTTGGCCACCATGAGTCATGAGATCCGCACCCCTATGAATGCGGTCATCGGCATGCTCGAACTGACGCTCAAGCGAATCAATCACGACCACCCTGATCGCCCGGCCATCGAGGTGGCCTACAACTCGGCGAAAGACCTGCTGGAGCTGATCGGCGACATACTCGACATCGCACGGATCGAATCCGGGCGCCTGAGTCTGAGCCCGGAACGGGTCAATCCGGTTGATATCGTCGCGTCGGTCGTACGGATCTTCGATGGACTGGCTCACCAGAAAAATCTCTCGCTGCTGGTGGAGTTCCATCCTGCCACCCCATTGTTCGATGTCCTGTTGGACCCGATGCGCTTCAAGCAGGTGCTGTCCAATCTGGTCAGCAACGCCATCAAGTTTACTGAGCGAGGTCAGGTCAGGATTGTCGTCAACCTGCACCCGACAGTCTCCTCCGAGCAAGTGCTGATGCTGGTGCAGGTTCAGGACAGTGGCATCGGCATCAGCGAGCAGGACCGGCAGCAGTTATTCGAGCCTTTCGTACAAGCCGAAAACTCCGGGCAATCAGTCCGGGGAGGCGCAGGGCTCGGTCTGGTGATCAGCCGTAGCCTGTGCGAGGCGATGGGCGGCAGCCTGCAATTGAGCAGCCAGCCGGGCATCGGTACCCAAGTCCAGGTTTCGCTGCACTTGGCAACATTGCCACGCGAGCAGCTGCCGGAACCCGCTGAAGCGCAAATACGCCGCTCGACAGCGCCGTTGAATATTCTGGTGGTCGACGATCACCCGGCCAATCGCCTGCTCATGTGCCAGCAGCTAGAGTATCTGGGCCACCGATTCAGCGTTGCACCGGACGGAGCGGCAGGATTGGCAGCCTGGAAAGTCGAGCCATACGACCTGGTCATTGCCGATTGCAACATGCCGTTCATGAATGGCTACGAACTGGCCTGCGCCATTCGCCAACATGAACAACTATCGCACCGGCCGCGCTGCACCATTCTGGGTTTTACGGCCAATGCCCAACCGGAAGAAATACAACGCTGCAAAGACGCAGGCATGGACGACTGCCTGTTCAAGCCCCTGACCCTGACCGCCTTGGGTCAATGGGTTGAAGGGATCCAGCCGACCGTCCGCGATCCGGCGTTCAGTCTGGCAGGGCTACAGGTTTTGACCGGGGGCAATCGGGCGTTGGACCAGCGTTTATTGGCCGAACTGCTGAAAAGCAACCGTCTGGACCGAGAGGAGCTGATGGCGCTGTCGCCCTCAGAGGGTCTGCAGTCATTTCTCGACGTCGCCCACAAAATCAAGGGTGCCGCCCGAATCGTCCAGGCTTCCCGGTTGATCGACAGCTGCGAAGCGTTGGAGAAGGCTTGCCAGGAAGCGGTCCATCACGATGAGGTGACTGAACGTAGCAAGGCCATGGAGCACGCCATGCTGGAACTCGAGCAAGCGTTGCAGCAGCAAATTGGACAAAACGACAAACGCAGAATGACCGAGCCTTAACTATGCTTGGTCGCTGAGCAGTGTGTTAATCATCATGGAGAGACGGCAATGCCCAGCCCACTGCACCCGGATCAGCGGCGGTTTCCCCTGCACGTCCACATCAGCGTGATGTTCACCTGCCTGTTGTTGCTGACTGGCATGGTCCTGGGCATTTTCAACTATCGGCATACCACACAGATCATTCTTTCCAGCAGTGAAAAGCTCTTCGAGCGCATCGAGCAGGACGTTCGACAGGACTTGAACGCCACTTATGAGCCGATTCGACATCTGTTGAGCCTGTTGGCGGACATGCCGGCGGCGCAGGCACCCGACCTGGAGCAACGCCTGGCGCTGCTCAAACCCTTCAGCCAATCGCTGAAGGACAATCCCAACCTGGCATCGCTGTATCTGGGTTACGACAACGGTGATTTTTTCATGGTTCGCCCCTTGCGAACCGCTGACCTGAAATCCCTCCTCAACGCTCCGCAAACGGCGGCTTATCAGGTGTGGAGCATCGAGAAGGACAGTCGCAATCAGGTCCATTCCCAAGCGTTATTCTTCGATGAGGGCCTGGCCCTCATCAGTCGACAGGACAACCCCGAAGAAACCTACGATCCACGAGCCCGCCCCTGGTACTCCAGCGCCAGCAGCGTCAGGGATCAGATCACCACCGAACCCTACATTTTTTTCTCGACTCACCAGATCGGCACCACGTTGGCCAGACGCAGTGGAGTACAAGCGGTCATCGGGGCAGACATGACCCTGGCAGAGCTTTCCGCGACCCTGGCCAGACATGTCGTAACCCCCAGTACCGAAATCGTGCTGTACGATGCAAAAAACGATGCCATTGCTTATCCCGATAGTCGCAAGCTGATCATCGATGACCGAACTACCCGCCTGATCAACGCGGCTGATCTGAGCCCCAGTATCGGTGCGCTGCTTGACCATCCGCCCGAAGGCAATCGACTGGAAGTCTCCGGGCGTCAATGGATCGTTGCCCGCAGCCATCTACAGGAAGGCGGTCCCAAGGGGCTGCAGCTGGCGCTGCTGGTGCCGGAAGATGAATTGCTCGTCGATGCCTACCGCATGCGCTGGCAAGGCGCACTGATTACCTTGGCCACCCTATTGCTGTGCCTGCCGTTGGGCTGGCTCACTTCAAGAATTCTGGTCAAACCCCTGCGTGCACTGGTTCAGGAAGCCGATGCGATTCGCAGTTTCGATTTCAGTTTTCCGGCCGCACGTCGTTCCCCGGTGCTGGAAGTCGACCAACTGGGCGTGTCGATGGCACGTATGAAAGACACCCTGGCGAGCTTTTTCCAGATCACCGACAGCCTGAGTGCCGAAACCCGTTTCGTCCCTTTGCTGGAACGGGTGTTGTTTGAAACCGTGAAAATTGGCGAGGCCGAGGCCGGTCTGATCTACCTGCGCGACAATGATAGCGATCGGATGGAGCCGCATGGTCTGGTCATCAATGGCACGTCCCGGGCATTGCCGGCATTCGATGTTCAAGGACACGAACTCCAGAGTCCACAGAGCCCGGCATGGCTGCAGCAGCTGTCGAATGCCGACAATGTTGTCACCAGTATCGGCTTCGAGCAGGCAGCGGATTTGCGCAAAGTGTTGCTCGCGATGGAAAGCCCCCGCGTGCATCTGATCGGTATTCGGCTGCACAACCGACACAACGAAACCGTGGGCCTGCTGGTCCTGTTATTGGCCGACAGCGGCCTCCCAAGTGATCTGGAAAAACTTTGCCCCGACCGCATCGCGTTTCTACAGGCCGTCTCCGGTGCAGCCGCCGTGAGTATTGAAAGCCAGCGACTGCAAGCCAAACAAAAACAACTGCTGGACGCCTTCATTCAACTGCTGGCCGGCGCAATTGACGCCAAAAGCCCTTACACCGGCGGTCACTGCCAACGGGTGCCCGCATTGACGTTGATGCTTGCCCAGGCCGCCGCCGCCAGTCAGGCCCCGGCTTTCAGCGGCTATCAACCCACCGAAGATGAATGGGAGGCGCTGCACATCGCCGCTTGGCTGCACGATTGCGGCAAGGTCACCACCCCGGAATATGTTGTCGATAAAGCCACAAAGCTGGAAACCCTGAACGACCGTATCCACGAAATCCGCACCCGTTTCGAAGTGCTCAAACGCGATGTCTGGATCAACTATTGGCAAGCCATTGCCCTGGGCGGTGACGAGCAGCACCTGGCCGAGCTGCGCAACGCCGGTCTGGCGGGGCTCGACGATGACTTCGCCTTCGTTGCCCGCTGCAATCTGGGGGGCGAGACCATGGCCGAGACGGACCTGCAACGCCTGCGCAACCTGGCCCAACGCACCTGGACCCGAACGCTGGATGATCGATTAGGCGTTTCCTGGGAAGAAAACCGACGACAGGCCCGAACACCCGCGCCGACGTTACCGGTCAGCGAACCGCTGCTGGCGGACAAACCCGAGCATCTGTTCGAACGCGCCGAGAACGAACTGATTCCGCAAGATAACCCCTGGGGTTTCAAGCTCGATGTACCGCGCTACAAATACAACCGGGGCGAGCTCTATAACTTGAGCATTGGCCGCGGCACTCTGACCCGCGAAGAGCGTTACATCATCAATCACCACATGGTGCAGACGATCCTGATGCTCAGCCATCTACCCTTCCCCGCTCACCTCAACAACGTTGCCGAGATCGCCGGCGGCCACCACGAAAAAATGGACGGTACCGGTTATCCCAAACAGTTGAAGCGCGAAGAAATGAGCCTGCCGGCACGGATGATGGCGATCGCCGATATTTTCGAAGCGCTGACCGCCGCGGATCGCCCCTACAAGAAAGCCAAGCCCCTGAGCGAAGCACTGGGCATCATGGCCACCATGTGCCGTGACGCCCACATCGACCCGGAGTTATTTGGGCTTTTCATCGATGCGCAAATCTATTTGCAGTACGCCGATCAGTTTCTGGACCCACAACAAATCGATGCAGTAGATCCGTCAAGCCTGCTGGCCAAGGCAGGCTTGAGCGCGTGATCAGCAGTCGGTAAGACGCAGGAATATGGCCGCCAGCTGCTCGATGCCGACCTGATCGCGCGCGGTAAAACGCGCCAGTTTCGGGCTGTCCAGGTCCAGCACGCCGATCAGTCGCCCCTCCTTGACCAGTGGCACGACCAGTTCGCTGTTCGAGGCGCTGTCGCAAGCGATATGCCCGGGAAATGCGTGCACGTCTTCGACCAACTGAGTCTGCAAGGTCGCCGCAGCAGCCCCACACACGCCCCGACCGAATGGAATTCGCACGCAGGCGATCTGCCCTTGAAATGGGCCCAGCACCAGTTCTTCGTTGCGATTGAGGTAGAAACCGGCCCAGTTCAGATCATCGAGCTGGTTGTACAGGAATGCCGAAAACTGGGCGGCGTTGGCGATGAAGTCGCGTTCATCCGCCAGCAACGACTCCAGTTGCGCCTGCAACATACCGTAGCCTTCGAGGCCCTGACCACTCTTCTGTAAATCGATCATGCCTTGTGCTCCAACAGCTTGAGCCCGACCCAATAGCGGGCAAATTGATAGGCGCAGCGCCCGTTGCGATTGCCACGGCCCGTGGCCCAGCGTACGGCGAGGATGTCCAGTGCTTCGTCACGCTGCCAGGCCAGGCCGGCCTTGCCAGCCAGTTGACCAATCCAGTGTTCGACGACGTTGAGGTAGTGTTCCTGGGTAAATGGATAGAACGACAGCCACAGGCCGAAACGGTCCGATAACGCGATTTTGTCTTCCACTGCCTCGCTGGGATGGAGTTCGCCGTCGACTCTTTTCCAGTTTTCGTTATCGCTTTCCTTTTCCGGCACCAGGTGGCGGCGGTTGGAAGTGGCGTACAACAAAACGTTGTCTGGCGCCTGTTCGAGAGAGCCGTCGAGCACACTCTTGAGCACGCGATAGTCACCCTCCCCCGACTCGAACGACAGGTCATCGCAGAACAGCACGAAACGCTGGGGTAATTTTGCAATGTGTTCGACGACGCGCGGCAAGTCTGCCAGGTGATCGCGTTCGATCTCGATCAATCGCAAACCGGCCTTGGCGTGCTCGGCCAGCAACGCGCGAACCAGCGACGATTTACCGGTGCCTCGCGAGCCCCAGAGCAGCGCGTGGTTGGCCGGCATACCATCGATGAATTGCTGGGTATTACGTCCCAATTGTTCCAGTTGCCGGTCAACGCCAATCAGGTCGGACAAGCGCATATCGAGGCTGACTTGCAGCGGCAACAGAAAACCGCTGCGTCCCTCGCGCTGCCAGCGCGCGGCCAGGCAGTGGCTCCAATCGATGGCTTGCCGAGGTGCGGGCAACAGCGGCTCGATACGGGCCAAAACAGCATCGGCGCGTTCAAGAAAAGCATTTAATCGGGAATCCACGTCTTCTCCTCGGGCTCATTCACAGTAATCATGGCGTTACAGCGACAAAACACAGCGTTCGGTGACCGGTTCATCCAGAGCACAAGGGCTCGCGGGAGCCTCGGTATCCATGCATGATCGACTATGCTTGAGCAGCGAAGGGAAACGGAAGTGGTTCAATCCCCCATGGATATCAAGTTCACCAACCGGCTGTCATATAAGCAAGCCAGGCTTACCGTGCTGGTCGGTTTTATGCTGGGCACGCTGCTCAGTCTGCTGCAAATAGGTATCGATTATGCCAGTGAAGACGCCTCTATCAACCGTGAAATCCGGTCTTTACTGGAAATCAGCCATAACCCCGCCTCTCGCATCGCCTACAACATTGACGCCGAACTCGCTCAGGAGTTGACCCTCGGCCTGCTGCGTTCGCCGGTGGTCATCGGCGCGCAATTGACCGATAACAACGGTAACGTATTAGCCAACGTACAACGCCCCGGCTCGCAAAGCCGGTATCGGGCGATCAGTGACTTCCTGTTCGGTGCGAACCGGCCGTTCGAAGACCGTCTTTACCTCGACCACTTGCCAGCCGAATCCCTCGGCACTCTACGTCTGGACGTCGACACCTACTCATTCGGTAACCGGTTTCTGCGTCGAGCCGAAGTAACGCTGATCAACGGCTTCGCCCGCAGTCTGCTGCTGACCGGCATCTTGCTGACCTTGTTCTACTTCATGCTGACCAAACCGTTGGTACGGGTCATCCGCGAACTCAGTGGCCGCGATCCGCGCAGCGTGGAACCCTCGTCACTGGAGTGCCCGACGGGCCATGGAAATGATGAAATCGGTGTTCTGGTCAAGGTTGCGAATCAGCAATTCGAAAACACCGCCACCGAAATACAGCAACGCCGTAACGCTGAAAACCGCCTGACCGACTACCTCGGGCAACTGGAACACATCGTCTCGGCCCGCACAACAGAACTCAAGGCCATCAATTCCAGGCTCAGCCAATCCAATCAGGAGCTGGAAGTTGCCCGCAGCACCGCCCTGGACATGGCTGAAGCACGCTCTACGTTCCTGGCCAATATGAGCCACGAAATCCGTACGCCGCTCAACGGTCTGTTGGGTATGATCGCGCTCTCCCTGGACGGCCCGCTCACGGCCGAACAACAGCAACAACTGTCCATCGCCCACGACTCTGGCAAAGTCCTGGTGGAGCTGCTCAACGATATTCTCGACCTGTCAAAGTTCGATGCCGGCCAGCTCGAGCTCGAACACATTCCATTCGACCTCGGATCGCTGATCGAGGACACCGCCAATCTGCTGTCGCAGAACGCCGCGCCAAGCGTCGAACTGACCTGCCTGATCGACCCGTACTTCCCCGCACTGGTGCTCGGGGATCCAACCCGGGTCCGGCAGATCGTCAGCAACCTGTTGTCCAACGCCCTCAAATTCACCCGTTTCGGTCGGGTCGATGTGCGTCTGTCAACATTCGGGGACGGCGTCAGAATCGAAGTCTGCGACACCGGCATCGGAATTGCCCCGGACGCGCAGGTGAAAATTTTCCAGCCCTTTACCCAGGCCGGTGCCGGCATCACTCGACAGTTCGGCGGCACCGGGTTGGGCCTGGCGCTGACGTATAACCTCTGCGAAGCCATGCAAGGACGACTGACCATCAGCTCGGAAGCGGGCTTCGGCAGCCAGTTCTGTGCCGAACTGCCGTTGCCTTGTCACACCCAGGCTTTCCCCCCGGGATCTTTGCAGGGCAAGGTGATCGCGATCACCGCCGCCAACAGCGGTCTGGCGGAACTGTTGCACAGCCTATTGCCTGGTTGGGGGCTCGACTATCAACAGCGCTCGATCGATGACTCGATGATCGGACTGAATCCCGATATCGTCATCACTGATTGCCCCGAATGCCTGTTTGTCCTGCGCCCCACCTGTACTTCACCCATTTTGCTGGTCACTGCTTACGGCAGTTTCCTGCCCAGCGAAGAAGCCAGTGCCCTCGCACCCTTGCAACAACAAGCACGGCCGCTGGCGCGCAATGCGCTGTACCAGACGCTACGGCGAGTGCTCCAATCGGAGCTGAATACCCTCAACGATGCCCGCCTCGATACCCTCTCACCGCAACGGCGCGCACGCGTGCTGCTGGTGGAAGACAATCCGGTCAATCAATTGGTGGCCAAGGGGATGCTCGGAAAACTCGGTTGCGAGGTGATCGTTGCCGGCCACGGTGGCGAGGCACTGGATCAGCTTGAACAAAAAGAATTCGATCTGGTGCTGATGGACTGCAACATGCCGGTAATGGACGGCTATGAGGCCAGTCGGCAAATCCGTCGTAGCGGGCGCTGGCCGCAGTTGCCCATCGTCGCGCTGACCGCCAACGCCATGTCCGAAGAACGGGAACGCTGCCTTGCGGCGGGCATGAGCGATTACCTGGCCAAACCCTTCCGTCGGGAAGAGCTCGCCGCGCTGCTCGATGTGTGGATTCGCGCTACGACAGTGCCTTGATTTGCCCCAGCAGGTGATCGAGGCCATCGCGCAGGTCATTCAGACGATCCAGATCCACGCCGCTGTCGCATAACAGACGAGCCTTGAGCGGCCCGACCTGATCGCGCAAAGCCTTGCCGGCGGGCGACAAGCTCAAGTGCACCTCTCGTTCATCCCGCGCCGAGCGCTGGCGCTGAACCAATTGCAGTTGTTCAAGACGCTTGAGCAACGGTGTCAACGTGCCCGAATCCAGCGCCAGGCGTTCGCCCAACGCCTTGACCGTCGGCTGTTCCGGAGCGGCCTCCTGCCATTCCCACAACACCAGCATCGCCAGGTATTGCGGGTAGGTCAGGCCGAGCTGATCGAGCATCGGTTTGTAGGCGCGGATCACGGCTCTGGAAGCGGCGTACAGCTTGAAGCAGAGCTGGCTGTCGAGCTTCAGAGAATCGACTGACAATGTGTTCATTTGAGCAGGGCTTCAATCTCTCGGCTCAGGTCCTGCGGCTTGGTCGCCGGAGCGAAACGCTTGACCAGCTCGCCGTCCTTGCCGATCAGGAACTTGGTGAAATTCCACTTGATGCCCTGGGAACCGAGCACACCTGGTGCACGCTTCTTCAGCTGCACAAACAGCGGATGAGCGCCGGCGCCATTGACCTCGATCTTTTTGAACAGCGGGAAACTGACGCCGAAGTTCAGTTCGCAGAACTCGGAAATGGCCCCTTCGTTGCCCGGCTCTTGCTTGCCAAACTGATTGCAAGGAAAGCCAAGCACCACCAGGCCTTGATCCTTATAGGTTTGCCACAGTTCTTCGAGGCCTTTGTACTGTGGAGTGAAGCCGCATTTGCTCGCGGTATTGACCACCAGCACGGCTTTGCCGGCGTAATCGGCCAGGGTCTTTTGCTCACCCTTGATGGTGGTGCAAGGGATGCTCAACAAGTTGTCGCTCATGGCTCGGACTCTGAATGACGGAAGATGAGGTAAACATAGCGAGCAATTGAATTGCGCGCAATTTAAATTGTCGGGAGCCAACTGTTCTGTAGGAGCGAAGCTTGCTCGCGAAGGCGTATTAACATTCAACACTGATTTTGGCTGATCCGACGCCTTCGCGAGCAAGCTTCGCTCCTACGGGGCTCGCATTACTCGCGCGGTACCAGGTCCAGGCATACCGAGTTGATGCAATAACGCAGGCCGGTCGGCGGCGGACCGTCCGGAAACACGTGGCCCAGGTGCGCATCGCATTTGGCGCAGACCACTTCGGTGCGGATCATGCCGTGGCTCACGTCTCGTATCTCGACCATGGCGCTGTCGCCGATCGGCGCATAGAAACTCGGCCACCCGCAGCCGGAGTCAAATTTGGTCTTGGCGTCGAACAGCGCCTCGTTGCAGCAGATGCAGTGATAAACACCGTCAGTCCTGGTGCCGTTGTATTTACCAGAGAACGGCCGCTCGGTGCCCTTGAGGCGGCAAACGTTGTACTGCTCCGGGTCGAGCATCGCCCGCCATTCCTCCAGGGTTTTCTCCAACTTTTCCATTGTCACACCTCAGCAGCTGAAAAAGCCCGATCTGTACCTTTTCCACGGATCGGACGGCACGTATGATTGCGCCTCGTCAAACGCCAGTCTGGCAGCCGCGCCACGCGCATTCAAACGGATTTTGGATCGGCAAACCGAGGCGTCAGGCCTGTGTGAATACGCAGGATTCCCAGTACGGTAGTTCATACGCCGCCTGGATCGTTCATTTTCAGGAACACATCGCCATGCAGGTCAGCAAATCGAACAAGCTCGCCAACGTCTGCTATGACATTCGCGGCCCGGTGCTCAAGCACGCCAAACGCCTGGAAGAGGAAGGCCATCGCATCCTCAAGCTGAACATCGGCAACCCGGCACCTTTTGGTTTCGAAGCGCCGGACGAAATCCTCCAGGACGTGATCCGCAATCTGCCGACTGCCCAGGGCTACAGCGATTCCAAGGGCCTGTTCAGTGCGCGCAAAGCCGTCATGCAGTACTACCAGCAAAAGCAGGTGGAAGGCGTCGGCATTGAAGACATCTACCTCGGTAACGGCGTTTCCGAACTGATCGTGATGTCGATGCAGGCCCTGCTCAACAATGGCGACGAAGTGCTGGTGCCGGCGCCCGACTACCCGCTATGGACCGCCGCGGTCAGTCTGTCGGGCGGCAACCCGGTACACTACCTGTGTGACGAGCAAGCCAACTGGTGGCCAGACCTGGCCGATATCAAGGCCAAGATCACCCCGAACACCAAGGCACTGGTGATCATCAACCCGAACAACCCGACGGGCGCCGTCTATTCGAAAGAAGTGTTGCTGGGGATGCTGGAACTGGCCCGCCAGCACAATCTGGTGGTTTTTTCCGACGAGATCTACGACAAGATTCTGTACGACGATGCCGTGCACATTTGCACCGCCTCCCTGGCGCCGGACCTGTTGTGCCTGACCTTCAACGGCCTGTCCAAGTCTTATCGCGTGGCCGGCTTCCGCTCTGGCTGGATCGCCATTTCAGGTCCGAAACACCACGCCCAGAGCTACATCGAAGGTATCGACATGCTGGCGAACATGCGCCTGTGTGCCAACGTGCCGAGCCAGCACGCCATCCAGACCGCGCTCGGCGGCTACCAGAGCATCAACGACCTGGTTTTGCCGCAGGGTCGTCTGCTGGAACAGCGCAATCGCACGTGGGAGCTGCTCAACGACATCCCAGGCGTGAGTTGCGTCAAGCCAATGGGCGCGCTGTATGCATTCCCGCGGATCGACCCGAAAGTCTGCCCGATCCACAACGACGAGAAGTTCGTACTCGACCTGCTGCTGTCGGAAAAGCTGCTGGTGGTTCAAGGCACGGCCTTCAATTGGCCTTGGCCGGACCATTTCCGTGTCGTGACCCTGCCGCGCGTGGACGATCTGGACATGGCCATCGGCCGCATCGGTAACTTCCTGAAGTCCTATCGCCAGTAAGTGGCCCGTCACCGTGCGACGCTTGCGCAGTCGCACGGTGACCCATTCAGCAACATATCTTTACGCCCTGCCGAACATTACCGCTTCAATCGCTGACTGATTGCACATTGCGTGCTCGTGCCTAATAACGATGGGGGCCTGCAAGGGTATTTGGCTGACAAACGCTTCCCGCATCGCCGTCGGAAATGCCCTGCAAGCAGCTAGACTGTTGCCGTAGGACACAGTTTGAAATAGTCACCCGGTTGAATAGCACGATGCAGCACCTTATATACCCCGCAGTACGCAACATCTTTAGCACAAGGAGATTTCTACAACCATGATGCGCATCCTGCTGTTTTTGGCCACTAACCTGGCGGTCGTGCTGATTGCCAGCATCACCCTGAGCCTTTTCGGCTTCAACGGGTTCATGGCGGCCAACGGGGTTGATCTCAACCTCAATCAGCTGCTGATTTTCTGTGCGGTCTTTGGTTTTGCCGGTTCGCTGTTCTCGCTGTTCATCTCCAAGTGGATGGCGAAGATGAGCACCAGCACCCAAATCATCAGCCAGCCGCGCACGCGTCACGAGCAATGGCTGCTGCAAACCGTCGAGCAACTGTCCCGCGAAGCCGGGATCAAGATGCCCGAAGTCGGGATCTTCCCGGCCTACGAGGCGAACGCCTTCGCCACGGGCTGGAACAAGAACGATGCACTGGTCGCGGTCAGCCAGGGTTTGCTCGAGCGCTTTTCGCCCGATGAAGTGAAAGCCGTTCTGGCCCACGAAATCGGCCACGTTGCCAATGGCGACATGGTGACCCTGGCACTGATCCAGGGCGTGGTGAACACCTTCGTGATGTTCTTCGCCCGGATCATCGGCAATTTTGTCGACAAGGTGATCTTCAAGAACGAAGAAGGCCAGGGTATCGCCTACTACGTCGCGACTATCTTCGCCGAACTGGTGCTGGGTATTCTGGCCAGCGCCATCGTCATGTGGTTTTCGCGCAAACGCGAATTCCGTGCCGACGAAGCCGGTGCGCGCCTGGCCGGTACCAGCGCGATGATTGGCGCCCTGCAACGCCTGCGGGCTGAACAAGGTCTGCCGGTGCATATGCCCGACACCCTGAATGCCTTCGGCATCAACGGTGGCATCAAACAAGGGTTCGCCCGCATGTTCATGAGCCACCCGCCACTGGAAGAGCGCATCGACGCACTGCGCCGTCGGGGTTGATTGCTCGGCATTAAAAGAAAAGGCCCGCAGCGATGCGGGCCTTTTTTTGTCTGTTTGAATGTAGTGGTGCTCATTCTGGCCCCATCGCGAGCAAGCTCGCTCCCACATTGGACCATATACATTCGGCTAACTCGGTCAACTGTGGGAGCGAGCTTGCTCGCGATGGGGCCAGTAAACTCAACACACCTTACCGGCTGGAAACCCGATACACCCGCTCTTCCAGCCGAGTGACGCCCGCCTCCAGGAACTTCCAACTCTCGCCCAGAACGTCCTGATCTTCCAGAATCTTCAGTGTCCACGACGCCCCAAACAACCGCTGCACTTCGTCATCGAGCACGGCAAACGGTGGCCCGTCCATTTGCGCCTGGTCGTAATCCAGCGTAATCAGCAACCCCAGCGACTCTTTCGGCAAAATCCGGTTCAGGTGCGCGGCATATCGCTCACGCATCGACGGCGGCAATGCAATCAGCGCGGCGCGGTCGTACAGGGCTGAACAATCGGCAACATCGCCGGCGGTCAATTCGAAGAAATCACCGCACCACAACTCGATCGAACCCGCGCGATAGACCTTGAATGGCCCTTGCTCGCTGACGTCAGGATCAAGCTGATGCTCGTTGAAGAAATCCTCGATGGCCTTTTCCGACAGCTCGACACCCAACACTTCATGGCCTACGCGTGCAAGCCACAATAGATCCAGGCTCTTCCCACACAACGGTACCAGCACGCGAGTGCCCTCTTCCAGGCCCAATTGTGGCCAGAACCGTTGCAGATGGGGATTAACTTCCGGCAGATGAAAGCCGATCTGATTCGACGCCCATCGCTTGTGCCAAAACTCCGGCTGCATAATTAATCCTGATAATTCGATCAAAAGACCCTAAAACTTATATTAGATTTAGATCAATGATCTGGCTAAAGATGGTGCCATCTTACTCTCAGGAGCTTATTCATGTTCCCCAGCCTTTACATATCTCATGGTTCTCCCATGCTTGCCCTGGAACCCGGAGCCAGTGGACCCGCCCTCGCGCGCCTGGCCGCCGAGTTGCCGAAGCCCAAAGCCATCGTGATTGTATCTGCGCACTGGGAAAGCGATGAGTTGCTGGTCAGCGGCAACCCGCAACCTGACACCTGGCATGACTTCGGTGGTTTCCCAAAGGCGTTGTTCGAGGTGCAATATCCGGCACCCGGTCATCCACAATTGGCTGCAGAGGTTGTCGAACTGTTGAAAATCGACGGGCTGCCGGCGCGCATCGATGCCGATCGTCCGTTCGACCATGGTGTGTGGGTACCGCTGTCGTTGATGTATCCGCTGGCTGATATTCCGGTGGTGCAAGTCTCGCTACCCACCCGTGGCGGCCCGGCCCTGCAAACCCGCGTCGGTCATGCACTGGCCAGCCTGCGCGAACACGGCGTGCTATTAATCGGCTCCGGTAGCATCACCCACAATTTGCGCGAACTGGATTGGCATGCCGGCCCGGAGAGCGTCGAACCGTGGGCCAAGGCGTTTCGTGACTGGATGATCGAAAAACTCGCCGCGAACGACGAAACCGCGTTGCACGACTATCGTCAGCAAGCACCGAACGCAGCGCGCAATCATCCAAGCGATGAACATTTGTTGCCTTTGTATTTTGCCCGCGGTGCCGGAGGGCACTTCAACGTGGTCCACCAAGGGTTCACCCTGGGTGCCTTGGGCATGGACATTTACCGCTTCGGCTAACGTAAGCCCTGAACCTGCGGCGGCCAGGTTCAGACCACATCGACTCCGACATGAATCGCATCATGCCGCCAAAACTCCAGATCGCAATCGATCAGCCGCTCATGCTGATCGTAATTGACCCGAGCAATGCGCAGCCCGGGACTCCCCACCGACACCCGCAATGCTGCTGCAGCATCCACCGACAACGCCGTCGGCACAATCTCGAAACGAACCCGTCCATAGTGCAAATCATAGTGCCGTGCATACAGTTCGGTGATCGATTGATTCAAGTCAAACTCCAGAATCCCCGGGAAAAACTGCGGATTCAAATAGTGCTCCACATACAACACCAGACGCTCATCAATACGCCTGGCGCGGCATATCTGAATCACACTCGACAGCGCAGGCAACTGCAGCCAGGCGCAGACCGCCGCCGATGCAGGTTGCAAACGCGCCGAAATCACCTCGGTGGACGGCACTCGCCCCTGAGCACTGACCATCGCGTGAAAGTGACTGCGCTGCATCAGGTTGTAAGCCAGGCGTGGGGGCGACACGAACCAGCCACGTCGTTCTTCCCGATAAATCTGCCCTTGGGCCTCCAGCTGTAACAACGCCTCACGCACGGTGATCCGTGTGGTACCGAACAACTCACTGAGTTTGCGCTCGGCCGGTAATTTGCTGCCAGGCTCCAACAGGCCATGGTCGAGCTGTTCCTGAAGAACCTGCCCGATGGCTGTCACTGCTTTGGTTGTCTCAATGCGCATCAACGTTACCTATCTGGACTAGGCCAGAACTGTTTCGGGGCGGAATCGCCGTTCAACGCGGCGCCTATAGCTGCCTGCAAGCCTAGGCATTGCACATGACTGGCAGATGACAAAGCCGCCGAACGGTTGATCCAGGCACCTGCAATATCACGGCCAAGTCCTTCTATATCAGCCTTTTAGCCATGGTCTACGCTTACGCAGAAGCCTGAGCATTGCCATGCAAAAAATATAGGCAGACCGGTCGTCGACATCAAAATGTCATCCAGGCCGCCTAGATTGGCTCAGGTATTGCTGACCTAGACCAACACAACCGCAATCGCAGCGTTGAAAACGCCCAAAAGGAGCTTCGGATGAAACAGCTTTTCCTGGCATCACTGTTAGGCTCGACCATTGCCATGTGCACCGCCGCCATGGCGGCTGATGATTTGAAAACCCTGGAAGCCGCTGCGAAAGCGGAAGGCGCAGTCAACAGCGTCGGCATGCCCGATGACTGGGCCAACTGGAAAGGCACTTGGGAAGATCTGGCCAAGACTTACGGCCTGAAACACATTGACACCGACATGAGCTCGGCACAGGAAATCGCCAAGTTTGCCGCTGAAAAAGACAACGCCAGCGCTGACATCGGCGACGTCGGTGCAGCCTTCGGCCCTATCGCTGTCAAGCAAGGCGTAGTGCAACCCTACAAGCCAACCACCTGGGCACAAGTGCCGGATTGGGCCAAGGACAAGGACGGTAACTGGGCGCTGGCCTATACCGGCACCATCGCATTCATCGTCAACAAAAAGTTGCTGCACGGTTCTGCAGCACCGACTAAATGGGCCGACCTCAAAGACGGCAAGTACAAAGTCTCCATTGGTGATGTCAGCACCGCCGCTCAGGCCGCCAATGGTGTTCTGGCCGCAGCGCTGGCCAACGGTGGCAACGAGAAAAACCTTGACCCCGCTCTGAAGATGTTCGCCGAAATCGCCAAACAAGGCCGCTTGTCGATGGCCAACCCGACAATTGCCACCATGGAAAAGGGTGAAATCGAAGTCGGTGTGGTTTGGGACTTCAACGGCCTGAGCTACAAAGCCAAGATGGCGAATCCGGACGATTACACCGTGCTGATTCCGTCCGATGGCTCGGTGATTTCCGGCTACACCACCATCATCAACAAATACGCGAAGAACCCGAACGCTGCCAAGCTGAGCCGCGAGTACATCTTCAGTGACGCCGGCCAAATCAACCTGGCGCGCGGCAACGCTCGTCCGATTCGTGCCGATCACCTGACCCTGCCAGCCGAGGTCAAGGCCAAGCTGCTGCCTAACGAGCAGTACAAAAACGTGACCCCGATCAAGGACGCTGATGCGTGGGAGAAGACGTCCAAGGCCCTGCCGCAGAAGTGGAACGAAGAAGTCATCGTCGAGATGAAGTAAAAGCTGTAGATCCCCACATTGGATATCTGATGGAGATCCAATGTGGGAGCGAGCTTGCTCGCGATAGCGGGCGGTCAGTCAACATCACTGTTGAATGTAAGTCCCTCATCGCGAGCAAGCTCGCTCCCACAGGGTATTGGTGGCGCATTTGAACTAATTGTTTTGCGGAGTCTTTGCCCCTATGAAGCACAATGTCATCCTTGTCGTGCTCGACGGCCTCAATTACGAAGTCGCACGCCACGCCATGGGGCACCTGCAGGCTTACGTCGGCGCAGGACGCGCGGCGCTCTATAAACTGGAGTGCGAATTGCCAGCCCTGTCCCGTCCTCTTTACGAATGCATCCTGACCGGCGTCACGCCGATCGACAGCGGCATCGTTCACAACAATGTCTCGCGCCTGTCCAACCAACGCAGCATTTATCACTACGCGAGCGATGCCGGCCTGAAAACCGCCGCCGCGGCCTATCACTGGGTCAGCGAACTGTATAACCGTTCGCCCTTCGTGGCCGCCCGGGACCGTCATACCGATAACCCCGACCTGCCGATCCAGCATGGTCATTTTTACTGGAACGATCACTACCCGGATTCGCACCTGTTCGCCGACGCCGAAAACCTGCGTCTGCGCCATGTGCCGAACTTCCTGCTGGTGCATCCGATGAACATCGACGACGCCGGGCACAAGCACGGCCTCGACACCCCGCAATACCGTAACAGTGCCCGCTCGGCCGACATCATCCTCGCCGACTACCTGCAAGGCTGGCTCGACGCCGGCTATCAGGTGCTAGTGACTGCCGACCATGGCATGAACAACGACCGCTCCCACAACGGCCTGCTACCCGAAGAACGCGAAGTACCGCTGTTTGTCCTTGGCGACGCCTTCAGTTTCAACGCCAGTGCCGCACCGAAACAGACCGAAATCTGCGGCACCGTCTGCGAACTGCTGGGCGTGGCCCACGACAAACCTGTCTGCCGGGAGCTGCTCAAGTGAACGCTATGACACGCAGCAAATGGCTGGCAGCGCTGTGCCTGGCCCCTTTCGCGCTGTTCTTTATCGTATTCGAGATCGCCCCTCTGATCTGGGTGATGATCAACAGCCTGCAATCAGAGGAATTTGGCTGGGGTATCGAAAACTTCACGAAAATATTCAAATCGAAGTTCTATTTGCAGGCGATCCAGTACAGCCTCGAGATCAGTTTCTGGTCCAGCGTGTTCGGCATCATCATTGCGATACTCGGCGCCTATTCCCTGCGCCGGGTCGACTCGAAACTGCGCAACTTCGTCAACGCCTTCGCCAACATGACCAGCAACTTCGCCGGCGTGCCCCTGGCGTTCGCGTTCATCATTCTGCTGGGCTTCAACGGCAGCTTCACCATCATGCTCAAGCAGGCCGGGGTCATTCAGGATTTCAACCTGTACTCGAAAACCGGGCTGATCATTCTCTACACCTACTTTCAGATTCCCCTTGGCGTTCTGCTGCTCTACCCCGCCTTCGATGCATTGCGTGAGGACTGGCGCGAGTCCGCCGAACTGCTCGGCGCCAACGGCTGGCAGTTCTGGCGGCACATCGGTTTGCCGGTACTGACGCCGGCGTTGCTCGGCACCTTTGTGATCCTGCTGGCCAACGCCCTCGGCGCCTATGCCACGGTCTATGCGCTGACCACCGGGAACTTCAACGTGCTGCCGATCCGCATCGCCGCCATGGTGTCCGGAGACATTTCCCTGGACCCGAACCTCGCCAGTGCCCTGGCCGTGGTGCTGGTGGCGTTGATGACCCTGGTGACCATCGTGCACCAGCTGCTGTTGAAGAGGAGCTACCATGTCGCGCGCTGAACTGGGCCCCATCGGTGTCTACCACCGGGTCGTAGTGTATTTGCTGTTTGCCATTCTGTTGCTGCCGTTGGCCGGGACATTGATCTACTCGATCGCCAGCAACTGGTCGGCAACCATCCTGCCCAGCGGGTTTACCTTGAAGTGGTACATCCTGCTGTGGAGCGATCCGCGTTTTCTCCACGCGTTCGGGCAGTCGCTGTTGGTCTGCGTCGGCTCGTTAATTTTGTCGGTGGTGCTGATTTTGCCGCTGCTGTTTGTGGTGCATTACCACTTCCCGAAACTCGACGCGCTGATGAATATCCTGATTCTGCTGCCCTTCGCGGTGCCACCGGTGGTGTCGTCGGTAGGCCTGTTGCAACTTTACGGCTCGGGGCCGTTCGCGATGGTCGGTACGCCGTGGATCCTGATCGGTTGCTACTTCACCGTGGCGCTGCCGTTCATGTACCGGGCGATCACTAATAACCTGCAAGCGATCAATCTGCGCGACCTGATGGACGCCGCCCAACTGCTTGGCGCCAGCACCTGGCAAGCGGCGTTCCTGGTGGTGCTGCCGAACCTGCGCAAGGGTTTGATGGTGGCATTGCTGCTGTCGTTCTCGTTCCTGTTCGGTGAGTTTGTATTCGCCAATATCCTTGTCGGGACACGCTACGAAACCCTGCAGGTCTACCTCAACAACATGCGCAACAGCAGCGGCCACTTCACCAGTGCGCTGGTGATTTCCTACTTCTTCTTCGTGCTGGTTCTGACCTGGGCGGCCAATATCTTGAACAAGGACAAAAGCGAATGAGCTATGTCAGCGTCCAACACCTACAGAAAAACTACGCGGGCACTACCGTATTCAGCGATATCAACTGCGAGATCAAAAAGGGCGAGTTCGTCACCCTCCTTGGCCCGTCCGGTTGCGGTAAATCCACACTGCTGCGCTGCATCGCCGGCCTGACCTCGGTGGATGGCGGACATATTCTGCTCGACGGTGTCGACCTCGTTCCACTGAGCCCGCAGAAACGCGGGATCGGCATGGTCTTCCAGAGTTACGCGCTGTTCCCGAACATGACCGTGGAACAGAACGTCGCCTTCGGTTTGCGCATGCAAAAGGTCAACGCCGACGACAGTCAAAAGCGCGTTGCCGAAGTACTGAAACTGGTGGAGCTCAACGATTTTGCTGGCCGCTATCCGCATCAACTGTCCGGCGGCCAATGCCAGCGTGTCGCGCTCGCGCGCTCTTTGGTGACCCGGCCACGGCTTTTACTGCTGGATGAACCGCTGTCGGCCCTCGATGCGCGGATTCGTAAGCACCTGCGCGACCAGATCCGTCAGATCCAGCGTGAACTGGGCCTGACCACCATCTTCGTCACACACGATCAGGAAGAAGCACTGACCATGTCTGACCGGATTTTCCTGATGAATCAGGGAAAGATCGTACAGAGCGGCGATGCCGAAACCCTTTACACCGCGCCAGTGGATGTTTTTGCCGCCGGCTTCATCGGTAACTACAACCTGCTGGACGCCGACAGTGCGACCAGGCTGCTGCAACGGCCGATCACCCATCGCATTGCGATTCGCCCGGAAGCCATCGAACTGAGCCTCAACGGCGAGCTCGACGCCCAAGTGCGCAGTCACAGTCTGCTGGGCAACGTGATTCGCTACCGGGTCGAAACCCGTGGCGTGGAGTTGGTGGTGGATGTGCTGAACCGCTCGGCGGCCGACCTGCATCCCGATGGTCGGCGCCTGGCGCTTTCCATCGATCCATCGGCCCTCTGTGAGGTAGCCTGATGCCCTTGCTGATGTTGAAGAGAGAACTGCACTGATGGCCCTGGCAATTTTTGATCTGGACGAAACCCTGATCCACGGCGACTGCGCCACCCTCTGGAGCGAACAGATGGGCCGGCTCGGCTGGGTCGATCCCGAGTCGTTCATGCGGCAGAACAACGCACTGATGGACGCCTACAGCCACGGCAAGTTGCGCATGGAGGACTACATGACCTTCAGCCTGGAGCCGATGATCGGGCGCACCCCGGAAGAGGTCGACCACTTGGTTGGGCCGTGGGTGGAAGACTTCATCGAGCCGATCATCTTCAGCGATGCTACCAAAGCCATCGCGGCCCACCGCAAGGCGGGCGACCGGATTCTGGTGATATCGGCATCAGGCACACACCTGGTCCGGCCGATTGCCGACCGCTTGGGCATTGATGAAATTCTCGGCATCGAGCTGGAAGTGACTCACGGGGTCTATAGCGGCCAGACCGTTGGCACCCTGACCTACCGCGAAGGCAAGATCACACGCCTGCTGGAATGGCTGGATGCCGAAGAGGAAAATCTGGAAGGCGCGAGTTTTTATTCCGATTCACGTAATGATTTGCCGTTGTTGCTGAAGGTGGATTTCCCACACGTGGTGAATCCGGATGCGATGTTGCTTGAGCACGCTGAAAAGGCCGGCTGGCCAATCCATACCTGGAAGTAACCACGAACTTGTAGGAGCGAGGCTTGCCCGCGAAGGAGGCGACGCGGTGTATCTGACAGACCGTGTCGCGTCCTTCGCGGGCAAGCCTCGCTCCTACAAGGTCAAGTCAAGTCAGGCTTTCGTCGATCACCAACACCAACTTCCCCGCCACCTTATTGCTCGCCAATTCAGCGAACGCCGCTTCCGCGTCCTTGATCGGGAAAGTCCTGGCCAGTTGCGGGCTCAATCGCCCTTCGGCAAACAGCGGCCAGACATGCTGACTGAGATCGCTGAATAAATCCGCCTTGAACTGGTCATCGCGGCTGCGCAGGGTCGAACCCAACAATTGCACGCGCTTGGCCAGCACCTGCGCCAGGTCCAGCTTCGCCTCACGCCCCCCCATCAGGCCGATCAATACCCAACGACCATCTGGGGCCAACATTTTCAGATTCAGCGTGGCATAGTTGCCGCCGACAGGATCCAGAATCACATCGAACGGCCCCAGGTCGCTCAAGCTTTCCAGATCCCCTGTGCGCACTGCACCGCCCTGTGCTCCCAGCGCTTCGCAGTAAGCCAAACGCTCGGCGGAACCGACACTGACCCAGCACGGGTTACCAAACGCCTTGCACAGCTGAATGGCAGCTGAACCGATTCCACTTGCTCCGGCGTGCAGAAGCACTTTTTCACCCGGTTTGAGCGCAGCCAGTTGAAACAAATTCAGCCAAACGGTTGCGTACACTTCCGGAAGCGCTGCCGCCTCGGCCAATGACATTTCGTCGGGAACCGGCAATACATGCCGTCCGTCGACAACCACTTCCTCGGCCATCCCGCCCCCGGCCAGTAAGGCGCAGACCCTATCACCGAGCTGCCAGGACGAGCCCGGCCCCACCTCGCTGATCACCCCGGAACACTCAAGACCCAGCACCTGACTGGCCCCCGGCGGTGGCGGATAAAGTCCTGTCCTCTGTAACAAATCGGCACGATTGAGTCCCGCTGCCGCCACTCGGATACGAACTTGCCCTACATCGCACGCAGGACTCGGCTCTTCAACCCACTCCACTTGACCGTCAACGCCTTGCAATGCTTTCACAGTGCCTCCATAGTGAGTCTGGACTGAGCCCGAAGCTATAGCACCGGGCTTTTTGCATTATGCGACCGGCCCTTGTGGTACCGGCGACTTCAAAGACGGCCTAATATGCGTTATCAATTGTCCCCGCGTCGAATCAGCATGAAGCATCTGTTCCCAAGCACTGCACTCGCCCTTTTCATTGGTATCGGCCTGATGCCGATGTCGAGCAATACGTTCGCAGCCAATAGCTGGGACAAGCTTCAGCCTGATCGTGACGAAGTGATCGCCAGTCTGAACGTCGTCGAGTTGCTCAAGCGCCATCACTACAGCAAGCCGCCACTTGATGACGCGCGCTCGGTGATCATCTACGACAGCTACCTCAAGCTGCTGGATCCGTCGCGCAGTTACTTCATGGCCAGCGACATCGCCGAATTCGACAAGTGGAAAACCCAGTTCGACGACTTCCTCAAAAGCGGCGACCTGAACGCCGGGTTCACCATCTACAAGCGCTACCTGGACCGCGTCAAAGCGCGTCTGGACTTCGCCCTTGCGGAGCTGAACAAGGGCGTCGACAAGATGGACTTCACCACCAAGGAAAACTTGCTGATCGATCGCAAGGACGCTCCTTGGCTCAAGTCCACCGCCGAACTGGACGACCTGTGGCGCAAACGCGTCAAGGACGAAGTCCTGCGGATGAAAATCGCCGGCAAAGATTCCAAGCAGATTCAGGAAACGCTGACCAAGCGTTACAAAAATCAGCTGACGCGTCTGGACCAGACCCGTCCGGAAGACATCTTCCAGGCGTACATCAACACCTTCGCGATGTCCTACGACCCGCACACCAACTATCTGTCTCCGGATAATGCGGAAAACTTCGACATCAACATGAGCCTGTCCCTCGAGGGCATCGGCGCCGTGTTGCAGAGCGATAACGACCAGGTGAAAGTCGTGCGTCTGGTGCCGGCAGGCCCCGCCGACAAGACCAAGCAGGTCGCACCGGCCGACAAGATCATCGGCGTTGCCCAGGGCAACAAAGAGATGGTCGACGTGGTCGGCTGGCGCCTGGACGAAGTGGTCAAGCTGATCCGTGGTCCGAAAGGCACCGTGGTGCGCCTGGAAGTGATCCCGGCCAGCAATGCGCCGAACGATCAGACCACCAAGATCGTCCCGATCACCCGTGAAGCGGTGAAACTTGAAGATCAGGCGGTGAAGAAGTCGGTCCTCAACCTGAAACAGGACGGCAAGGACTACAAACTCGGCATCATCGAGATCCCGGCCTTCTACCTGGACTTCAAGGCCTTCCGTGCCGGCGATCCGGACTACAAGAGCACCACTCGCGACGTCAAGAAACTGCTGACAGAGTTGCAGAAAGACAAGGTCGACGGCGTGGTCATCGACCTGCGCAACAACGGCGGCGGCTCCTTGCAGGAAGCCACCGAGCTGACCAGCCTGTTCATCGACAAAGGGCCGACCGTGCTCGTGCGTAACGCCGATGGCCGCGTCGATGTACTGGAAGATGAAAACCCGGGTGCATTCTATAAAGGTCCGATGGCGTTGCTGGTCAACCGTTTGTCCGCCTCGGCTTCGGAGATTTTTGCCGGCGCCATGCAGGACTACCATCGTGCGTTGATCATTGGCGGCCAGACCTTCGGTAAAGGCACCGTACAGACCATTCAGCCGCTGAACCACGGCGAACTGAAACTGACCCTGGCCAAGTTCTACCGGGTTTCCGGCCAGAGCACCCAGCATCAGGGCGTACTGCCGGACATCGACTACCCGTCAATCATCGACACCAAGGAAATCGGCGAAAGCGCCCTTCCGGAAGCCATGCCGTGGGACACGATCAAGGCGGCCATCAAGCCGGCGGTCGATCCATTCAAGCCGTATATCGCGCAACTCAAGTCAGAGCATGACGCGCGTTCAGCCAAAGACGCCGAGTTCGTGTTCATCCGTGACAAGCTGGCGCTTGCCCAGAAACTGATGGAAGAAAAAACCGTCAGCCTCAACGAAGCGGATCGTCGTGCGCAGCATGCCGATATCGAAGCCAAGCAGTTGGTCATGGAGAACATCCGTCGCAAGGCCAAGGGTGAAGAACCGCTCAAAGAGCTGAAGAAAGAAGACGAAGACGCCCTCGCGGCCGAGCCGGACAAGACCAAACCAGAAGACGACGCCTACCTGAGCGAAACGGGCCGGATTCTGTTGGACTACCTGAAACTCAACACCGCGGTAGCCAAGCACTAAGGTGATGGCAATTTAATGCTGACGCTCCCCGGAGCGTCATCAAACAGTCATCATTCTGTCGTGAAATAAGGGACTGGGAGCTTTTTGCTCCCAGTCCTTTTTTTATCGCCAGAGAAAGCCATGACCACGACAGAACAGCTGAGTGCCTTGAGTTCCATATTGGCTCAAAGTGGTTTGCACAGCTTGTTCCAGCCAATCATTTCCCTCTCTGAAAGACGCATCGTCGGTTACGAAGCCCTCAGTCGCGGCCCCTCCAACAGTCCACTGCACTCCCCTATCGCGCTGTTCGCTGTAGCCCGCCAGGCGGGGCGTCTCAGTGAGCTGGAAATTGCCTGTCGCGAGAGTGCTTGCCGGCGCTTCAGTGAGCAGCAACTGCCCGGCAAGCTGTTTCTGAACGTCTCGCCGGAATCGCTGCTTGAAGCCGGTCACCAACCCGGTCGCACCCTGCAGCTGCTGCAGGATTTCGGCATACCGCCTAGCCAGGTGGTCATTGAACTCACCGAACAGACCCCGACCGATGATTTCCAGCTGCTGCAAAATGCACTGCATCATTATCGAGCGATGGGGTTTTCCATTGCACTGGATGACCTGGGCGCAGGTTATTCGAGCCTGCGACTCTGGTCCGAATTGCGGCCGGATTATGTGAAGATCGATCGGCACTTCATCGACGGTATTCACCAGGATGCCCTCAAGCGTGAGTTCGTCGGCTCGATCCTGCAAATTGCCAAAGCCTCTCGGGCGCAAGTAATCGCCGAGGGCATCGAGTTGCCGGAAGAGCTCGCGGTGCTGACCGATATGGGCGTCGATCTGGTCCAGGGCTATTTGCTGTGTCGGCCTCAAGAACATCCGCCAAGGGATGCCCGAAACCTGATGCCCAAACACGACAGCACCGCCGTGGTGCTGAACGAGGAAGGCAGCGACCTGAGCGCTTTACTCAACGACCAACCGGCGATGCCTCGCGAGACTCCGACCGCCACGGTGCTGGAAGCCTTCCGCCGTCAGGCCAGCCTGAACTCACTGGCGGTGCTTGACGAGCAAGGCCATCCTTGCGGCATCGTCCATCGGCATTCGCTCTCTGACGCCCTGCTGAAGCCATTTGCAACCGACTTGTTCGCCCGCAAACCCATCAGCCGGTTGATGAACGATGACTTTCTTGCTGTCGAACTGAGTCAATCGCTGCAACAGGTCAGCCGCCTCATCACCAGTCGCGCTCGACAGTGCATCGAGGAAGATTTCATCATCACCCTCAACGGCGGTTATCTGGGATTGGGTCGGGTCATCGATGTGCTCAAGCTGATTACCGAATTGAAGATCCAGCAGGCCCGCTACGCCAACCCGCTGACCCTGCTTCCCGGTAACGTGCCGATCCAGCAATGCCTGACACGACTGCTGCAACAGCAACGGGAATCGATGATCTGCTACGTGGACATCGACAGTTTCAAACCCTTCAACGATATCTACGGCTACGGCCGTGGGGATGAAGTCCTGCTGTGTCTGGCGCAATGTCTGAATGACCGCGTCGATCCGTCCCGCGACTTCGTCGGCCATATCGGCGGCGATGACTTCCTGCTGGTGCTCGGCCCGGAAGACTGGCACAAACGCTTGAACCAGTTGCTGGACGACTTCCAGAGCCAATGCCGACGCTTTTATCGCAGTGAACACCTGGAAGCTGGCTGCTTCATCGCGCCGAATCGCCAGGGAATGCGACAGGAATTCCCCTTGTTGTCGCTGTCGATTGGCGTGGTGCATTTGCATCCACAAGCCTGTGGACAGCTCGACGCGAGCCAGCTCGCGGAGATGGCCTCGCAGGCCAAGCATCACGCGAAGAATGTTCCGGGGGCTAGCGTGCATGTAATTGATAGTTTGGCGGTGCCCGCTTCCGAAGAGGCATTGATGGCCGGGCACCGGTGATTGCCGCTCAAAGCAGCCCGGTAGCAGCTGGCGCAGCCTGCGTTCGGCTGCGCAGCAGTCGTAAACTCTACCTGCACGGTGCACCTGAAACACCGCGAGCGCTGATTTTACGACTGCTGCGCAGCCGGACGCAGGCTGCGCCAGCTGCTACAAAACGTGCGTCTCAGCCAAAAATGCTTAACTGAAGGACATCCGTGAAAGTCCCGGCGCTACTCCGAAGCCCGCGCCCTCAAGCGTCGCCCAACCACATCCAGCACATCACAACCATCACGCAATGGAATGGCACAAAGCAACGCAAAGTCGCTGAGAATAAAGGATTCACACTCAATCGAACCCCGCATGGACAGGTTTTCAAGCACTTGGGTTACAGCGCGAATTCGATAGCTGGCGGCGTCATACAAAACATCGAGCGGTGCTTGGGTATCGACGAACAGGGTGGGCATGTCGTTGCAGTTGCTCGTCAACGCCATGAAGCGGTTTTCGGGGTGGGGGATTGGTTTTTCGTAGGGTGGATCGGGTGTAATTGTTTTCATTAGAGACTCCCAAAGAAGAATAGGAGCCGCCATCAGCCTTCCTACAGGCTAGGGTGGCAGCTATACGCGAGGTAGGAATATCGAGACCTTTGGGAAAACTCGACCACGCCGAAGCGTGCCCGCGCATAGCCGCCGCAGATGATCTTACGGACACGTGTTAACGGCCGCAAATCAAGCATTGACGCTATGAACATCCCATCGGTCTTGAAGGGTTCCTACACCCCCGCCACTGAATTATCAGTGACCGCCAAAGACTATCGATGGAACACATTTCACACCAGTTCATGGAAACCGCTACAACTTGAAGGAAACGTCCGACGACCTCGCCCAGAAATTTCGCTGCCTGTAAGACCGCCTTCGCGGGCAAGCCTCGCTCCTACAGGGTCGAGGCAGCCCACCAAAAATGCGGACGCCCCCAATCCTGGAGCGAGGCTTGCCCGCGAATTGAGCGCGCGAAACTTTGCGGGGGATCAGTCCAGAAAGAAATCAGGAAAGTAGGATGTGGCTGTAGGGTAAATCCCTAAATAACGATCATCGAATGACATGCAGGCAAAAAGGTAAACGTGGCGAAAGGTTTCCCTTACGCCACGTTCGTTTATCGGATAACGATGGGGCTATCGCGTCGAATCGCGAGCCGCCAGTTCTTTAAGTTTGATTTCTGCCAACGGATGTCCAGCCTTGGCCGCCATCTCCCAAAACCGTGCCGCTTCAGCCGGATCCGGCGCTTTGCCCGGTGTTCCGACCAGGCTTATCACGCCCATTTGATACGCCGCTTTGCCATCGCCCGCCAACGCCGCCAGGCGCAACAATCGGACACCTTCCTCTCGTGCCCCAAGACCCACGCCGCGAAAGGCCAGGATGTGGCCATAGAAGCTCTGAGCGCCGACATCGCCCAGGTTTGCCATCCGCGCGAATTGGCCTTCGAGCCAGTGCCAGCCTCGGGGCTGGCGCACAAACCATGACCAATGAAACAACCGGCGGGCCAGCCAGTAGCCGGCCTGTGCCTTGAGTCGTAAAAACACTCAGGCCTCTGCCGATTCCGGGTATTCGTATTCGAACACCCGAACCACTTCCGAGGCATGCCAGGATGCTGCGGCAACGCCATCGGACGGCCCGGAGAAACGCCCCAGGCGCTCGACGCATTCGAAGAACCCCGTGCGTGGCAAGCGGCTGGCGCCTTGGCTGATCACCAGCGAACTGCGCAAGGGCTGTTCGGCTTTGGCGTCCAGTGCGGCCAGATGCTCAAGGGCAGCAGTCAAGGTTTGCATGGCTGGCGTGGGCAACTGCAAACGCTCCAGCAATGCCCGGTAAGTCAGAAGATGGCGCTGGCGGCGCGCCTGATCCAGTTCTCCCAGTAACCCATCCCAATGATGACGACTGATGCGTACGCTCACGATTCATCCCTCCACCCTGGCACCGTCAATTCCCAGGCCAGGCTTCGGCGAATCGCAGCGTCGGGTTGACGCTCGCCACTTTCGATCAAGGCCAGATAAGACGGGCTGATGCCTACCGTGCGGGCCAGCGCCTCGATGGCGATGCCCTTCCCTTCGCGCAAACTGCGTAGTTGATCCAGACCAGGAAGAATCTGGTCTGGTGCTGCCGCTTGTCGCTCTGGGGCGACCCGCGGCGGTTGCTCATTAATGCCTGCTGCTTTCAGTAGAGCCTGATACTGAGCCCATGGTAGAACCGCATACTCGGGCTCGCCTTCGCGTGTGATTATCTGAATATCCATGACTTCCCCGTAGGACAACGACACTTAGCGAGTCGGCACTTTTCCTTAGAAGTGTAATCCTAACAGCGGCCAAGGTCGCGGGGGGTATGAATATATGGACGTCCCTCAAGCGAATCAGGTTTTTTTCGGGCCCTGTAGCTGAAGTTGCTGCACGGTATCGGGCAAGCGTTCGACCACGGCGAGCTTCTCCGGCAGCTGTCGATTGCGCCAGACGCGGAACGCGTTGAGTTCGTCCTCGAAGACTTTCATCAACCAGGCCAATACGGCGATGTCATCGAGCATGCCGAAAACCGGAATAAAATCCGGAATCGCATCCACCGGACTGAGGAAGTACATCAGGCCTGCGACCACTGATATCAGCGCCTTCGGGCTGATGGCCCGATACTCACCACGCCAGTAAGCAAGGCATAACGCCTGCAACAAGCGCAGGTCGTCCTTCAGCTTGCCCAATCGGTTACCCTGGCTGGCACCTTTGCTGGCCACCGCGAACAGCAAGGCAGGCAATCGTCCACGAGCCAACAGGCGTCCGGCCAGTGGCAGGAAACGAGCGAAATTCCACGGTGCTTTCATCATTCCTCCCGCTGAAATGTTATCCACACAAATTGTGGATAACCTTGTGAACAGAGCTGCATTTCACGGCTGAAAGCCCCGTTTCATAAGGGCTTAACTCAGATCGGGCGTTTTTTACTCACATAAAAAAAACCCAAGATTTCATTGACTTGGCGCTCTGGCGCCGCTAGCACGAGGGTCCTCAATGGCTATGACTCCAGCCTACAGCATCCGTTCGCTTTGTTTACCTCTTGCCAAACGCCAGATGCAACAACGCCCCGCATAAAGCGAGGCGTTGTTTTTAGAGCAGATGCAAATTACTTGGCAGCATCGTCTTGTTTTGTCGGATCTTTAATCCCCAACAGTTCCAGATCGAATACCAGTACCGAGTTGGCTGGAATCGCAGGGCTTGGGCTTTGGGCGCCGTAGGCCAGTTCGCTAGGAATGTACAGTTTGTACTTCTCGCCAACGTGCATCAGTTGCAGGCCTTCGACCCAACCCGGAATCACACCGCTGACTGGCAGATCGATCGGGCTGCCGCGCTCGACGGAGCTGTCGAAAACGGTGCCGTTGGTCAGTTTGCCGGTGTAATGAACAGTCACGACGTCGGTCGGCTTAGGCTGTGCGCCATCGGTCTTCTTGACCACTTCGTACTGCAAACCGGAAGCGGTGGTGGTTACACCGGCTTTCTTGGCGTTTTCTTCGAGGAATTTCTTGCCGGCGGCTGCCGACTCTTCGCTCATTTTGGCCATGCGCTCTTCAGCACGCTTTTGCAGTGCTGCGAAGGCTTCGACCAGTTCGTCGTCCTTCAGTTTCTGCTCTTTCTTGCCGACGGCATCTTCGATGCCTTGGGCTACGGCCTTGGAATCCAGGTCATCCATGCCTTCCTGAGCCAGGCTTTTGCCCATGTTCAGGCCAATTCCGTAGGAAGCTTTTTGCGCCGGAGTTTTCAGCTCTACGCTGGTCTGCGAATCACAACCCGCAAGTACCAGGCTAACCAGGGCTACCGCCGCCGCCAACCGATGCTGTTTCATGCTATTTCCTTGTTCATGCGCCTAAAGGGCAATCGAGTAAAGCCGCGAGCTTATCAGGCGGCCACGACCAATGGCTACCGGCATAAGAGCAGGAAACATCTGATAAGTTCAGGGGTTTTAACGCATTTCCGGATTCGGATGATGAAGCTTCTGTCAGCTTCCCCTCACAGAGACCGATCCCGTATCCCACAGCATCTGGCGTAATGGCCACTTGCCGCACCTCTGAGGCTGAGGCATAAGAGAGCGATAATTCGACAAGGATGGTTATCTTGCGCCTCTTATTCCGCCTGTTAGCTCTGATCGCTGCGCTTCTTGGACTCAGCCTTTGCGTGGTTCTTTACTTCGTCGCCAACCCGAAACTGCCAACCTGGACACCCGCACAACAGGTGCACTACCTGGAGCAATGGAGCGCTGCCGACCGCCAGACTTACTATTTAACGCCTCAGGGCACTCAGGTCAAAGGCTTGCATTACGACTGGTTCAACGCCCTCGAACTGCCCTTCTCGCAACAACGATTCGCCACTCCAGAATACCTCGCCCGCTTCGGTTTTCTGATTGACCCCAGCCAGCGCCCCACGCCGAACAACCCTGGCAACCTGCCTGTAGGGTTTACCCGTCATCAGAACCCGGACAGTCAGGAAGTATTTCTGGACATTACCTGTGCCGCTTGCCACACCGGAGAACTGCGTTTCAACGGCCAGGCTGTGCGCATCGACGGCGGCTCGGCGCAGCATGTCTTGCCATCCAGCATTCCTACACTGCGAGGTGGCAGTTTCGGGCAAGCGCTGGTGGCCAGCCTGACGTCGACTTACTACAACCCGTGGAAATTCGAACGTTTCGCACGCAACGTACTGGGCCAGGACTACGACATCCGCCATCAGCAACTGCGCAAAGACTTCAAGGCGTCTCTTGATACTTTCTTGAAGGCGGCCTGGAACGACACCCATCGCGGTCTCTACCCGACCGAAGAAGGCCCCGGCCGTACCGATGCATTCGGGCGTATTGCCAATGCCAGTTTCGGCGATGCCATTTCCCCCGCTAACTACCGGGTGGCCAATGCACCGGTTGATTATCCGCAGTTGTGGGACATGTGGACCTTCGACTGGGTGCAATGGAACGGCTCGGCGCAGCAACCCATGGCCCGCAACATCGGTGAAGCCCTGGGCGTAGGGGCCACGCTGAATTTCTTCGACAGTGACGGCCAGCCACTCAAGGGCGACAATCGTTACCCATCCAGCGTCCGAGTGCGTGACCTGCACCTGATTGAACAAACCCTGCAACGACTCAAACCACCTGCCTGGCCAGAAGAACTGCTGGGGACAGTGGACAAACCCTTGGCCGCCAAAGGTCGCGCGCTGTTCACCGAGAACTGCGCCGGCTGCCATCTCCCTCGATCAATCGAAAACAACGGACGCTGGGTGCAACCTTTGAAAATGCTGCCTGTGGCGTTCATTGGTACGGACCCCGGCGCCGCCGACAATATCGCTGACCACCGCTTCGACCTCACTGCCTTGCAATGGGATCCGGCAGAACTGGGTCAACTGGATGTGCAGTTGCAACCGACACCCACCGAGCCGCTGGACTTGAGCAAGCTGTCGTCGGCCAAAGGGCTGGCTTACATCACCGCGTTCGTCGAGAACCGCGCTTACCGTGACGCGAACATTCCCATCGCCGAGCGACCGGCCATGGATGGCTTCGGCCTGCCCATCGGGGTCCGGGAATTGCGCGCCTACAAAGCCCGGCCGCTGGCGGGCGTGTGGGCGACCCCGCCGTTTCTGCACAACGGCTCAGTGCCGAGTCTCTATCAACTGCTCTCGCCCCAGGATGAGCGCGCGACCACGTTTTATAAAGGCACGTTCGAGTACGACCCAAGGCACTTGGGCTATCGAACCGAGGCCTTTACCAACGGTTTCGAATTCGACACGCGCATCACCGGCAATCACAACAGTGGCCACGAGTTTCGCGCCGGCAAGCTCGGCAACGGCGTGATCGGTCGCTGGCTGCAACCCGAGGAGCGTTGGGCGCTTCTGGAATACCTGAAAGTATTGGGTGGCCCGCTGGAGGCACAATTGCCATGACTTCAGTGTGGATGCGTTTTGGCGCCTTCCTTGGCAAAACCCTGCTCTTGTTATTGAGTCTTGGAGTGCTCGGCTGGGCACTGGCGTCCGCCTGGTTTGCCTGGCAGCACCGAGGGCCGGTGTCGGCTGAAGAACTGATTCCGGACGGCGAAGCAGCGATGACTCAGGATGTCATTCAGACCGCCGTGCGTATCGTCGATCAGCACCGTGAAAGCACGCGCTACCTGCGCGATGCACATGCCAAGGCACATGGGTGTGTGAAGGCCGACGTTCAGGTACTTCCGGAACTGCCCGATGAACTGCGTCAGGGCGTATTCAGTGAGCCGGGCAAAACCTGGCAAGCGACGATGCGGTTGTCCAATGGCAATGCTTACCCGCAGTTCGACAGCATCCGCGATGCTCGGGGAATGGCGATCAAGTTACTCGATGTGCCTGGCAAACAGCTGCTCGACGATCAAAAAAACCGTGGAGAGCAAGACTTCGTGATGTTTAGCCATCCGAATTTTTTCGTCAGCGATGTCACGGAGTATCGTCAGAACGTTTCCGCCCAGGCTGACGGCGAGACGCTGAAGGCGTTCTTCCCTGGTTGGGACCCGCGGACCTGGCAGGTTCGACACCTGCTTATCGCACTGGCGACCCTCTCCCCCGCCCCGGAAAGCCCGACGCGGACGACCTACTTTTCGGTTTCGCCCTACAAGTTCGGTCAAGCCAATGCCAAGTTCCGGGTAATGCCGGATCCTGACAGTTGCCCGACCTACACCCTACCGGCACAAAACCAGAAGTTGCCGAATTTCCTGCGCAATGCCCTGAACCAGCAGCTGTCGACAGATCGGATACCGGCGTGTTTCGTCTTGCAAATCCAACGGCAGGATCCGGGCAAGTACATGCCGATCGAGGACACGAGCATCGAATGGAGAGAAAGCGACGCGCCGTTCGAGACGGTGGCGCGGATCAATGTACCGGCCCAGGACTTCGATACGCCGGCACTGAACGTGCGATGCGACAACCAGTCGTTCAATCCCTGGTTCGGCCTGGAGGCTCATCGACCCATCGGCGGGATCAATCGCCTGCGCAAAGCGGTATACGAAGCGGTCAGCGATTACCGCCACAGCCGCAACGCCGAGCAATAAGCAGGAAACACACGTTCTGTAGCCGCTGGCGAAGCCTGCGTCCGCCTGTAGCAGCTGTCGAGGTACGAGGCTGCGTTGCGTGTCCGCAGGACCGCCCTCGAGGGCCGCTGCGCAGCCCAACGCAGCCTCGTACCTCGACAGCTGCTACAAGGGGCGTATTTCGCCTGAACAGGTCGCTTTGCATGCGAAAGCCAAATCCCAGACAGCAAAAAGCCCGCATTAAGCGGGCTTTTTCCGTGGTGACCTGGCGTTCAGCGTTCCAGATTACCGAATATGGCGCAGCGGACGGGACTCGAACCCGCGACCCCCGGCGTGACAGGCCGGTATTCTAACCGACTGAACTACCGCTGCGCGTAACATTGAAAGTAATGGTGGGTGATGACGGGATCGAACCGCCGACATTCTGCTTGTAAGGCAGACGCTCTCCCAGCTGAGCTAATCACCCTTTACCTTCGTTGCGGGGCGCATTGTGCCACAGATTTTCATAACGTGTTGATTTAATTGATAAATTAATCAAAAAAATCTGAAACCAGTAAAACAACACATCCCTGCAGGAACTACGGACAGAAAAAAACCCGCGTTAGCGGGCTTTTCCGTGGTGACCTGGCGTTCAGCGTTCCAGGTTACCGAATATGGCGCAGCGGACGGGACTCGAACCCGCGACCCCCGGCGTGACAGGCCGGTATTCTAACCGACTGAACTACCGCTGCGCGTAACACTAAAGCGAATGGTGGGTGATGACGGGATCGAACCGCCGACATTCTGCTTGTAAGGCAGACGCTCTCCCAGCTGAGCTAATCACCCTTCACTTTCGGTGTGGCGCGCATTCTACGGAGCGTCCCCACCTCTGGCAAGCACTTTTTTAAATAATTTTTTCAGGCCTTCCAAAGGCTTAGAGAAGGGTTGGCCTATGGCGCCGCTAAGAGAATAATGCCCCCCTTTGTATAAAGGAGAGACTCGCCTCATGTGGTTCAAAAACCTGCTTATCTATCGCCTGACCCAAGATCTGCCTTTTGATGCCGAGGCGTTGGAAACTGCACTGGCCACCAAACTGGCGCGTCCGTGTGCAAGCCAGGAGTTGACCACCTACGGTTTCGTCGCGCCGTTCGGCAAAGGCGAAGATGCACCGCTGGTGCACGTCAGCGGCGACTTCCTGCTGATCTCCGCCCGCAAAGAAGAACGCATCTTGCCGGGCAGCGTCGTGCGTGACGCGGTGAAGGAAAAGGTCGAAGAGATCGAAGCCGAACAGATGCGCAAGGTCTATAAAAAGGAACGCGACCAGATCAAGGATGAAATCATCCAGGCCTTCCTGCCGCGCGCCTTTATCCGTCGTTCGTCGACCTTCGCTGCCATCGCGCCGAAACAGGGCCTGATCCTGGTCAACTCGGCCAGTCCGAAACGCGCAGAAGACTTGTTGTCGACCCTGCGTGAAGTGATCGGCACGCTGCCGGTACGACCACTGACCGTGAAAATGTCCCCGACGGCGACCATGACTGAATGGGTCACCACCCAAAAAGCCGCGGACGACTTCTTTGTGCTGGACGAGTGCGAGCTGCGTGATACCCACGAAGATGGCGGCATTGTGCGCTGCAAGCGTCAGGACCTGACCAGCGACGAAATCCAGCTGCACCTGAGTACCGGCAAAGTGGTCACTCAACTGTCGCTGGCCTGGCAAGACAAACTGTCTTTCGTCCTCGACGACAAGATGGTGGTCAAGCGCCTGAAGTTCGAAGATCTGCTGCAAGACCAGGCGGAACAGGACGGCGGCGAAGAAGCACTCGGTCAACTGGATGCCAGCTTCACCCTGATGATGCTGACCTTCGGCGACTTCCTGCCGGCGCTGGTTGAAGCGTTGGGCGGCGAAGAGACTCCGCAAGGGATCTAAAGGATTGTGATCTCTACTGTAGGAGCGAGCTTGCTCGCGATGATGTGTCAGGCCAATGGGTGTCGACTGACACTCCATCGCGAGCAAGCTCGCTCCTACAAGGGGTCGTGGCGCTACTGAAAAATAAGGATCAGGCCATGCGTGCACTGGCTGTATTGAGTCGCTTTGTCGGAAACACCTTCGCTTACTGGGTGCTGATTTTCGCCATCGTGGCGTTTGTCCAGCCGATGTGGTTCATCGGCCTGAAAGGCGCAATCGTGCCGCTGTTGGGGCTGGTGATGTTCGGCATGGGCCTGACCCTCAAGCTCGAAGACTTCGCCGAAGTCGCTCGCCATCCTTGGCGCGTGGCTCTGGGCGTGGTTGCCCATTTCGTGATCATGCCCGGCATGGCGTGGTTGCTCTGCCAGGCTTTTCACCTGCCGCCAGAGATCGCCGTCGGCGTTATCCTGGTCGGCTGCTGCCCAAGTGGCACGTCGTCGAATGTAATGACCTGGCTGGCACGCGGAGATCTCGCCCTGTCGGTGGCGATTGCCGCTGTCACCACCCTCCTCGCGCCATTGTTGACGCCGGCGCTGATCTGGTTGCTGGCATCGGCCTGGTTACCGGTCTCCTTCATGGAGCTGTTCTGGTCGATCCTGCAAGTGGTGCTGCTGCCGATAGTGCTCGGCGTGGTTGCCCAGCGTTTGCTCGGTGATCGGGTTCGCCACGCGGTGGACGTTCTGCCACTGGTATCGGTGGTCAGCATCGTGATCATTGTCACCGCCGTCGTTGCCGCCAGCCAGGCAAAAATCGCCGAGTCCGGTCTGTTGATCATGGCCGTGGTGATGCTGCATAACAGCTTTGGCTACCTGTTGGGTTATTTCACAGGCCGCCTGTTCAAGTTACCGCTGGCTCAACGCAAATCCCTGGCGCTGGAAGTCGGCATGCAAAATTCCGGATTGGGCGCCGCGCTGGCCAGTGCTCATTTCTCACCGCTGGCGGCAGTGCCGAGTGCGCTGTTCAGTGTTTGGCACAACATTTCCGGGGCGCTGCTCTCGACGTATTTCCGGCGGATGAGCGAGAAAGAAGATCGGGAACTGGCGGCCAGACAAGCCACCGACTGATCCGAAAACTTGATCCCTGGATTAATGATGGGCACTCTATATGCGCATCGCGAGGACGACCTCGCGGCTCAATCGAGTCATTAATCTGGGGACGACCCCGTCAATGGATGGAGGTCTCTCATGTCCTGGATCATTCTGTTTTTCGCCGGCCTGTTCGAAGTGGGCTGGGCCGTCGGCCTGAAATACACCGATGGTTTCAGCCGCCCTCTCCCGACGGCATTGACCGTTGCCGCCATGGCCATCAGCCTTGGCCTGCTGGGCCTTGCCATGAAAGAGCTGCCGCTGGGCACCGCCTATGCGATCTGGACGGGCGTGGGCGCAGTCGGAACGGTGATCGCCGGGATCATTCTGTTTGGCGAGTCCATGGCGCTGTTCAGGCTGGCCAGTGTGGCGCTGGTCATTGCCGGGCTGGCTGGATTGAAGATCACCGCTTAGCTTAATTGTTTACGGCTGCAAAAAAGCCCGCGCCCCTGACAATACAGATCGGGACACGGGCTTTTTACATGGACACGCCATTTTCCGGATTAACGGATCAGCTTTCGGCCATCGCCAGGCGCTCACGCGCCACCGGAGCCTTTTCCGAATACTCAAGCTGCATGCAGCGTTCCAGGAACAGGTACATGTAGTCGTAGCTTTTGCAGATGGCCTGGCGCAATTCCGTTTGCAGGGACTGGCTCGGGTTCAATCCCGCCAGCGTGCAGATGATTTCCAGCGCTTCCCACGGATGGGCATCGTCGTACTGGGCGTGCATCTTCAACCACTTCATGGCGCGTTTGCGATCTTCCTCGAGAAATGCCGCTGCGTAGACGCCGCTGGAACAGACGAGTGCCGACCACTCCCCCGTCGCCCCCTCTATGGCGTAATTGGTGGCGGCAATGGCCACGATCAGCGAGTCCGCCGAACAGGTGTGCCAGCACCAATGGCTCAGCGCGTGAAGCTCGGGGGCAACCTGTTGCGCTTGCAGATCTTCCAGGCTGACACCGTGAGCGCGGCTCCAGTGCAGCCAGTAATCGGCGTGGTTCAATTCGACGCGGATGTTACGCATCAACCAGCGACGCGCCATGTCTTCGCCTGGATGGCGAGCAAAACGGGTCTTGGTCAGGTTCTGAGCCATGTATAACGCGAACTGCTCGACCACCGGCCAGCCACCAATAAGGTACTGACGCATGGTCTTGGCGCTGAGTTTGTTATCTCGCATGCGCTGATACAGATCGTGTTCGACAACCCGGCGCTTACTCTCGCTGCAATCCTGGATCAATTTCTGGGCCCAGGCGGGATAACTTGCAGCTTCCATGAGGGGTCCGGTTCGGCTGAATGTGTCGATCACTGTCGAGCTCCTTTTGATTGTGATTGTTAGGATCAGCAAGAGATTTCAACGGAACGTGCCTGGTGCCTTGAACAACAAAGGCTGAGGCCTGGCAGGACGACTTTGTAAACTGTCGCAGGTAAACAGATGCGGGCGTTCAATGACATACCCTTGAGCGTAATCCACCCCGATTTCCAAGAGTGCCTGCTCAATCTGCGGTGTTTCAACAAACTCTGCAATCGTACGCTTACCCATGACATGACCGATGTGGTTGATCACCTCAACCATGGCGCGGTTAATCGGGTCGTCCAGCATGTCCTTTACGAAACTCCCGTCAATCTTCAGGAAGTCTACAGGCAAATGTTTCAGGTAGGCGAATGAGGACATACCGGCACAAAAGTCGTCCAGCGAAAAGTGGCAACCTAAGCCTTTGAGCTCATTGATAAATCTGATTGCGCTTCCGAGATTGGAAATTGCGCTGGTTTCAGTGATTTCAAAACAAATCATTTCAGGCGGTATGGCGTAAGCAACGAACTGTTCACGCAGGAAGGTCAGAAATGCCTCATCTCCGATGGTCGTGCCTGACAGATTGATCGCACACATGGCCAACGGCCCTTTGCGCTTCTCGGCGATGCATTGGGCGATGATCTTGAAAACGTTCTGCACGACCCAACGATCCAGGGAAGTCATCAGGCCGTAACGCTCGGCGGCCGGAATAAAACTGTCCGGCAAAATCATGCGCCCGGCCTCATCATGCAGGCGCAGCAGAATTTCTATATGCCCACCGCCTTGCCCGCTATGACCAAGAGGCGCAATTTCCTGCGAGTACAAGCAGAAACGATCTTCTTCCAACGCCATGTGCAAGCGTTGCACCCAAGCCATCTCGCCGAAGCGCAGTGACAGCTCCGAATCGTCGGCATGGTAGACCTGAACGCGGTTGCGGCCCTTTTCCTTAGCCATGTAACACGCCATATCGGCTGCACGCAGCGAGGTTTCGAGGGTCGTCGGAGCCTGATTGATATGAACCAGGCCGACGCTTACGGTCGTCACAAACGGCCGGCCCTTCCAGACGAAATGCAGGTTTTGCACGGTCTGGCGCAAGTTCTCGGCGATCTTTTCCGCCGCTTCCGGTGCACAGTTCTCCAGCAGGATGCCGAACTCGTCACCGCCCAGCCGGGCCAGGGTGTCGCCTTCGCGCAGACCTGACTGCAACAGTGCGCAAATATGCCGCAGCAACTCGTCTCCTGCTGCGTGACCACAGGTATCGTTGACTAACTTGAACTGGTCAAGATCGAGGAACATCAGGGCATGGCGCCCCGTCTGACGCGTCAGCTGATGCAGGGCCTGTTCCAGGCGATACTCGAATTCGCGGCGGTTGGCGAGGCCGGTCAAGGCATCGTGAGTCGCCTGCCAGGACAAGTTGGCGATGTATTGCCGCTCCTGGGTCATGTCGTGCAGCACCAGCACGGTGCCGCTGACTTTACCGGCATTGCGGATCGGCGCACCGACCAGGGTCACTGAAACCGTGCTGCCATCCAGGCGCTGGATCAATTTGGAATGTTCGCTGCCACCACTGAGCTGGCCGCTTAAAATGTGCTCGATCAACGTAAAGCCATCGGCCTGAGCGTTCTCGTCCAGCAAATTGAACAGCGCCGCCAATGGCAAACCCGTCGCCTGCTCGGCCTTCCAGTGGGTTAATGCTTCGGCGGCCGGGTTCATGTAGGCGATCGCCCCTTCGACATCCGTGGTAATCACCCCATCGCCAATCGATTGCAGGGTGATCTGGGCCCGGTCTTTCTCCAATTGAAGGGCCTCGGCGAACGCATGGCGTTGTTTGAGCAGCTTGTGGGTGCGCATTAAGGCCAGCGCGATCAGGCCAAGCGCGGTCGCGAGGTTCGTCACCAGCAGCAGGCGCAGAATCACCCGTGAGCCCTCGCCCAGCGCATCGCTGAAGGCCTTCGCGGCCGGCGTCACCTCATCATTGATATCGAATATCTGTTCCTTCCAACGCTTGATGTCGGCGTCGGTAGTCTGTGTGGCGGTGATGTGCTGATGCATTTCCTGCGCGACGTCATTGAGTCGCACCAGGTACCCGTCACCTACCGTCCACAGATCAATGGCTTTCTGGAGGTAACTGAAATGGCGGAAATTGAGGTACAGCCAGATCAAACTGGGGACGTCATCCGGGTGGTTGCCACCCTTGAGGATCGCCAGTCGTGCCGCCTCGATATTCGGTGGATGAAGATCCAGCGCCAGGCGCAATTCGTGGCCACCTTGAGGCACGGCAATTGCATTCTGATATTTGAGGAAAATCGTTTCGTCGCGACTGTCGGCATAGAGATTGAGGTAATAGATGGCGTCTTTCTGGCCCTTGGACCACAAGCTTTCACCCGCGACATAACCACGAACCGCCGAGAGCACGTACAAGCTAACGCCGCCCAGCAGGGCCTGAAATAACACAACGGCGATAAATGGCCAGACGATGCCCAGCAACCGTGGCGTTCCGAGAGTCCGTGTTTGATTCATGAGATCCCTTGTTATAGCACTGCCAGATCATCATCCAACGTGATCGCTATAGCTAGACTAGGGTGCGTTCTTGATCCCGGCAAGCGAGAAGCCCGTTACTGTGAACAAGTCCCTGTAAATATCTGCTTTTTCCGTTCGCTGCTGGCAACCAGAGCGACAAACAGTTCTTCGAAAAAATACCCTCCGTCCTATATCTATATACCGCTCCTCCCCTCTCTTTTTCGCTTGAAATCGGACCACGACTTCATCGCCCTTAAGCGGTGCACAGACCAACCGACTATCAAGAGACATCTCTCATGCAAACAACTACTTCAGGCGCAACGGCGACCGCGTTGCCCCCCTCGATACCCTCTGCCGCACAACTACATACAGGCCAGCTGGAAGATTACGAACTTATGCTGACCGCCATGGGCGATATCAATCTGCATAATTCAATACCGATACGGCCTTTTTCACCGCTGCATAGGGTAAGTGAAGACGGATTCAGCGCAATGTGGCAATTGCTGCGCGATCAAGATTTCATGGATTTGTGCACAAACCTCGAATTGCAGCTACTTGACCTTTACGTCAGCTTGGAAGATGGCAAATACATCTATCAAACCTGGGGAATCGATGGGAATCGAGTCACGTTGCCTTTGACGGAACACGCAAAATGGCAAGCACTTAAACCCCGGATCGAAATGGCAGCCACATCACTGGGAGGAGCGATAAACTCTAACCGCACTATCAGCATGGAAAGGATATGCTGGTTTTACGGTCTTGCACCGTGGATACGGCAAAATGTGCATGAACATGCCGCCGCGAAGTTTGCCCTTCAAGAAAATATCGCCAGTCATCATTTGAAGCTGGAGGACGATTTCGACATCCTCGAGCTGAGGCGACGCCCCACCGACGAAGATCGTGCGGCATTTCGAGCCAGCCGACGGCGATCGCCCAATCCCTCACAGGTCGATACGCAAACAGTGCATGCCGACATCATCCGGGCGGAAATAATCGAAACCGTAAACCAGTTTCTGCCTGAGGGAAGTACATCACCGCTGACCTACCTCGCCAACGACATTCTTGCCGGGGCAACCGTTGAACAAGTCAGGGCAACGCCGACGATTTATCTGCAAAAAATTCTGCAAAGCGCTAAAGCCGAGACGCTGGGAATCCTCTTGTTGTCGGCGATGGATTGGTACGGGGGTGAGATAGGTGAAGAGACCTCGCCCTACATCCGTACCAAACTGATTGCCAACGCACTGCAGCTTTGGCTGGCTTCACGGACCAGTGAAAATCCTGACCAGATTGCCGGATACGCCTTGCAGGCCCGTGCAAATTGGGGAAAGAGTTATCAAGCGATTCGCGCCGAGTTTGAAGCACATCTACTCACTTCAAAACAGGCATCGTCGGAGAAAGAGGCGATCGTTATTGCACGATTGTTTCTGCCCCTGTTTCCAGCCGAGTTTCGGGTCCGGGGTATTCCGGTGGATCTTGCGTACCGAAGTACCGTGGTCTGGGTAAATTTCGTCAACGGCGTGAACATCGTCAATGCGACCGACCCTGGGCTGTTAGGCAGACTGCGCTTTGAGCAGCTGGTCAACCTGCCGATCCAGCTATCTGAGGGGGCGACCCAGGAACAATTGAGCCAAATCGGCCTGGCGAGACTGCTTCCTACACTGGACTGGGCAGTAGCCCAGGGCGTCATTGCGCAAAAAAGCCGTAAAGATTACACGCAAGACGATATTGATCGAGCGCTTTCAGAACTGGACAAACAGACTAACGAACTCAATGAAGCCATTGTCCGAATCGATGAAGAAGCCCCCCAACGGTTATCCATGGCCAAAAATGAACTGGAAAGGCTCTTTGGAAAGGTCGCCTTCACCTCGGACGGCCGAAAGCTGGCCAGGACACAAATGGAACCCATCCTTTATTCGCGTGATACGCCGTTCCTCAGAGGAAAAGGGTACGACTCTTACTCACTCCTCGACGTCCTTGCCTCCGGCAAGTTTGACGATCAGAAAAAATGGTTTGTAACAGAAGCTGATGGCACCACCCTAAGCTCAAAATGGATTCAGATTGATGAGAGCCGAACGATAAAGTCCAACGGGATTTCACTGGGCGAAGGGTGGGGAGGCCGACAAAAGGTCCTGTCACCGTTTGCTAAGTTGCTCGACGTCAAAACGCTTTTCGACAACGACTTCAAGCACCATCTGGAACGGATTACCGCAGCCTATGAAACGCTGATTAAAAGCCTACTGGCATCGCTGCCGTATACCGACCGTCAGGCACTGGAATTTGGCGAGATCAAGGTCCACAGCCTGAGAATGCAAACCAACCTTGTCGAGGCCGATAATGAAACGCCGGAAATCATTCTGCCGCTCAGAGCTCGCAATGGCTTGATACTGCAGGCAACCTATGAGCACCAGACCACTTGTTACGAACTACTGCCCAGAGTGGGAATGTTACGTCGCATTGAAAATCTGGACTCAAAGCTGTTCGGTGGCGAACTCAAATCTGAAAAATGGCGTGTCTCCAAAAACGGGACCTCTACCGTCAAGGTACTGCGTCATAAAACAGTGCCGTTTGATTGGGACGCTCATTTAAACGGCACAGCACCCAAAAAACAAACTGACTGCCAGGCCATTATCGAACAACTGGGAGATACGCTCACCGCAACACCCAAACCTGCACAAAATACCCAAGGTGCCCCACTGACATTATCGTCTAGCCGCTCAGCTGCAATCAGCCATCACATCGCAACAGCGTTGTTGTTTGTGGACCCGGTTGCCCTCCGCAAAAGCGCTTATGGGCAGACACAGTTTGAACTTGAAGACGAGCAAACAGAGACTGGGCTAGCGATCATAAAAATGGTTGTACCGTTCTGGGGCAGTATCGAAGACCTGATGTCCGGTGACAAAAACCGTTATCCCATGGGAGCTTTTGGCCTGTTCACCGACCTGCTGTCATTCGGACTGCCATTTGGCAAATTCGTGTCTGGCTCGGTAAGGGTGATAACCACCACGGCCCGACTGAGTCTGCGAGCCACCCTCCCAGCCTTTACATCACTGACAAAAAAACTACTGATTTCGACGTTGAGTGCGCTCAACCCGCTAGATGGTATTCCGTCACTGCTTAAAGTATTAGGCACCACCGCGTGGAAGGGCGGGCGATTTGCCCTTGGCAAACTAAAGGGACTGGCGGGAAGAACCGGTCACTACGATTTCGTCCACAGCCTGCCGCAGACTGGCGAGGCAGAACGTTGGAGGCCCTTGGCGGATGGCGATCAATTAGCCCGCGTCAGAGGCGTCGACGACGTACCCGTACGTAATCTGACGAGCTCCGGCAAGTCCGACTATCGCCTGATCGATCCGCTTTCATCCAAACCGTATGGCCCGACGCTACCGACCAGGGCCGGTGAGCTTTCGCAGGGGCGATCCCACTACGCCCCCCTGAAAAAGACCAACAACCAGACCCTCGTCGATCTTTCTGAAAACACGAGCGTGCGCGAGGTACTTGAAATCGATGGCCGGACCACGCTGTTTCTTGATGATGTGCCGTACCGACTGGATGGCGATGTGTTGCGTCGTGTCGATCTGATTGATGACAGTGAGGCGTTGAAACTCGTCCCTTGCCGCCCCCGCCGCATGCCTGGGAGTGACGCCTGTATCAACAGTTATGTGACCGGTGATCCGGCCCCTACGCCTGCGCTCGGTTCATTCGACGAAACCAAAGGATACGCGCCATGGTTTGGAGACAGGCTGTCGACCCCGGCTACCCGGCCGGGTCATGAAGGAGCGTTTTTCGCCCGTGATGGGGTGGTTTATAAAGACGTGGATAACGTGCTCACCGCTCATAAAGAGCACTTCACTACACTGGGCTTCGCCAAGGACTGGTTGGTACCCGGCAAGGAAATTTCGACCAACCTGCAATTTCGCAAAGGCATTTACGGCCGTATCGAGGTTCGAGGGGCGTATGAAGGCACTGACGACCTGCACAGGGTCGGGGCCATTCTGGTGCCGTCCATCGATGAGACCAAGACCCACGTTTTCACTCGACTCAATACCGACAAGTACTACCACACGACAGTACTCGCCGGACAAAGCCTGACCGAACCACTGACATTGAAACGGTTGCTCAAGGCCGAACTGGCCGAAGGTACAGAAGGCGCAGAGCTATTGCGTGTATATACCGGCTCTCTGGGCGCCAACAACGTCGCCCGCATCTACGGCGTCGATGCCATCGAGCGGGCAATGGAAACCATGGAAAGGATCGCCATTCGCATTGGTACCAGCGCCACTCCGCCAACCAACATGAAATGGCTGAAGGTCGATACCAGCCCCGGCGAGGCGTTGATGTTCGATCACTCGACCCGAATGATTGTCACCCAGCTGCCGAAAGGTGCGACAAGCTGGTCGCGCAGCAAGGTCGCACCAGAAGCCTTCCGTCAAAGAACAGTGGAAATTTTCGATACATTGTTCCTTGAGCCGAGCATCGTGCTGAAGAATACCGACAGCGCATTGAGGATCGACAGCACGATGAAAAAGCTTCACAACCTTATCCCTCGTCACCAGCGCCCGTTCAATGCTAGAAACATCGCCTATGCCGAAGTTGTCACCGCCACCGGGAAGCGGGAGGTTTATGTCAGTGTTTCGGGAGCGCAGGGGGCGACCGGACATCTGCCGTTGTTCAGACATAATCTTGGCGCAGATCAGGTCAAGGTAGGCGAAACGACCTACTTCAATGTTGATATGAACGAAGTTTTTCCCAGCACATCACTCCGCGTGTCTGATGAAGGCAAATTACTCGCTGTGCCGGCGACAATAAAAGATATTGAAAGCTATAGCCCGATACTGACTCGCAAGCCCACGTCACTGGACAGCGAAAGCAAGTTGATCAGCGTGATTCGCGAAAAATACCCCGATCCCAGATCGATCGGAACGGTTAACGTCGCCACCACCATGCCACCCTGCGAATCCTGTTCGGTTGTTATCAAGGAATTCGGTTACGACGGCAGGGAAAATGCCCTGAACGTCTTATGGCACTAATCTAGTGCTGCTGCAAATGCCCATAAAGCTTGGCGTATAACCCACCATCAGCAATCAACTGCTGATGGTCACCGTCTTCGGCAATTTGCCCGCCATCGAACACCAGCACTCGATCAGCCTGCTTCACCGCAGACAACCGGTGCGCAATGATCAGCGTGGTGCGGTTGCTCAAGAATCGCGCCAACGCCTGGTGCAGGTTGTATTCGGTGGCGGCGTCCAGTGCCGAGGTGGCCTCGTCGAGGATCACTACCTTGGGCTCGGCCAGCACCATCCGCGCAATCGCCAGGCGTTGACGCTGCCCGCCGGATAATCGCACGCCGGAACGTCCGACGATGCTGTCCAGGCCGTTGGGCAACTCACGAACCGTGTGGTGCAACTGAGCAATCTCCAACGCCTGCCAGCAGGCCTCGTCGCTGCGTTCGCGGCCCATAGTCAGGTTGGCGCGGATGGTGTCGTTGAACAGCGCCGGATGTTGCAGGACCACGGCGACATTTTCCCGCACCGTTTCCAGGCCGATCTCTTGCTGGGTCGAACCACCGAAACGGATGGTCCCGGCCAGCGGCGTGTACAGGCCCAGCAGCAATTGCACCAGCGTGCTTTTGCCGCCACCGCTGGCGCCGACGATCGCGACTTTTTCACCGGGGGCGATCGACAGGTTCATCTGATTCAACACCAGTTCGTCGCCGTACCCGAAACTCAATCCCTGGACTTCAATGCCAACGGTTTCACGACCATTGAACGGGTCGACACCGCCCGGGTATTCGGGCTCATCGGCCCGAGCCAGCAACTCGTTGATCCGCGATAACGCGCCGCCGGCAGCGTAATAGGCGTATTGCAGATTCAGCAGCTGTTCGACCGGACCAATCATGAACCACAGGTAGCTGAACACCGCCAGCATCTGGCCGATGGACAGGTCGGAAAACAACACCGTGAGCATGGCGGCCGCGCGAAAAATATCGATACCGAACTGGAATAACAAACCGCTGGCACGGTTTGAGGCATCGGTTTTCCATTGCGAACTCACCGCGTAATCGCGCACCTCCCGGGCGCGTTGGCCCAGGCGCCCAAGGAAAAAACCCTGACGATTGCCTGCGCGCACTTCCTGGATCGAGTCGAGGGTTTCGGTCAACGCCTGGGTAAAACGCGAGGTGCTGTCGTTCTCGAGTTTCTTCAGGTGTTTGACCCGTTTGCCCAACTGCACCGTGGCATAGATCACCAGTGGATTGAACAATAAAATCAACAGCGCCAGTTTCCAATGCATCCACATCAGAATGCCGGCGGTGCCGACCAGTGTCAGCATGGCGACAAGGAAACGGCTCAGGGTTTCGCCAACGAATTTGTCCAGCGTATCCAGGTCAGTCACCAGGTGCGTGGTGACCGTGCCGCTGCCCAGGCTTTCATACTCACTCAACGAGATGCGCTTGAGTCGCTCGATCAGGCGCACGCGAATACGGTAGACGATGTCCTTGGCCAACGCCGCGAACAATCGCGCCTGCACGACGTTGAACAGCAACGCGGCGCAACGCAGGGTCAAGGTCACCAGCAGCATCAAGCCAATGTAGCCTGCCGCTTTCTGCCAACCTTCAGGCAGCGCATGGTTCATGATCTTCAGTGCGGCGTCGCCGTGCCCCAGTAGCACTTCGTCCACCAGCAACGGTAGAAGCAAGGGAATGGGTACGCTGCACAGGGTCGCCAGCACGGCCACGCCGTTGGCGATCCATAGGGATTTCTTGTGATGAAGTGCCAGCCGACGGATTTCCGCCCAGCTCAGACGGTCAACACGCTTGGGAGCTGGCGCGTCATCGGGCAGGTCATGCACAGGCCGCGCGCTCCAGCCAACGGCCGAGCAGCGGTGACAGTACACTTAGAGGCTGATAGCCATTGGTCAACAACGCCAATTGACCATCACGCTCAGCCAACAAGGTCGGGAAACCGGCAATGCCCAGGTCTTGCACCCAGGTGAAATCGGCGGCCGTCGCGGCGTGCTGGTCCGCACGGTCGAACGCAGCGGCGAATTCGATGCGTGGTAACCCGGCCTGCTCCGCCAGTTCCACCAGCACACTGGCGTGTGTGACATCGCGCCCTTCGGCGTAAAACGCGTGCTGAATCAGCCCGAGCAGTTTCCACGCGCAATCGGGTGCCAGGCTGCGCGCAGTCACCAGCGCCCGACAGGCAGGTTCGGTGTCGTAGACAAAACCCTCGGGCAATGCGCCTTCCAGCTTGAATGGTTGACCGGTAGCCTCTGTGACCGCCTGCCAATGCTCAAGGATATAGCGTCGGGTGGTCGGCTCCATCGCCGCACCACTGCCCGTGCGCAAACCGCCTACGACCAGATGCACGTCCACACCCGCCGCTTGCGCCTGCTCGACCAGCGCGTTGGCCACCGGCGCAAAGCCCCAGCACCAGGAACACATCGGATCCATCACATAGAGCAAGCGGCGTACAGACATGATTCAAGCCTCCGAAGGTGCTTTCTTGTAGTTGTAGCCGATTGGGTGCGGCATGTTGCGCGCCTTGGCCAGTTCGATCTGCTTCTGCCGATCGATGGCACTGCGGCGGGTCTTCTCGCTCAGCTTATCCCAGCAATGCGGGCAACTGATGCCGGCCACGTAATGCTCGGACGCACGGTCAGAGGCGCTAACCGGTGTACGACAGGCATGACATTGATCGTAATCGCCTTCGCTCAGATCGTGGCGAACGGTGACCCGGTTATCGAACACAAAGCAGTCGCCCTGCCATTTGGTTTCTTCCAGCGGCACCTCTTCGAGGTACTTCAGGATCCCGCCCTTGAGGTGGTAGACCTCGTCAAAACCCTGGCTGAGCATGTAGCTCGAGGCTTTTTCACAGCGAATGCCGCCGGTGCAGAACATCGCGACTTTCTTGTGCACAGCCGGGTCGAAGTGTTCTTTGATGTAGTCGGGGAATTCACGAAAACTGGTGGTCTTCGGGTCGATGGCGCCTTCAAAGGTGCCGATCGAGACCTCGTAGTCGTTGCGGGTGTCGATCAACAACACTTCTGGATCGCTGATCAGCGCGTTCCAGTTCTGCGGGTCAACGTAAGTGCCGACCTTTTTGTTCGGGTCCACGCCTTCGACGCCCAGGGTGACGATTTCTTTCTTGAGTTTGACTTTGGTGCGATAGAACGGCTGATCGTCGCAGTACGATTCCTTGTGGTCGATGTCGTCCATGCGCGGATCGTTCTTGAGCCAGGCCATCAACCCGTCGATGCCTTCGCGGCTACCGGACACAGTGCCGTTGATGCCTTCTTCGGCGATCAGCAGCGTGCCTTTGATGCCGTTGTCGACCATTGCTTGCAGCAGTGGCTCGCGCAGGTCGATGTAATCTTCCAGAGTGACGAACTTATAAAGTGCCGCCACGACAATCTGTTGTGTCATGGGTGATTCTCCAGGTGGCTACCCTCGTAAGGGGTGAACCGGATGCGAAAAAAAACGCGCCGGGGCAGCGGCGCGTTGCGGATTGTAGCAAAGGAGCAGCGGTTAGCGGCAAGCTTCAAGCTGCGAGCCAGAAGCGCGATGCCTTGAACTTGGAGCTTGCAGCTTAAAGCTGTTTTTGCTGCTTCTCTCCGCCTGCACAGGTCGGCGAGGCCGGAGCCGCATCGATCTGTGCCCATTCCTCTGGCGTGTAGGTATGCAGCGCCAACGCATGGAACTCGCCCATCAGCTCGCCGAGCGTGCCGTAGACTTTTTGGTGACGCTTGACGCGATTGAGCCCTTCGAACTGCTGGCTGACCACCACCGCCTTGAAGTGGGTTTGCAACCCACGGCTGTGCATGTGGCTTTCATCCAGCACTTGCAGATGCTCGGGCTGCAACAGGCCCAACGTCGATTCGATGCGTTGCTGCATGGTCATACCGAACTCCGCTTAAGGCTTTTTCTTGGCTGGAGCGGCAGCGCCTTTAGGCGCCAGCTCGTTGGTCATGTCATCCAGCAACTTGTTGACCACAGGCACCGCGCTTTCCAGCTTGGCTTGGGTCATCTGGGCCGATTGCTGAGTCAGCTGCGGCATTTTTTCCAGGACTTTCTTGCCCAGTGGCGACTGGTAGAACGCAACCAGGTCTTTCAACTCGGATTCGCTGAAGTTGGTGGTGTACAGCTTGACCATGTCCGGCTTCAGTTTGTCCCAGCCAATGGCCGCGTTCAGTGCAGCGTTGGCTTTGGCCTGATACGTTTCCAGCACGGCCTTTTTCGATTCAGGCGCTTTGGTCTGTTCAAAGCGCTGAGCGAACATTTGCTGCACTTGCATGTACACCGGAGTGCCCAATTTGTCAGCGTGCGCCAGGGTCAGGAAAGCTTCGGCGCTGGCGTTGTGGCTGGCGGTATCGGCAAAAACAGGGCCGCTGGCGCAAACCAGTGCAACCGCGGTACAGATGGCACGAAGACGAGTCATCGAGTTTCCTTTTCTAGCAGGCGAGGTCATACCCCAAGGGCGTCTATTCTGCGCCTAAAAAAGTGTGTCACTCAACCCCAAGCCTTGTGGGGCCTGATTTAGAGGGGTTGAACGATCAAATTCCACACGGATGGAACCACGGTCGGCGATCAGGGCCTAAACTGCCCTATCAGACCGACAGGAGTGTGCATGATGAGCCGTATCGAAACCGACAGCCTTGGCCAGGTGGAAGTCCCGGATGAAGCCTACTGGGGCGCTCAGACGCAACGCTCTCTGATTAACTTCGCCATCGGCAACGAGCGCATGCCGCTGGCGGTACTGCATGCCCTGGCGCTGATCAAGAAAGCCGCGGCACGGGTCAACAACCGCAATGGCGATCTGCCCGCCGACATCGCCCGACTGATTGAACAGGCGGCCGACGAAGTGCTCGACGGCAGCCACGACGACCAGTTCCCGTTGGTGGTCTGGCAGACCGGTAGCGGCACCCAGAGCAACATGAACGTCAACGAAGTGATCGCCGGGCGTGCCAATGAACTGGCCGGAAACCCTCGCGGCGGCAAAGAGCCGGTTCATCCGAACGATCATGTCAACCGCTCCCAGAGTTCCAACGACTGCTTCCCCACCGCCATGCACATCGCCACCGTTCAGGCCGTGCAGCACCATTTATTGCCAGCGATCAGCGAATTGTCCGGCGGATTGGCCGAGCTCTCGGCGCGGCACATGAAACTGGTCAAGACCGGCCGCACCCACATGATGGACGCCACGCCGATTACGTTCGGCCAGGAGATTTCGGCGTTCATCGCACAACTGGATTACGCCGATCGGGCGATCCGCAGCGCCCTGCCGGCCGTCTGTGAACTGGCCCAGGGCGGCACTGCTGTCGGCACCGGACTGAATTCGCCGCACGGTTTTGGCGAGGCCATCGCCGCCGAACTGGCCGCGCTCTCAGGCCTACCGTTCATCACCGCGCCGAACAAATTCGCCGCCCTCGCCGGCCATGAGCCGCTGACCACGTTGTCCGGCGCGCTGAAAACCCTCGCCGTGACCCTGATGAAAATCGCCAACGACCTGCGCTTGCTGGGTTCTGGCCCGCGAGCCGGTCTCGCTGAAGTAAAACTGCCTGCCAACGAGCCGGGCAGCTCGATCATGCCCGGCAAGGTCAATCCCACCCAGTGCGAAGCCTTGTCGATGCTGGCGTGCCAAGTGATGGGCAACGACGTCGCCATCGGCTTCGCGGCAAGTCAGGGGCACTTGCAATTGAACGTGTTCAAACCCGTGATCATCCACAACCTGCTGCAATCGATCCGCCTGCTGGGCGATGGCTGCAGCAACTTCCAGCAGCATTGCATCGCCGGCCTGGAACCGGATGCGGCAAAAATGGCTGAACATCTGGAGCGTGGATTGATGTTGGTGACCGCGCTGAATCCGCATATCGGCTATGACAAGTCGGCGGAAATTGCCAAGAAGGCGTATGCCGAAGGGCTGACATTGCGTGAGGCGGCGTTGCAGTTGGGGTATCTGACGGATGCCGAGTTTGAAGCGTGGGTGCGGCCGGAGAATATGTTGGAGGCAGGGGCCAAGGGCTGAGATCTGCGTTGACAGTTAGTCCGCCATCGCGAGCAAGCTCGCTCCCACAGGGATTTGAAGTGCGACATAGATCTCTGTGGGAGCGAGCCTGCTCGCGAAGAACGATAATGCGGTTAACCTGCTGCCATCCGTACCTTTCGAGCTCGAAGCCCCGCTATCAGCGATGGCCCCAAGGCCACCAGCGCCGATCCCAGCACCACCAGCACCGCCCCGCCATACCCCAAACCGTTGATCGTCTCGGCATGCACATACTCTGGCCACATCCATGCTGCGAACGCCACCGCAACAAAGGTCACCAACGGTGTGATCGCCAAGGTCGCACTCACCCGCGAAGCCTCCCAATGCGCCAGCGCTTCAGCGAACGCGCCATAGGCAATCAAGGTGTTCATGCAGCACGCCAGCAATAGCCAACCTTGCAGCGGGTTCAGTTGCAGCGCTTCCAGCGGGTGTACCCACGGCGTCAGCAACAGCGCGCAAAACAGGTAGATCACCATCATGACCTGCAACGAATTCCACACCGTCAGCAGTTGTTTCTGCCCCAGCGCATAGAACGTCCAGACCGTTGAAGCCGACAGCACCAGCAAAACGCCCGCGGTGTAATCCGTCAGGGACGTGAGCAACTCAGTCAGGCGCTGATTGAAAAACAGGCCGAAACCAATAAGCAGCACCAGCAAGCCAATGCCCTGCCCCACGCTGAACCGCTCCTTGAACACAAACAGGCTGGCGATCAGCAGCATGATCGGCCCCATTTGCACCACCAACTGAGCGGTGCCGGGGCTGAGCAGGTTCAGGCCCATCAGGTACAGCACATAGTTGCCCACCAGACCGAGCACCGCCATCAACACCAGCCAACCACCGCGCGGGCCGAGAGCTGCTCGGCTTGGCAGACGTTTGGTCGCCGCCAGGTAAATGAACAGGCACCCACCGGAAACTGTCAGGCGAAACCACGTCACCGTCACCGGGTCCATCACCAGCAGCACTTGTTTGAGTTTGATCGGCAGGATTCCCCACAGCACCGCGGTCAACAGGGCCAGGAACAGACCGTAAACCCAACGACCCGATGAAATGTGCATGCGAACCCCAAGACCAGAAAACCAGATCGGTCATTCTAGGCGCAGAGTCGTGCGGCACACAGGGACAGTTTGCCGTTGGCCGCGAATGAAACTGTACAGGTCGCAACGTTAAATGGGCACGGTACGGGAAATCCAGGCGTTAGATCGGAGCGCTGCCCTTCGCGAGCAGGCTCGCTCCCACATTGACCGAGTTTTCAAATTGGAATGCGGTCAAATGTGGGAGCCTGCTCGCGAAGGCGATGTAACATTCACCACAAACTGTCGAGATTTAACGCACCGCTTCAAACAACCCCGTAGCCCCCATCCCGCCCCCCACGCACATGGTGACGATGCCGTAACGCAGTGTGCGTCGCTGCAACTCACGAACAAGGTGCCCGACCTGACGTGAACCAGTCATGCCGAACGGATGGCCGATAGAGATCGAGCCACCATTGACGTTGTATTTCCCGTTATCGATCCCCAGCCGGTTGCGGCTATACAGGCACTGGGAGGCGAATGCTTCATTGAGCTCCCACAGGTCAATGTCGGCAATCTGCAAACCTTTGGCCTTGAGCAGTTTCGGCACTGAAAAAACCGGGCCGATACCCATTTCATCCGGCGCACACCCGGCCACGGTAAAACCGCGGAAGAAGGCTTTCGGCTTCAGGCCCAGCGCCAGGGCTTTTTCCAGGCTCATGACCAGGGTCATGGAGGCGCCGTCGGACAGTTGCGAGGAGTTACCAGCCGTGACCGAACCGTCTTCGGAAAACACCGGGTTCAATCCCGCCAGACTGTCCAGTGTGGTGTCCGGGCGATTGCAGTCATCGTGATCGACGATGCCGTCGAGGATTTTCACCTCGCCGGTCGCCTTGTCTTCAACCCGATACTTCACCGTCATCGGCACGATTTCATCGTCGAACAACCCGGCAGCTTGAGCCTGGGCGGTGCGTTGCTGGCTTTGCAGGGCGTACAGGTCCTGCTCTTCACGGCTGACGTTGTAACGACGAGCGACGATTTCGGCCGTCTGGCCCATTGGGAAGTAGATGCCCGGCACCTGCTCTTTGAGCAGCGGGTTGATCAGGTTATCGGTGTTCACGCTTTTCATCGTGAGGCTGATGGACTCGACGCCACCGGCGACGATGATGTCGCTGCACCCCGAAGCGATCTGGTTGGCAGCAATGGCGATCGCCTGCAAGCCCGACGAGCAGAAACGGTTCAGGGTCATGCCGGCGGTGCCGATGCCCAGACGCGACAACACCGCGACGTTGCGACCGATGTTGTAACCCTGGGCGCCTTCGTTGGAGCCGGCGCCGACGATGCAGTCTTCGACGCTGGCCGGGTCAATGCCCGTGCGCCTCAACAAGGCATCGACACAATGCGCCGCCATGTCGTCAGGACGGGTCTGGTTGAACTTGCCGCGAAAGGACTTGGCCAGGCCGGTCCGCACACTGTCGACGATCACCACTTCACGCATGGCATACCTCATTGTTGTTGTGGGTTGAGAGTGGACCGAGCATAAGTCCACCCCATTACCTACAGCGACAATCATTCACCCCGCGTATGCGTAACCATGGGCTTACCGCTTACTTTTCAGCAGCTTTTTCTCATGCTTGTCGGACTTTTCGAACGCCTCTTCCAGCGCACGGTTGATGGTGCGCAAGACCTTGACGCGCGCCCACTGCTTGTCATTGGCCTCCACCAGGGTCCAGGGCGAAATCTCGGTGCTGGTGCGATCGACCATGTCACTGACGGCAGCGCGATAGTTGTCCCATTTCTCACGATTGCGCCAGTCATCTTCGGTGATCTTGAAGCGCTTGAAGGGGATCTGTTCGCGTTCCTCGAACCGCTCCAGTTGAGTCTGCTTGTCGATGGCCAGCCAAAATTTGACCACGATCACTCCGGCATCGGCGATCTGCTCTTCGAAGTCGTTGATTTCACTATAGGCACGTAACCAGTCGGCCGGGCTGCAAAAGCCCTCGATGCGCTCTACCAGTACCCGGCCATACCAGGATCGGTCGAACACGGTAAATTTGCCCCGTGCCGGAAGATGCCGCCAGAAACGCCAAAGATACGGATGCGCCCGCTCCTCCTCGGTCGGCGCAGCGATCGGCACGATGCTGTATTGACGCGGGTCCAGCGCGGCAGCCACCCGGCGGATCGCCCCCCCCTTGCCGGCCGCGTCGTTGCCTTCGAACACCGCCACCAAGGCATGCCGACGCATGCGCTTGTCACGCATCAGCCCGGAAAAACGCGCCTGCTCGGTGATCAGTTGTTCCTCGTAATCGTCCTTGTCCAGATGCAAAGTCAGATCGAGGCTGTCCAGCAAGTTCATCTGATCGACGCTGCTGAGCAATGGCGCGGCGCTGACTTTGTCGGGGTGAATCTTGGGACGACTCAGGGCACCTTGCAGGCCTTCCAGCAGAATCTTGCCCATCGCCAGGCTGCGATAACGCGCATCCATTCCGGCGATCACATGCCATGGCGCATAGTCACGGCTGGTGCGGCGCAGAATGCGTTCGCCATATTTCACAAACTTGTCATAGGTCTGGGACTGTTGCCAGTCCAGCGGACTGATGCGCCAGCTGTGCAGCGGGTCATCCGCCAAGGCTTTGAGACGGGCCTTCATTTGCTTCTTGGAGAGGTGGAACCAGAACTTGACGATCAGCGCGCCTTCATCGCACAGCATCTTCTCCAGTCGCTCGGCGGCGTTGATACCCTGATCGAGACGAGGGTCCTTGAACACACCATTGATCCGGCCTTGCAGCATCTGGCTGTACCAATTGCCAAAGAAAACCCCCATGCGGCCCTTGGCAGGCAACATCCGCCAGTAGCGCCACGCCGGTGGCCGCGCCAGCTCTTCGTCGGTCTGCTGATCAAAGGTGCGAACTTCGATCAAGCGCGGGTCCATCCACTCGTTGAGCAATTTGACCGTTTCGCCCTTGCCCGCTCCTTCGATGCCATTGATCAAAATGATCACCGGAAAACGTTTTTGTTGCTGTAGCTCGAACTGCGCTTCCAGCAATGCTTCACGCAGGACTGGCACTTCGGCGTCATAGGTTTCTTTGTCGATGGCGTGACCAATTTCAGCAGATTCGAACATGGATGACTCCCTTCCCGGATAGAGCAAGACTAGCGGATTGAGTTGTTTTCCGTGGGAGAAATCCCTTTTTCCGCAGCAACGATAGTTTCCTGTAGCAGCTGCCGAAGGCTGCGTTCGATCACGCAGCGATCGCAAAATCAGGCAATGTACTTTTTCAGGTAAAACGTGAACTCAGGATTTACGACCGCTGCGCGATCGAACGCAGCCTTCGGCAGCTGCTACAGATTTTCAGCGGGTCCGCTAACGCGCACCTTGCCACGGATCAAGCACCGCCTCCGCAATCGGCTAGAATGGCCGCCTTGTCGTTGCCGAGCCTGCCATGAAACCTGTATTGCCCCACGCCCAGCTCGACTGGGACGACCAAGGGCTCCCGCGTTCGCGGGTGTTCGACGATGTCTATTTTTCGGACAAGTCGGGCCTTGATGAAACCCGTTATGTATTCCTCGAACAGAACGCTTTGCGTGAGCGCTTCGCCGCGTTGCCCGCGGGCGGTCGACTGGTGATTGGCGAGACCGGCTTCGGCACCGGGTTAAATTTTCTGTGCGCCTGGCAACTATTCCAACAGCATGCGGTGGCCGGTGCGCGGTTGCATTTTGTCAGCGTCGAAAAATATCCACTGAGTCTGCCCGACCTGCAACGAGCCCTGGCCTTGTGGCCTGAACTCACCCTGTTTGCCGATCAGCTGTTAGCGCAATACGTGGCGATCCATCAAGGTTTCCAGCGCCTGGTGCTGGATAATGGCCGAGTCACCCTGACCCTGCTCATCGGCGATGCGCTGGAGCAGTTGCCGCAACTGGACGCGCAGATCGACGCCTGGTTTCTCGACGGTTTTGCCCCGGCGAAAAATCCCGACATGTGGACCGCCGAGCTGTTTGCCGAACTGGCCCGCCTGGCCGCGCCCGACGCAACCATCAGCACCTTCACCAGCACCGGTTGGGTGCGGCGCCTGCTGAATGCGGCGGGTTTCAAGATGAAGCGCACCCCTGGCATTGGCCACAAATGGGAAATCCTTCGGGGCGTTTTTCTCGGTTGGCCGCAAGACGCAGCGGCGCCAGCCGTGGCCAAACCGTGGTTCGCGCGCCCGACGCCGCTGACCGGCGAACGTCAAGCGCTGGTGATCGGCGCGGGTCTGGCGGGATGCGCCAGCGCCGCCAGCCTTGCGGCACGGGGTTGGCACGTGAGTCTGCTGGAACGGCACGACGCCCTGGCGCAGGAAGCCTCGGGCAATCCTCAGGGTGTGTTGTACCTCAAGCTTTCGGCGCATGGCACCGCACTTTCGCAGTTGATTGTCAGCGGTTTTGGCTACACCCGGCGGTTGCTCGAGCATTTGCATCGAGGCGTTGACTGGGACGATTGCGGTGTTCTGCAACTGGCGTTCAATGCCAAGGAAGCGCAACGTCAGGCGCAATTGGCCGCAGCGTTCGCTCCAGATCTGGTGCACTTGCTAGATCAACCTCAGGCTGAGGTGCAGGCAGGCATCGCCCTGGAACACGCAGGACTGTTCTTCCCGGAAGGTGGCTGGGTTCACCCGCCAGCGTTATGCCATTGGCAGGCGTCCTCAACCAATATTCAGTGGCTGCCTCATCGTGAAGTGCTGGATTTGCGCAAGGTCGATAACCAGTGGCAAGCCTGGGACGGTGACGTTCTGCTGGCCAGTGCCCCGGTGGTGATTCTGGCCGGTGCAGCCGAGATCAAACGTTTCGCGCAAAGCGCCGAACTGCCCCTCAAACGTATTCGTGGTCAAATCACCCGACTGGCGCAAACCCCGGAAAGCCAAAGCCTGGTCACCGTTGTCTGCGCCGAAGGCTATGTCGCACCGGCACGCCTGGGTGAACACACCCTCGGGGCCAGCTTCGATTTCAAGAGTGATGAGCTGACCCCGACCGTCGCCGAACACCTCGGCAACCTGGCCTTGCTGGAGGAAATCTCCCCCGACCTGGCCACTCGACTGCACGCTCAGAAGCTGGACCCGCAACAACTTGAAGGACGCGCCGCGTTCCGTTGTACCAGCCCGGACTACTTGCCGATCGTTGGCCCGCTGGCCGAACACGAGGCCTTCGCCGACGCGTATGCCGCACTGAGTAAAGACGCCCGCCAGGTCCCCGACATTCCTTGCCCCTGGCTTGAGGGTTTCTATGTGAACAGTGGGCATGGCTCTCGCGGCCTGATCACCGCCCCACTGTCGGGAGAGCTGCTGGCGGCTTGGCTGGATAACGAACCATTGCCGCTGCCACGGACGGTCGCCGAGGCGTGTCACCCCAACCGTTTTGCCTTGCGCCAACTGGTCCGCGGAAAAGTCTGACGCCCCAACTTATAACTTATCGTGTGCCGCCTGTTCCATCGCCTTCGCGAGCAGGCTCGCTCCCACAGTTGACTACGCTCCTCCTGCAGGAACTCGGTCAATTTGTGGGAGCGAGCCTGCTCCGGGCGGCGTTCCGACGAAGGCGTCAGGCCAGACGCCCATTCCCCCCAGACTAGCCGCAATCCTTCATTCGCCGTAGCATCGCGCCATTGTTTAGCCGAGGTACCTATGCTGATTCCCCACGACCAACTTGAAGTCGACACCCTGACCCGCCTGATCGAGGATTTCGTGACCCGTGACGGCACAGACAACGGTGATGACACTCCGCTGGAAACCCGTGTATTGCGTGTGCGCCAGGCATTGACCAAGGGCCAGGCGCTGATTGTCTTCGATCCGGAAAGCGAGCAATGCCAGTTAATGCTCAAGCATGATGTGCCCAAGCACCTGTTTGACTGAGATGTTCAGCGACTTTTGGCTTTTGCCCGTTTGACCTGAATGCGCTCATAGACTTCAGCCCGGTGCACATTGACGTTGGGTGGCGCTTCTACGCCGAAGCGCACACTACCGCCGTTGACGGCCACAATGCGCACCGTAATGTTGTCACCGATGGAAATCAATTCGCCTACAACGCGGCTAAGTACAAGCATGGTATTCGTCCTTCAGGGTTACCGGACCTTGAAGATGCCCGGCGCTGCGCGGGGCTTCAATGCGATGCAGGCAAATCAGTCCCAGCCTACAACGCTCGGCGCACCACCCTTACGGAAACGTCTGACAAACCCGTTAAATGTAGGACAGGTCCGTCAGGAAGCGGATAGGCGCGGGCCGAAAAGGATGACGCTGGCCCCTATCACACACAGCGCCACGCCGAACCAGTCCGAGCCCAGCGGGCGAATCCGCTCGACCACCGCCAGCCAGCCAATTGACGCAATGATGTAGATGCCGCCGTAGGCGGCATAGGCGCGACCGGCGTAGGTCGCTTCGACCCGGGTCAGCAGCACTGCAAACAAGGTCAGGCTGAGCAGCGCCGGCACGACCCACCAGGCGCTTTTGCCTTGGCGCAGCCACATCCAGAAAGCAAAGCAGCCGGCGATTTCAAACAGCGCGGCGAGGAAAAACCACAGGTAATTGAGCATGCAAACGTCTCGCTGGGATGGCCGGTTGCGGCCACCCTAACGACGGTGTTGCGTCCGGGCAAGTTCAGTCTGCGGTTTGTTTGGCCTTGGCGCGCATTTTGTCGGCCATGAGCGTCATTTCGTTGTAGAGCAGTTGCGGATTTTTCTGTTTGATCGCCCAGGCCATGCGGCCCTGTTCGTGGGGCAGGATCATGAACTCTCCGGCGGCGACGTGTTGGTAGATGTAATCCGCAATGTCGGCGGCAGTGATCGGCGAACTCTCGAGCAGTTTGCCAACCTGGGCTTTCATCGCGGGCGTCGGGCCACGAAAGGAATCCAGCAGGTTGGTCTGGAAGAACGACGGGCACACCACGTGTACGCCGATTTCCTGCTGCGCCAGTTCGATCAGCAGGCTTTCGGACAATGCCACCACGCCCGCCTTGGCGACGTTGTAGTTGCTCATGGCCGGGCCTTGCATCAGGGCTGCCATGGAGGCGATGTTAATGATTTTGCCTTTACTTTTTTCCAGCAGTGGCAGGAAAGCCTTGCAACCCTTGACCACGCCCATCAGGTTAATCGCGATCTGCCAGTCCCAGTCTTCCAGGGACAGTTCATTGAAGAATCCGCCGGAGGCAACGCCGGCATTGTTGACGATCACATCGATGCCGCCGAGCTTCTCTTCGCAGGTCTGGGCGAAGGCGGTCAGTTGACTGTAGTCACGCACATCGCAACGCTGGATAAAACCATCGCCGCCGGCTTCGCGAACCCGCTTCAAGGTTTCCTGCAGGCCAGGCTCGCTGACATCCGACAACGCCAACTGCCAGCCTTCACGGGCCCAGCGCAACGCGATTTCGCGACCTAAGCCCGAGCCCGCGCCAGTGATCATCATGCGATTTTGCATAGCAAACAGCCTTGTTGTTCGGGGAAAGATGCGCCGAGTGTAGCGAAGGATATTGCCCGACCCACGCTCCATCAGATTGCTGAATGGTTCGAGCAAACCGTGGGAGCGACAGCGTTAACCAGAACCAACAAAAAACGAAATAAACCCTTCTTCAAAAAATATTAAAAAAACTTGGAATTTTCATTCATTCGCGCCAGTCGGATTTTGTAAGCAGCTCGAATTAATTGCATTCCAGCTGATCGTTAAAAGGCTAGGTCTTTCCACAACACTTCCAACAAGGAAATAGACATGGGCACAATTCTTATCGTTATCCTGATCCTGTTGCTGGTCGGTGGTTTGCCAGTGTTCCCGCATTCCAGAAGTTGGGGTTATGGCCCATCGGGTATCATCGGTGTGGTGTTGGTGGTGCTGTTGATCCTGCTGTTGCTTGGCAAGATATAAAGAATTGGCAGGCAAAAAAAAAGAGACCCATTTTGATGGGCCTCTTTTTTTATTGCGCCAAACTTAGTCCGGCTTGCCGTCAACCACACCGGCGGTGTTGTCGAGCAGGCTTTTGGTCGCAGTCTGCAAGAACGACTCAAGTTTCTGCTGGAGGGCTGCTTCGTCGCCCGATGTCGGAATAACCTCACCTTTCGGATTGGCCCCCAGTTCGTACTGATAAAGCTTCGGCGGCATATCTTTGGGCAGTACCAACACTCGGTCCGCGGTCAGCAATGCGACTGTCTGATCATTACCCGAAGGTTTGATTACGCCGAAACCCTTGTCGCCTTCCGGAAGATTCAGCAGATCACGACCCCAGCATTGATGCACCACGTCGCCACCTACGCGCCCCATGATGGTCGGCACGATGTCGATCTGCGTGCCTACCGTGTGGTCACGTTGACCGAATTTTTCCTGGATGCCCGGCGCGATCATCAGCATCGGTACGTTGAAGCGGCCCAGGTCCATTTCGGTGATTTGCTGTTCGTCGCCAAAACCGTGGTCGCCAACGATCACGAACAGGGTTTCGTTGAAATACGGCTCTTTACGCGCCTTCTCGAAGAACTGACCCAGCGCCCAGTCGGAGTAACGCATCGCGGTCAAATGCTCGTTGAGGGTGCCACGGTCAGTTACAGGCTCCACCGGTAATGGCGTAGGCATCGCGTATGGCGTGTGGTTGGAGAGGGTTTGCAGCAAGGCATAGAACGGTTTTTTGTCCTTGCCATCGCGTGCTTTCAATTCTTCCAGACCACGGTTGAACATGTCCTGATCGGACACGCCCCACGTAGGATCGGAAAACACCGGGTTAACGTAGTCGTTACGACCAATGAAGTTGGTCATGCCCTGGTTGCTGAAGAAACCCGACTGGTTGTCCCACGCAAAATCGCCGTTGTAGACGTACACGTTGTCGTAGTCACGAGCGCTGAGCAGTTGCGGCAGGCCAGACAATTTATGGCTGCCTTCCGGGGTCTGCATCAGGTACTCGAAACCCGGCAGGTTAGGGAAGCAGGCCATCGTGGCGAACATGCCTTGGTGGGTATGGGTTCCGTTGGAGAAGAAACGGTCGAACAACAAACCTTCTTTCGACAATTTGTCGAAGTATGGCGTGACGTTGCCCGGACGACCCAAAGCACCCACCGAGTGACCGGCGAAGCTTTCCATCAGAATGACGACGACATTCTTGATCGGCAGGGTCTTGTTGGCGTCAGGTGTGTAGTTACGGCGTACCGCGGCGATGTCGGCATCGACCAGCTTGTCGCCCGAGGTCAGTAGCATGTCACGCACGGTCTGTTCGGCCAATGGCTGATCCAGCCTCGCTTTCCAGATGTTACTGCGCTCGTCCGACATCCGGCTCTCGGCCGCGGCAATCAGTTGCAAGGTGCCATTGAGGCCCAACTGGTTGGCGAAGTTGGAGTCAGTGGTGTAGACGTCCCCCCAACGCAACGGCGGGCCTTGACGCAGAGTGCCACGAGCGGCAACCACGCAGACCATCAGGCACACCACGAACACCGCGATACGCGCATACCACGGAGCGACCTGGCGCGTGCCTATGCTGCCGCCGCTGAATGGACCGCGAGGACGGGTGGCGCGGTCGGCGCCCTTGAACCCCAGCGTCAGAATAAAAGTGCCCACGGCCCAGGCCAGCAGGTAGCGAACCACCGGGAAACCGTACCAAAGCATGCTCATCACGGTTTTCGGATCTTCCTTTACATACTGGAAGACCAGGCCGTTGAGGCGCTGGTGGAATTCACGGTAAAAATCCATCTCCATCAAGCCGAGGAACAGCGCAATGCTGGAGGTAACGGTCAACCAGAAACGAAAGAACCCACGAGCCGCCATGGCCCGGGCACTGAACAGCGCCAGCACCAGCGGAATGGAGAGATAGACCACAAGGCGCACGTCGAAGCGCAGACCGTTGGCAAATGCCTCGAGGAAGGTCGAGGCTGGTGTATCGAGGATCATCGACCGGTTGTAGACCAACAGCGCGACGCGCAGCAGGCTGAACATGACCATCATGACCAAGGCACACAAAAGCGTGTAGGCCAGATGCGATTTGACGGTCGGTTGCAGCAGGCGACTTGAAGCTCGCTGCTGATTCAGGGCGTCCGGGATTGCCATGTCGTTTTAGGACCCATTGGAAGTTTAAGTTTCAAAAATAAAGCTGCGCCCTGCCATCTATTGGCCATGCCTCGGCCCCGTGGCTTGCGCGGTGAGTAAATGGTGCACGATCGACCGCAGCATTGCCATGGATTACTGCCGGGCATTCCTGGCGCGGGCGAATTGTCTTGGGGGCTTTGTGAAAATTTCGTGCAACGTATAATTAGAAACAAATTAAAGCGCAAAAAGCAAAACGCCCCGAACAAGTCGGGGCATCTTATCAAAAGAGCGACACGTTTACTTCTCGGCGCGCGCTCTCAGGGCTTTCAAGGTATTGAACGGCGCATCGACCACGAACTTGTTGGCCACCATCGACGGTATGCTGCCGCCCGGCTCGGTATGCACCTGATAGGTCACTTCAATCTGGTCGCCCTTGGGTACGAATTTCCAGAAGCCCTCGACCTTGGCGACCCGCACGAAACCTTTCTCTTCGGGAACGTACTTCGGCACGCCTTCGAGTTTGCGGGTCAGGCTGCCATCGGCGCCTTCGACGGTGGTGACATGCAACACCGAATCACGCGGGGTGACCGGCCATGGGGTGTTGAACTGAGTGTACGTCCAGCTCTGATCACCCTCATGCTTGAGCAGCTTCTGGGTCTTGCATTCGTGAATCCAGGCGCAGGCTCCCGGCACGTCTTCTTGCAACGCCCGCAGTTTGGCAATGGTGGTTTTCATGACGGTGACGCCCCGGTAGGCCTTGTAGTCGGAGCCAGCGACTTCACTCAACGAAACCTTGATGCCGTCTTCGTCCTTGGCGGTTTTCCAGTCTTCGGCCTGAGCGACCGAAGTAGCCAGCACAACCGTCAAACCACATAGCACAGCCAAACGATGCAGCGAACCCATAGTCTTATTCCTTGTTGTTGAAGTTCCGTTCGTTGAATACATCACGCCGCCGTCATTTGCTCCCACCAACCAAGTAGCTTGATGGCTTCCTCACTGCTGCCTCCACACACCTCGACATCGGCTTCAAACGCCGAGCAAACCGCCGGACGTTCCGGTTTTCCGAAAATACTGCACAGATTATCGACAGACAGTTGCAGGCAACGTTCTCCGGCCGCTTTGCCATTGGGCATACCGGGAATTGGCGAACTGATGGAAGGGGCAATGCAACAGGCGCCACAGCCTTCACGGCATTTCATGACGACGAGCTCCTCGCGACGGGCGATGTGTTAAAGGACGTGGCACAGAGTAACCGCTAAAACAGTTGTTTAAAATTACCTGGGACCGGGTTTTTTCGCTGAAACGAAGGTGACTGACCAGTCTCCGACAAAGCGTCTGGTTGGCGGGTCGTGGATGGATAGAAAAATCAGCGCTTGAACTCAAAATCCAACGCAGCACCTTCGACTTCACGGCGTTCTTCGTTGCGCAGCTGTAAGCCCATTCCGTTCTTGATCAGCCGCCCATTGAGTTGAAAGGGGCTGCTGTCTGTCTTTTCTCCAAACATTTGCGGCAGCACTACATCGTGCCGGGGTAACGTGACCGTACCCTCCGGCTTCAATTCTTCGACCATATCCTTGGGCAGGCTCAAATCCAGGTTGGCCGAAGGAAGTTGGGTTTTCACCACTTCGCTGGCCGGCATCGATTTTGAGGCAATCGGTGGACGTTTCTTGACGGCTGCCGGTTTCTTTTTGACCGGCGCGACATTCTTGATGGGTAATGTTTTTTTCGCGGTGGCGCTTGTTAGCGGCTTTTCCTGTAGGGAAGCCGCCACCACACCTTCGGCCGGACAGGTTATCAACAGGCAGATCGACAGCCAGGCGGCAGGAAAAATCGGTTTCATGGACTCAACAGCACTAACGGCAGAGGGCCATATGCTGGCTTGTTGCACGTCACAAGACAAGCGCGGACAGGAACAACCTGTCCGTTTTATCAAATGCCGCCAGCCGTCTCCTGGCAGAGCTGAGTGGCCAGCAGGCCAAGGGTCATCAATGCTCGCTCGGCTTCACGATTCCAGGGTATCCCGCAGTTCAGCCGAATACAGTGATTGAACTGCTCGGTGTTACTGAAAATCAACCCCGGGGCGATACTGATGCCTTGCTGCAAGGCCCGTACGTGCAGCTCCTGCGTGTTGACCCGCCCTGGCAGACTGACCCACAGAATGAAACCGCCGGTCGGTCGGGTCATCTGTGTACCTTCCGGAAAATACTGCTGCACCGCCAGCTGAAAGGCGCTGAGATTCTTGCGGTATTCCTGACGAATGTAGCGCAAGTGACGGTCGTAGCCGCCGTTCTCCAGGTAAGCCGCAATGCCCATCTGCGTGACGCTACAGGCGGAATGCGTACTGAAGGTTTGCAAGCGCTGGATCTCCTGCTGGTACTTGCCGGCAATCATCCAGCCGATCCGCACGCCCGGCGACAGGGTTTTGGAGAAGCTTGAGCAATAGATCACCCTGTCCAGCCGATCGTAGGCCTTGAGCGATTTGGTGCGACCTTGTTCAAACATCAACTCGCCGTAGATATCGTCTTCGACAATCTGGATATCGAAATCCGAGGCCAGCCGCAGCAGTTGCTTCTGCCGTTCTTCGGGCATGGTGCCGCCCAAAGGATTGCTCAGACGAGTGGTCAGCACCAGCGCCTTGATCGACCACTGGTTAGCCGCCAACTGCAGAGCCTCAAGGCTCATGCCAGTAGCCGGATCGCTGGGAATCTCGATGACCTTGAGGCCCAATAAGTCTGCCAGTTGCAGCAGACCGTAATAGGTCGGCGATTCAGCAGCAATCAGATCACCTGGCCGCGTCAGCACGCGTAATGACATCTGCAAGGCATCGACACAACCGTGGGTGATTACCACTTCCGACGGATCGACCACCACGCCAGCATCGCGCATGCGAATCGCTACTTGTCGGCGCAACGGCTCAAAACCCGGGCTGAACATATAGCTGAAAGCCCGAGGGCTATGGAAGCGGGTGACTTTAGCCAGTTGCTGATGCAGCGCCCGCACGGGCAGGTAATCGACGCTCGGCACTGCGGCGCCCAACGGGAACACGCCCTCGCGGCGGGATTCGACCAGTACTTGCTGAATGATGCTGCTGCGAGTGACCAGACCGGGGCGCTCGACCCGGGCGATATCCGGCGTCGGTGCCGTCAGCGCTGGCGTCTGGTGCACGTAGTAACCCGACTGCGGGCGGGCACGGATCAGCCCCTGATCTTCGAGATTGGCGTAAGCCTGCAACACCGTGGCATGGCTGACATTGAGCTGCGAGCTCATCTTGCGCACCGAAGGCACGCGCTCCCCCGGTTGGTAGACACCGCGGCGGATGTCTTCGGCCAGTTGTTGAGCAATACGTTGGTAGAGCAAAAGATTGGTCATGACGCAGCACTCGATTTCACGGGCATTTTATTCTTGTGTGAAACAATACCGGAACAGTTTAGAAGTGTACGGGGACAGTTGCCACAATAGTCGACCATACAGTGCGGTGTCAGCAAAATCTGTACTGCTTTTATGGATAGGTGCGAGGTAATCGGCAGGCAAAAAAACCCGGCGCTGACTGACAGGCCGGGTTGGAGCTCCTACAGGGCTACTGGCGCCCCCCTTAGCGGGCGGCGCCGAGCTGGCCTTTTTTGTCGGAGAACACAATTTCCACACGACGGTTCTGTGCACGACCTCGCTCGGAGGCATTTACGTCCACCGGATATTCGTCCCCGTAGCCTTCGACCTGAATACGTTTTTCGTCGATGCCAAGGTCTATCAGTACATCCGCCACCGATTGTGCTCGGTCACGCGACAGCTTGAGGTTGTCCTGTTTGCCGCCGGTGCTGTCGGTATAACCTTCGATCCGCACCACACGTTTGGGGTTGAGCTGCAGGAACTGGACGATTTTCAATACCACTCGGTTGGCGGAGTTTTTCAACTCTGCTTCGCCGGTGTCGAACAGCACATCGCCCAGTGTCATCACCAGACCACGGTCGGTCTGAGTGGTGGCCAGCGCAACGATCTGTTCTTCGAGCCACTTGCCCTGCTGCTGCACGCTCAGCAGTTTGGATTCTCGCAGGGCCAGTTGCAGGCGCTGACGCTCCAGGTCGAGTTTGGCCGCACGCTCTTCGTTGAGCACCTGATTGGTGTGCTCCCGAGCGATCTCGCTGTAGCGTTGGCTCAGATAAGCGTAATGCAGCACGTCGGGCCCGCTGCCCCAGTAACTGGACAGCCGATCCGCGCGGGCCAGGGACTCACCGGCGCGAATCACGTCCTTGGGTGCAATACGCAGCACATTGGCGTCTTCCTTGACCTTCTGGAAATCGCTACCGGCCTGCTGCAGCGCGGCCTCACTCTGCTGGCCGGCGCAACCGTAAAGGCTGGCGCAACCGGCCAGGATCAAACCGCCAAGCACTTTGGATTTGAGGCTCATTGGGCATCTCCCAATTGCTTGCGCAGGCGAGTGATGCGGGTATTGAGCACGTTCAGCTGCTCTTCACTTTTGAGGGTCAGGACCCGGGCTTCGGCCAGACGCGCATCCAGCTCGGCCTGTTCGGCCCGCATGCGGGCGTGTTTGTAGGACTGATCCGCCATGTTGCCCTGGGCACGGGCGAATTTTTCTTCGGCCAGCTTCATCTCCGGCACGTCGTCGGCGTTGGCGCCCACGGCCTTGGCTTGTTCAAGTGCCTGTTCGGTCAAACGTATTTGTTCATTCGGCGCCGGATCGGCTGCACAACCCGCCAGAGCCAGAACGGCCAGGGCAGCGAAAAGAGGTCGAATACTCACTAAGAATCCCTACTGTTTTGAGGTACTGACGGGTTGTTGCTGCTGCGATTTCCAACGCTCGATGTTGCGTTGCAGGACGGCTTCCGTCAGTCCGGACGCGGGCAATTCTGTCATCTTTTTGGCCAGCTGTCCGCGCAACCATGGATCGTTGCAGGCGGAGTTATGGGAAACCGCGAGGAACAGACCGGGTTTGTCGACCGGCTGCGAACGAGCAACCAGGTCGCTGTCCATGCTTAGTGTCTGCGCGGCCGCCATGCCCGAGTAGCGTCCGGCCAGCACATATTCCACCTCGCCCAACAGCAACTTCTGAAAGGCCTGCGTCAGGTTTTTAGTGCGTACGAGGGTCAATTGCTGTTCGGCGAAGGTGCCGAATGCCGGGGTCATTCGAGATTTTTGCGACAATGCGCCGGGATGACCGTGAAGGTCCTGTGCTTCGTTGTAAACCAATGCCGAGTCTTTGCGAGTCCAGACAAGGTAATCGTTTTCCAGCAACGGCGGATGAATGTAATCCAGGGCTTCCAGCTCGCTGACCGTCAGTGATGCATCGGCAAGCATGTCCATGCGCCCGCTGCGCACTTCGTCGAGGGCCTGGGAACGGCTGCCGGCATAAAGCAGCTCAACCTTGATGCCCAACTGCCCCGCTACTTGCTTTAACAGATCGGCACTGGCGCCGATCAGGTGCTTGGGGTTTTGCGGGTCTTGCCACAGATACGGGGGCGCATCCGGACTGCCGGTCACCACGAGGCGTTCGCACTTGCCCGCTGCTATGGACAGGGCTGGCAACACCGATAGCCCTAGCAGTACTGACCGACCCAACACTCGGCGCAGATCCATGGCGACATTCTCCACTCAAACCCGGTTATACCCTGTAGGAGCGAGCTTGCTCGCGATGATCTCCAGTACGCCGCGTTTATCCAAAGTGCGCGTCAACGTTAAAGTCCATCGCGAGCAAGCTCGCTCCTACAGGAAGAACAAAAAAAAAGCCCGACCAAAAGGTCGGGCTCTTTATAAGTCAGGCCGCTGGATTAGACCAGCTTCTCGAACTCAGGGATAGCTTCGAACAGATCCGCCACCAGGCCGTAATCGGCCACCTGGAAGATCGGCGCTTCTTCGTCCTTGTTGATCGCAACGATCACCTTGGAGTCTTTCATGCCGGCCAGGTGCTGGATCGCGCCGGAGATACCGACGGCGATGTACAGCTGTGGCGCAACGATCTTGCCGGTCTGACCGACCTGCATGTCGTTGGGTACGAAACCTGCGTCGACCGCGGCGCGCGAAGCTCCGACGGCCGCGCCCAGCTTGTCGGCCAGGGCGTACAGGTGTTTGAAGTTGTCGCCGTTCTGCATGCCGCGGCCGCCGGAAACGACGATCTTGGCAGCGGTCAGTTCCGGCCGATCGGACTTGGCCAGTTCTTCGCCAACGAAGCTGGAAATCGCAGCGTCGTGAGCAGCAGCAACGGTTTCAACGGCAGCCGAACCACCTTCAGCAGCCACCGGGTCGAAACCGGTGGCACGCACGGTGATCACTTTCACGGCAGCGTTCGATTGCACGGTAGCGATGGCGTTACCGGCATAGATCGGGCGCTTGAAGGTGTCAGCGCTTTCCACCGAGATGATCTCGGAGATCTGGTCAACGTCCAGTGCAGCGGCAACGCGCGGCAGGATGTTTTTGCCGTTGGAAGTAGCGGCAGCCAGGATGTGGCTGTAGCCCTTGCCCAACTCTGCAACCAGCGGGGCTACGTTTTCCGGCAGTTGGTGAGCGTAGGCGGCGTTGTCAGCCACCAGCACTTTAGCCACGCCAGCGATTTTCGCAGCGGCTTCAGCCACAGCGCTAACGCCTTGGCCTGCAACCAGAACGTGGATGTCACCACCGATTTTGGCGGCAGCCGCCACAGTGTTCAGTGTGGCCGGGGCCACTACTTTGTTGTCGTGTTCAGCAATAACCAAGATAGTCATTTAGATTACCTTCGCTTCGTTTTTCAGTTTCTCGACCAGTTCAGCCACCGACTTGACCTTGATACCCGCGCTACGTGCCGCAGGCGCTTCGACTTTGACGGTCTTGTTGGTGGAGGCGGTGGAAACGCCCAAAGCGTCCGGAGTCAGCACTTCGAGAGGCTTCTTCTTGGCTTTCATGATGTTTGGCAGGGACGCGTAGCGCGGCTCGTTCAAACGCAGGTCGGTGGTGACGATGGCCGGCAGTTTCAGGGAAACTGTCTGCGCGCCGCCGTCGACTTCGCGAGTCACGGCAACGCTGTCGCCGCTGATTTCGACTTTCGAAGCAAACGTGCCCTGACCGTAGCCGCTCAATGCAGCGAGCATCTGGCCAGTCTGGTTGTTGTCGCTGTCGATGGCTTGTTTGCCAAGGATCACCAGCTGAGGCTGTTCCTTGTCGACAACCGCTTTCAACAGTTTGGCAACGGCCAGGGAAGTCAGGTCTTCGGCGGATTCGACGAGGATGGCGCGGTCGGCACCCAGAGCCAGCGCGGTGCGCAGTTGCTCTTGAGCGGTAGACGGGCCGACGGAGACGACGACGATTTCAGTCGCAACGCCTTTCTCTTTCAGGCGCACGGCTTCTTCCACTGCGATTTCGCAGAACGGGTTCATCGACATCTTGACGTTGGCGAGGTCGACGCCGGAATTGTCCGCCTTGACGCGAACCTTGACGTTGTAATCCACAACGCGTTTGACAGCTACAAGAACCTTCATGGATTCCTCGTTACTCTCCGGTGAAAAGAAAGTCGCCTAGGCGAACCTGGCGGATAATGCTCATCGGCGCAAGGGCACCTCTAAAAACGCTGGCACTGGATCCGGTGAACTTGCTCACGACAGTAATGACCGTTCGTCAGCGATGACTGACGAGTCATTCATTATCGCGGCGTGTAAACTGCGTGGACAAAGATCGCAACGCATTACCGGGTACTGCCATCGCCCTGTCTTTAGAGGTGCTCTTGAAACCTATAGTCAGCCTACGGCGAGCGCAAAACCGACCGTATCTTGACCGGAACGCCTATTCCGGTCAATACGGCAAAATGGCCGTTCATAAGCCGCGTGACTTTGATTTATCTGGCCTGGAGCCAATTCAAACAAACGTTTGTATTGGACGCTGAGAGTGGTGTAGATATAATGCGCCACCCAAAGAGAAAGGTGGTTCATCGATTGTCCTCTCCCCCGCTCGCGCAGGGGTTCATGGATGCGACATCAAACCTCCAATTAGAAAAAAAACTGTTGAGCCTTGAGTAGGAGATAACCTGTGGAACGCGAATACATGGAATTCGACGTCGTCATCGTCGGTGCCGGCCCCGCTGGTCTTTCCGCTGCCTGCCGATTGAAGCAGAAGGCCGCCGAAGCCGGTAAGGAAATCAGCGTCTGCGTGGTCGAAAAAGGCTCCGAAGTCGGTGCTCACATCCTGTCCGGTGCCGTGTTCGAACCACGCGCCCTGAACGAGTTGTTCCCGGACTGGAAAGCACTCGGCGCGCCATTGAATACGCCGGTCACCCGCGATGACATCTTCGTGCTCAAGAACGCCGACAGCGCGCAGAAAATTCCTGACCTCTTTGTGCCCAAGACCATGCACAACGAAGGCAACTACATCATCTCCCTGGGCAACCTGTGCCGCTGGCTGGCCCAGCAGGCCGAGAACCTGGGTGTAGAAATCTACCCAGGCTTCGCCGCGCAGGAAGCGTTGTTCGACGAGAACGGCGTGGTTCGCGGGATCATCACCGGCGACCTGGGTGTGGACCGCGAAGGCCATCCGAAAGAAGGCCTGTACACCCCGGGCATGGAACTGCGTGGCAAATACACGCTGTTCGCCGAAGGTTGCCGCGGCCACATCGGCAAGCAGCTGATCAAGCGTTTCAATCTCGACAGCGAAGCTGACGCCCAGCACTACGGCATCGGCCTGAAGGAAATCTGGGAAGTCGACCCGGCCAAGCATCAGCCAGGCCTGGTGGTACACACCGCCGGTTGGCCGCTGGACATCATGGGCACCGAGAACACCGGTGGTTCGTTCCTCTATCACCTGGAAAACAACCAGGTGGTAGTGGGTCTGATCGTCGACCTGTCCTACAGCAACACTTACCTGTCGCCGTTCGACGAGTTCCAGCGCCTCAAGCATCACCCGGTACTCAAGCAGTACCTCGAAGGCGGCAAGCGCATCAGCTACGGCGCCCGCGCCATCTGCAAGGGCGGCCTGAACTCGCTGCCGAAAATGGTGTTCAAGGGCGGCGCGCTGATCGGCTGTGACCTCGGCACCCTGAACTTCGCCAAGATCAAAGGCAGCCATACCGCGATGAAGTCCGGCATGCTCGCCGCTGAATCGGTGGCTGACGCACTGTTCGCCGACCTGGATGGCACGCAAGAGCTGACCACCTACGTCGACGCGTTCAAGAAGAGCTGGCTCTACGACGAACTGTTCGCCAGCCGCAACTTCGGCCCGGCGATCCACAAGTTCGGCGCTATCGTCGGTGGCGGTTTCAACTGGCTCGACCAGAACATCTTCGGCGGCAAACTGCCGTTCACCTTGCACGACACCAAGCCGGATTACGCTTGCCTCAAGCTCGCGGCCGACTGCAAGAAGATCGATTACCCGAAACCGGACGGCAAGATCAGCTTCGATAAACTGAGCTCGGTATTCATCTCGGGGACTAACCACGAAGAAGAACAACCGTGCCACCTGAAGCTGACCGACCCAAGCATCCCGATCAGCAAAAACCTGCCGATGTACGATGAGCCTGCCCAGCGTTACTGCCCGGCCGGCGTGTACGAAGTGGTGACCAAAGAAGACGGCGAGAAGCGCTTCCAGATCAACGCCCAGAACTGCGTTCACTGCAAGACCTGCGACATCAAGGACCCTGCACAGAACATCACCTGGGTGGCACCAGAAGGTGCTGGCGGCCCGACTTACCCGAACATGTAAGTCGAACGCCTGAACATCAAGGCTCCCGAAATGGGGGCCTTTTTGTTGCCTGCTATTTATGGAAACACCCACTACCCCTGTGGGATCAAAGGTGTGTCAGGCAGCGCGTTCGTCGCCAGGGTTACGTTCGAAGTAGCGCTTGTACTCGCGGCTGAACTGCGACGTACTCTGATACCCCACCCGATGCGCAACTTGCGCCACACCCAAACCTTCGGCGAGCAACAACTGCTGCGCCTTGAGCAGTCGCAACCGCTTCAAGTACTGCACCGGCGACAACAGCGTGCTGCGTTTGAAGTGTTCATGAAAAGTCGAGGCGCTCATGTTCGCGCAGGCGGCCAGCGTCTCGACGTTCAACGGTTCAGTAAAATGCCCATGCAGATGGTTGAGTGAAGCCGCAATCCGGGCGAATTGCCCCTGCTGTTCCACCAATGCCCGTAGCACATCGGCCTGCGGTCCCCGCAACGCGACGAACAACAATTCACGCAACCGCGCCGGGCCCATGATCTGGCATTCCAGCGGATCGTACAGACAGCGCAACAACCGTTCCACACAACCGCGCATGGCATCGTCGAGCACTGCCGAGGTCATGGACTCAGGTGTCTGAGCGGGAATATTGCGCCCCGGCACCAGCCCCATGGCCAACACCAACTCTCCGAGCAACGCCCGGTCGATGGCGATCGAAACCCCGAGCATCGGTCCATCCGGTGCCGAAAACGTTTCGCACTCAAACGGCACAGGCAATGCCTGAATCAAATAATGCCCGGCGCCGTACTCCAACGTACGCGGCCCCAGATACGCCAATTTGCTGCCTTGGGCGATGATGACCAGGCTAGGCTCGTAAATCTGCGGACCACGAGCCACATCGCAGCCGGCTCGCAAAACCTGCACACCCGGCAACGCGGTCGGGACGAACCCGTCACGGATCGCCAACGGCTGAATCAGCGAAACCAGCGCGGCATTGGCATCGAGATGACGTGTCAACAACATGAGAGCTCTTCACAAAAAAAGTCGCGAAAAAAGGGATGAAAGCATCATCGCAGGTCTGATCGCCATTGCGTCCACTCGAAAGCCGATGCCGGAGGATTAGGCATGACACCCGGAGGAATCGCCATGGTCGGTAGCGGGTACGGCGCCCAAAATGCGTCGCCTCACTTGTCACAGCTTTTGCGAGGTTCCTCATGTACACCGCCATCGGTTATGCCGCCCAGTCGGCCACCACTCCCCTCGCCCCCGTAAAATTCGAGCGCCGCAGCCCGCGCGCCGACGACGTTGCAATCGACATTCTGTACTGCGGCGTCTGCCATTCCGACATCCATCAGGCACGCAATGAGTGGGGCATTGCCGTTTACCCTCTGATGCCCGGCCACGAAATCGTCGGGAAAGTGACCGCCATTGGTGCGAATGTCACCAAACACAAAATTGGCGATCTGGTCGGTGTCGGCTGCATGGTCGATTCCTGCCGCAGCTGCGAGGCCTGCCAATCGAATCTCGAGCAATACTGCCTCGAAGGCCCGACCATGACGTACGCCACCCCGGATCGCGTCGATGGCAGCAACACCATGGGCGGCTACTCCGACAGCATCGTGGTCAGCGAGCACTTCGTGGTGCGCATCCCGGAAAAGCTCGACCTGGCCAGCGCCGCGCCGATCCTGTGTGCCGGCATCACCACCTATTCGCCGCTCAAGCATTACGGCGTGAAGGCTGGCGACAAAGTCGGGATTCTCGGCATGGGCGGTCTCGGCCACATGGGCATCAAATTCGCCAAAGCCATGGGCGCGCAAGTCACACTGTTCACCCGTTCGGCTAGCAAGGCTGAAGAAGGTCGTCGTCAGGGGGCGGACCACGTGATCGTGTCCACCGATGCCGAGCAGATGAAAGCTGCGGCGGGGCATTTCGACTTCCTGCTGGACACCATTCCGGTGCAGCACGATCTCAATCCCTATCTCGACACCCTGCGTTTCGACGGTGTGCACATTCTGGTGGGCTTGATCGAACCTATTGATCCACCGGTCCACGCCGCCAAACTGGTGTTGGGGCGTCGCGTACTGGCCGGCTCGCTGATCGGCGGCATCGCCGAGACCCAGGAAGTGCTGGATTTCTGCGCCGAGCACAGCATCACCTGCGACGTCGAAATGCTCGACATCCGTCAGATCAACGAGGCTTACACCCGCATGATCGCGGGCGACGTGAAGTACCGCTTCGTCATCGACATGGCCACGCTGAAGGTCTAAACCTTCGCGGCTTATACCTTCAAGCCAAGTTCCGCCGAGAGCCGGGCTGTGACCCCTTTGATCAGGGGAATCAGCTCGGCCATTTTTTCCAGTGGCATATAAGGCACGGTGCTGGCGATGCTGATGCCGGCAACGATGCGCTTGCTGGCATCACGAATGGGCGCCGCCACACAGCGGATCGACGGTTCGTTATCTTCCAGATCGAAGGCGTAACCACCTGCCACGTACTCGACCATGCGCTGCTGAAACTGCTCCCAGGACTGCTCCGGGTGTTGCGGCCAGAATTGATTTTTTCCACCCGCTGGCAGGCTGACTTCGTACAGCCGCTGCCACTCTTGCGGCGTGTCATCGAGCATCAATGCCTTGCCGATCCCGGTGCGCGCCAACGGCATGCGATGACCGACCCGCGAACGCATTTCCGGGCCATTGCGCCCCGGATTCTTGTGCAGGTACAGCACTTCGTCGCCTTCACGGATCGCCAGGTGAATGGTGTCGCCGGTCAATGCCGACAACTCATCCAGATAGGGCCCGGCGAGGGTCACCAGCGGCAACTCTTCGCGCGCCTGGAAACCCAGTTCGATCAGCTTCGGCCCCAACAAATAACCGACTTGCGGCACCACACGCAGATAACGCTCGTCCACCAGGCAACTGGCCAGACGATGCGTGGTGCTGCGCGTCGTGCCGATCAGCCGGGCGATTGCCTTGAGATCGCGGGCGCCACTGGCCACGGCCTGAACCACACCCAAGCCACGAAGCAGTGTCTGGGTACCGGTCGGCGCGGTGTCCTTGGCGTTTTTTGGGGCGTCTTCCTGCATATCCAGCCTTTACCGTTGAGCGAGTGAACGGGCGACATTATGGTCGCCCGACCGCTGCGACTACAACTTGATACGCTCGACCTTCCCGACCAACAGCACGTAGGAAAGTGCACCAATCAACGCCAGCACCGCGATGTAAGTGATGGCTGGTGCGAACGAATCACCGGTGGCCAGGAAACCGATAACGATCGGTGTGGTAATGGCCGACAGATTGCCGATGAAATTGAATACCCCACCGGTCAGCCCAAGCAACCGTGCCGGGGCCAGCGTTGAAACCAGCGACCAGGTGATCGAGGCCAAACCGTTGCCGAAGAACGCCAACGCGAGGAACGCAATCACCAGCGGTGTCGACTCGACGAAGTTGGCGCCGATGATCGAGGTGGAAATCAGCAAGCCGCCAATGATCGGCAACTTGCGGGCGAAACCCACCGTGTAACCGCGACGGATCAAGAGGTCTGAAAAGAACCCGGAACAGAGCACCCCGATGAAGGCCGCGAGAAATGGCAGCGAGGCCAACAAACCGGACTTGATGAAGTCCATGCCGCGATACTTCACCAGGTAGGTCGGGAACCATGTCAGAAAAAACCACAGCGTCGAATTGAGGCAAAACTGGCCGAGGTAAATACCCCACAGCTTGCGTTTGCTCAGAACAATCCCGAGGTCGGTCCAGCTGAACCTGGCTTTGACTTTGGCTTGTTCAGCCTGGATATCCACCAACCCGCCACCTTCGCGGATCAAATCGATTTCGGCGTCGTTGGCGCCTTTGAAATCCCGAGGTTCGCGATACACCGCGTACCAGATCACCGCCCAGAGAATGCCCACCGCACCGGTACTGACGAACACCATGTGCCAGCCATATTGATGCTGCAACCAGGCCAATACCGGTGTCAGGAACGCCAGCCCGACAAACTGCCCGGAGGTATAGAAACCGATCGCCGTGGCGCGCTCGCGCTCGGGAAACCAGGTGGTGACCACGCGACTGTTGATCGGGTACGCCGGTGCCTCCAGGGCACCGACTGCCATACGTAATACGAACAGTGCGATGAAACTGGCCGCAAAACCGAGCATCACCGTGGCGACCGACCACAGCAGTAAGGCGACGCTGTAGAGGATCCGCGGCGGAACCCGGTCCACCAGCCAACCGCCGGGGATCTGCATGGCAGCGTAAGTCCAGCCAAACGCCGAGAAAATCAGCCCGACGTGAATCGGATCGATGCCCAGTTCGCTGGTCAGCGCCGGCGCCGCGATCGACAGGTTGCTGCGGTCCAGATAGTTGATCACCACAGTGATAAACAGCAGGACCATGATGAAAAAACGCTTGCGACTGGGCGTCACCAACGACGCCTGCCCGGTGAGGGTTTGCGGTTGCATGGGGAATGCCTCTTCTTATGTTTATTGAGGTCGATTTAAAGACGTGCGCTACCCCTTGTGTGTGGGAGCCTGCTCGCGAAAGCGGTGTATCAGTGGACATTTATTTTGAATGTCAGTCCGTCTTCGCGAGCAGGCTCGCTCCCACAGGGAATGGGGGTTGAATCAGACAGCACTCACCACTCGGCAAAACTGCCATCGGCATGGCGCCAGATCGGATTACGCCAGCGATGGCCGACCGCTGCGCGTTCGATGACGTACTCCTCATTGATCTCGATTCCCAGCCCCGGACCATTCGGAATTTTCACGAAGCCTTTGTCATAGTCGAATACCCGTGGATCCTTGACGTAATCCAGCAGGTCGTTGCTCTCGTTGTAGTGGATGCCCAGGCTCTGCTCCTGGATAAACGCGTTGTAGCAAACCGCGTCCAGTTGCAGGCACGCCGCCAGTGCAATCGGCCCCAACGGACAATGCAGCGCCAGCGCCACGTCGTAGGCTTCGGCCATGTTGGCGATCTTGCGGGTTTCGGTGATGCCGCCAGCGTGCGACGCGTCGGGCTGAATGATGTCGACGTAACCTTCGCTGAGCACGCGCTTGAAATCCCAGCGCGAAAACAGGCGCTCGCCGAGGGCAATCGGCGTGCTGGTCAGGGGCGCCAGCTCCTTCAGCGCTTCGTAGTTTTCGCTGAGCACCGGTTCTTCGATGAACATCAGTTTGTACGGGTCGAGTTCCTTCATCAGCACTTTGGCCATCGGCTTGTGCACCCGGCCATGGAAGTCCACGCCAATGCCGACGTTCGGGCCCACGGCATCGCGCACGGCCGCGACGTTGGCCAGCGCCAGGTCGACTTTTTCGAAGGAATCGAGAAACTGCAGCTCCTCGGTGCCGTTCATTTTCACCGCCGTAAAACCACGCTCGACCGCTTCTTTCGCAGCACGAGCGGTGTCCGCCGGCCGGTCACCGCCGATCCACGAATACACACGAATCTTGTCGCGCACCTGACCACCGAGCAAATCGCTGACCGACACCCCCAAGGCCTTGCCCTTGATGTCCCACAACGCCTGATCGATACCGGCCAGCGCGCTCATGTGGATTGCGCCGCCACGGTAGAAGCCGCCGCGGTAGAGCACGGTCCAGATGTCTTCGATGTTGCGTGGGTCTTTGCCGATCAGGTAGTCAGACAATTCTTCGACGGCAGCCGCCACGGTGTGAGCGCGTCCTTCGACCACGGGCTCGCCCCAACCGGTCACGCCTTCGTCCGTTTCAATCTTGAGGAAGCACCAGCGTGGCGGGACGATGAAGGTGGTCAGTTTGGTAATTTTCATCTTTGTCTCTCTTATTGGATGCAGCGCGCTCGGCGCCAAAAAGTCTTAACGCAGAGCCTTCCATGCAGCGACATACGCCTTGGCGTTCACGGCCACGTTTTGCGGACTCATGCCCGGTTTGAACAACCCGGAACCCAGGCCGAAGCCTTTGACACCCGCATCGATAAACACCTGCATGTTGTCCGGGGTGATCCCACCGACCGGCACCAACACGGTTCCTGCCGGCAACACCGCGAGCCAGGCTTTCACAACGGCCGGCCCCATCTGCTCGGCGGGAAACAGCTTCAGCACATCCGCGCCTTCGGCCAACGCGGCGAACGCCTCGGTCGGCGTCGCGACACCCGGCGACAGAAACAACCCTGCTGCCTTTGCCGCGCGCAATACCTTGGCATCGCTATGCGGCATGACAATCACCTGTCCACCCGCCGCTTTCACCTGTTCGACCTGTTCCGGCGTCAGCACCGTGCCCGCGCCGATCAGGCAATCGGCGGGTAAGGTACTGCGCAGGATGCGGATACTTTCGTACGGCTCAGGGGAATTAAGCGGCACTTCGATGACGCGAAATCCGGCGGCATAAAGGACTTCACCAATGGCGGCCGCTTCTTGCGGGCGCAGGCCGCGCAAGATCGCGATCAGACCGTTTTGCGCCAGTGCTTGCTTGAGCATGTCAGACCTCCAGTCGGGTTTAACGGGATGGGGTTCGGGTAATCAGTCCGGCGGCGACAGCCAACTGCCACAACCCGCGTTCGGTGGCTTGCTCGGCCAGCGTCGCCCGCGCAAAACCGCAGGCATTGAGGGCACGGCTGTAGCGGGCGCAGAGTTGGGAGTTACCGATGAGGACAATCGAAGGCAGATGAACGTTGTTGCGCCGACGCCTCAAAACGCTGGCCAGCGCCGCCAGCTCATGACCGATCAGAAGACCGGACAGATAGTCCGGTTGAGCCGTGGCGCTCAGTTCACCGGTCAGCCCCAAACTGCGGGCACTGAACAGCGTCGACAGCGGACCGATCTCGCCGTCCGCGGACAAGGCCACCTGCACGCCACGATCAAATGCCTCACCATCAAAGGACGCCCCGCGCTGTTGGGTGCGCCCCAGAATGCTGTGTTCACTGAGCACGGCGAACACTTCGCCGGTCATGAACGTATCGAAATGCACGATGCAGCCATCGGCCACTTCCACCCATTTCGAATGACTGCCCGGCAGCCCGATCAATAGATCAGCGCTCACCCCGTTCGGCAGATTCTGCAGCACACCCAGTACCTGGGTTTCTTCGCCACGCATCACATTCGGCAGACGCGAACGCTGAATCACACCCGGCACGATATGCACATCGACACCGCGCAGACTGCGCACGATTTGTAAGGAAGTTCCGAGACTAGCGACGTTCGCCGGCGTGTCGCGGTAAGGCGCTTCGTGCCAGCCCTGTGCGCTGCCGACCATGCCACAGGCAATCACCGGCAAATCCGGCTGCGCGTCGAGCCAGTCACCGCAGGCCTCATCGAACGCCAGTTCAAAACCGTCAGCGCATTCCCCACCGGCAATGACTCGCGGCGTGCGCGGCAACTGCATGATCCCCGACGACAGCGAACGCTGTTCGAGTACCTGGCCACCCGCGGCCAGTTTGTAAGCACGTAATGAGGTTGTCCCCCAGTCGAGCGCGATCAATTGCGCCAGCATCGCTTCACCTGTTTTGTTTATGGGCAGTGAGTGAGCTGGACTATAAACCCGGACGCCGACAAATCTCAATATATAACTACAGCTCCCACATACTGGGATTAAATCAAAAAAAATCGCAGCCTTCGCCAGCTCATGAGTTTGAGGTCGACCGCGATATCGCGGCGTTCACCGAATCTGTAGAGCTGCCGAAGGCTGCGATCTGTTAAGGGTTTAATTGCCCGCGGCAAACTCCCTTAACACTGCCCCATCCATCCGATACCGAACCCATTCTTCCTGTGGCTGCGCGCCGAGGGATTTATAGAAATCGATCGCCGGCTTATTCCAGTCCAGCACGCTCCACTCAAAGCGTCCGCAATCATTGGCGCAGGCGATTTTTGCCAGGTGGCGCAGCAAGGTTTTACCGGCACCGCCGCCGCGCTGTTCGGGGGTAATGTAAAGGTCTTCGAGGTACAGGCAGTTACTGCCCAGCCAGGTGGAATAGCTGAAGAAGAACACCGCAAAACCGATCGGCAGGCTATCGCGCAGGCAGATCAGGCCATGGGCTGTGGCACCTTCGCTGAACAGGCTGCGCTCAATGTCGGCGACGCTGGCAATGACTTCGTGGCGGGCACGTTCGTAATCGGCCAGTTCAGTGATGAACGCGAGGATTTGCGGTGCATCGCTGGGGGTCGCCGGACGGATCTCGATGGTCATGAACGTGCCTTCGTCAAAAGTTGAAAACGCCATACTAAGTCGGCGCGAGGTGCACGTCACACAGGAAATTCAAAGGTGATTTATGGAGCATGTGTAGCAGCTGGCGAAGCCTGCGTTCGGCTGCACAGCAGTCGTGAAATCAGACGCTGAGGTGTTTCAGGAAAACCACGTATTCAGGTTTCACGACTGCTGCGCAGCCGAACGCAGGCTCCGCCAGCTGCTACAGACCATAAACGTTTTCGACGCTTTACTCCGGCCATCACTAACCCTGAAATCGATAACCTCGGACCTAACATCGGCGCCTTGCATGATAGATAGATGACACTCACCGTTATCGGGTCAAGGAACTGGGTCATGTCTACCGCACCACCGCAAGTCTCCAGCAGGTTATTCGGCCTGTTCTGTCTCGCCAGTTATTTGCTGTCACTGCCCTATGGCTCGACGTTTTTGCTGTCGCTGTTGATCGGCTCACGCGGCGGCAACGAACATGATGCCGGCAGCGTGATTTCGGCGGCGATGCTCAGTACGTTTGCGGCGGTGATTATCTCCGGGCACTTGTCCGATTGGCTTGGCGCAGCGCGCTCGATTGCCGTCTTCGGCGTTCTGCTGGTGGCCGCCAGCCTGGGCTTTGCACTGACACCGGGATTTGGCCCTTTGCTGCTGTTTTTCGGGCTGCTGCTCGGGCTGGGTTGGGGCGTGTTCTACACACTGGGGCCGATCATTGTGGCGAGCCTGGTGACGCCCGCTCAACGCGCCAAATACTTCGCGCTACTGTCGGGCAGCATGATGACCGGGATCGGCAGCGGTCCATTGCTCGGCCGCGCGGCCAGTGCCTTCGGCTATCCGGTGACGGCGGCGTTTTACCTCGCGGCACTGGCGAGCCTGATCGGCGTTCTGCTGTTTTGGCGACTGGATGCGCAGCTAAAAAAAGCGCCCTCACCCACCGCCGTAGTCGCAGGAATTTCCTGGCGCGCCACCGCACAGGTACTGTCCTCCAGAGCGGTACTCCCGATCATCATGGTCGGTCTCGGCGGGTGCGTATTCGGTGGTCTGTCGAGTTTTCAAACCAGTTACGCGGCGACCCGCTCGCTCGACTACTCGTTGTTCTTTTTCGGCTTCATGGGCGCAGCGATCAGCAGCCGACTGTTGATCGCCGGGTTCGTGGTCAAGCGCGATCCGCTGCGTGCGTCCTGTCTGCTGTCAGGGCTGATGATGGGCTCGATTGTGCTGTTCGGTTTCGTCGTCGACGGCGGCTTGAGCTACGTACTGGCGGCGATGATGCTCGGCGTCGGATACGGACTGACCTATTCAGTGATCAACGGCCTCGCGGCCAATGAAGCACCGCACGGCACCACCTCGCAATCCTTGCTGCTGTTCAGCCTGTCCTACTTTATCGGCGTGTTTGGCTTTCCATTGCTGGCCGGGGAAATCATCGTGGAACACGGCATGGCGACGTTACTGCTCACGGTACTGGTGGTAGCGTTGCTGAACTGGCTGATCACTGTGGGGCGGCTGATCTGGCGCCAGGTCGCCAGCACCAAAGCGTTGCAGCAGGCCTAGACCGTTCGTCGTTCATCAGGCACCAATCCAGATCGGGGGCGGACCAATATCAGGTAAGGACTCTATTAAACGGAGACGACACCATGATCATGTCCAGGTTGACCGCCCTCGCTCTCGTCACCCTGTTGTCCTCTGCTGCCTTCGCCGCCACCATGGCGTCCGGCACGGGCCCGACCGACCCGGTCGAAAAACCGAAAGCGCCTGCCCTCCAGAGCGCACCGGGCATGAACACTGACGGTGCGAGCATCGGCAGCAGCCTGCCGCCGTCGACCGGCACTGATCCTCGTCTCCAGGGCAACGACATGAGCCGTCAAGGCGGCGTGAGCGTGCCAGACACCCAGACGCCCGATAAAGCAGGCCCCGCCATCGGCTCGAAACCCACCACCGGTGGTTCGGGTTCCGAAGGCGGTATCAGCCAATAATTCGCCGACGCGAGCTATACGACAAACCTGTCCATATCCATGAAGAGGTAACCATGAACGTCGATAACAACCTTGAGAAAGAAGTCCTGACCCGCCTGCTGCACGCCCACCCGAGTGGTCTGGGCAAGGAGGTCCTGGACAATTACCGGGGGGAGAGAGTTGTGGCCAGCACCCTCGCCACCCTGCAGGATCGTGGATTGATTCAGCATGGTCATGTGATCTGCAACGGGGCCGGCGAGCACTCGCTGCATCTGCCGATCAAACTCAGTGCCGCGGGTGTCGAGGCTGCACGCATGCTGGATGTGTAGCACCTGAACATCAAAAGATCCCGAATGTAGGAGAGATCCCATGCCTCGTGGAAGCAAAGACAAATACACCGCCGAGCAGAAGCGCAAAGCCGAGCACATCGAAGAAAGCTACGAGCACAAAGGTGTCTCGAAGGATGAAGCAGAAGCACGCGCCTGGGCGACCGTGAACAAACAGTCGGGGGGCGGAGAACGCAGGGGTGGTTCCGGACGCAAGAAACCGGCGAGCGCCAAGTCTGAAGATCGCAAGGAGTCAGCGCGGCGTGCTGTGGCCAGCCGTGAAGGTCACTCTCGTAACAGCAAGGCTTCGCGCGATATGCAAACCGTGGAAAGCTTGAGGAAAGAAGCACGGGCGAAGAACATTCCGGGGCGGTCGGGCATGCGTAAGCAGGAGTTGATCGAGGCGTTGCGCAAGGCGGGTTAGCGGCCTAAATAATGGAGAGTTGAGGACCTCATCGCGAGCAAGCTCGCTCCCACATTGGATCTATACCAGCAGCCGATACCTCGACCAACATAGATCAACTGTGGGAGCGAGCTTGCTCGCGATAGCGGTCGTTCAGGCGCCGAACGTCTTGCTGATCAACGCATCCACCTCAGCAACCCCAGGCGACGTCGCCGGCCCCCGCCGAGTGACCGCGAGTGCCGCCGCTGCATTCGCCCGCCGCGCCGCTTCAGGCGCCGACAACCCTTGCGCCAACCCGGCCACAAACACCCCGGCATGCGCATCCCCCGCGCCGTTGCTGTCCACTGCCTCAACCTTGAAACCGGGCACCTGCTGACGGTCGCCACGCTGGTTGATCCAACACCCTTGCGGGCCGTCGCGAACCACCATCAATACGTCGGCGGGTAAATACTCGGTCAATCGATCCAATGCCTGGGCAATGTTCAACGCCCCGGTAAACCGCAACGCCTCAACGCTGTTGCTGGTCCACAGATCAATGCGCCGCGCCAAGGCCTGCATCAACGGTGCATCCGGCGAATCGACCAGAGGACCTGGATCGAACACCACATTGATCGCCTTCGGTAAACCGATCACCCACCCCACCAGCGCCTGAGCCTTGCCGCCATGCAGCAGGCTGTAGCCGCTGACGTAAACGTAGTCGCCCGCCTCGGCCCGCACGCTCGCCAAATCCTCGGCCGTCAACTCGCCCTCGGCGCCGATGTACGAAATGAAACTGCGTTCAGCCGATGCATCGGTCACTGCCACGCACACGCCCGTATCCCGTTCGGCACACTGAGCGGTGCCGATCCGAATGCCTTCAACCTTCATGGCCTCGCGCGCCAGATCACCGAAACGACCGGTGCCATGACGACCGAGGTAGACCACCGTCAAGCCATTACGCCGTGCAGCAGCCATCACATTGAACCCGCCGCCGGCTTCAAAACTGGCGGACTGTGCCAGCACATCGCCGCCCGGCTGAGGCAGTTTATCCACGGCCATGACCAGGTCGATCATGACCTGGCCGGTGTGCAGCATCTTAGGCATGAGCGCTCTCGACCAATGCGCAGCGACGATCCTTGGCACCACCGAGTACAAAATAGATCCCACCCGCCACCAGGAACGTCACGATCCAGCCGAGGCCGTTATGCCCCAGCCAGGAGTCGGACAGGAACCCGCGGAACCAGACAGTTTGTTCAGTGGTGCCGATGGTGGTGAAACTGAAGCCCAACACGATCGCCACCGCCCACGCCCCCAATGCGCGCCACTCGATGCCACCGCGATACCAATAAGCACTGCTCGGGCTGACGTCCAGCAGATCCTTGGGGCTGTAGTAATGACGGTGAATCAAGTCCACGACGAAGATCCCGACCCATGCCGTGATCGGTACTGCCAGCAAGGAAATGAAGGTAATGAACGGACCATAGAAACTGTCGGCGATCAGCATGAAGTAAATCGAACCGGCAAAGATGGCGACGATATCAACCACCACCGCGTAGACGCGCTTGACCTTCAAGCCCAGGGTCAACGTGGTCAAACCAGCGGAGTACACCGACAGGTTGTTCGACAGCAGCAATCCACCGAAGGCGGTGATCAGGTACGGCACGGCCATCCAGGTCGGAAGCATGTCGCGGATCGCGATGATCGGGTCGGTGGCCGAGGCCAGGTCGTTGTTACCCACCGACAGCAGGGCGCCGAGGGTGATCAACAATACCAGTGGAATTCCCGCCCCGAAGGCCGCCGACGCCACCAGGCGCGCTGCTTTGACGCTGCGGTGCTGATAGCGCGACATGTCCGCACCGGCATTGGCCCATCCAATCCCGGTGCCGGCCGCCATCGTGCCGACGCCGATGATCATCGCGCTCAACGGTGCGGGCGCGGCGTTGAACACCGCGCTCCAGTCGATGGTAGCGCAGAGGAAACCGCCGACCAGAAGGTTCAGTGCGCCGAATACGTAAGTGGCCCACTTCTGGATGACCAGTAACGTCGCATGCCCAAGGCCGGATACCGACAAGGTCAGCAACACGAAAATCGCGATGAAGATAAGGGTCAATACCGGTGCGCTTTTGGCTTCCACCGGCGAGCCAAACAGGATTGAGCACAGCGACAGCAACACGAACGCTGCAGTAGTGGTGTTGACGGTTTCCCAACCCAGGCGCGACATCAACGAGACCAGGGTCGGCGCGATATTACCGCGGACTCCGAAGATCGCTCGCGACAGGGTCAGGCTCGGTGCGCGACCACGACGACCGGCGATGGAGATGATCCCGACCACGGCGAAAGAACCGGCAGCGCCGAGGATCGCGACGATGATTGCCTGCCAGATTGCCAGGCCGCGAAACGCAACCAGCGTGGCGCCCAGCGGCAGGCCGAGGATGGAAATGTTGGCCGCGAACCAGACCCAGAACAGTTGCAGTGGATGACCGCTACACTCGGCCTCCGGCACCGGTTCGATGCCACGGGTTTCCAATTGCCCGGCGCCAGGCCCGGCGGTCGATGAATTCATGTGAGGCTCCTGTTGCCATTTTTGTGGTTGTGGGCAAGTGCGGAAGTTGACCTGTGTGTTCCATTGCAGGTGAAAAATTCAAGTACGCGGCACGCCTATCGCGAGCAAGCTCGCTCCCACAGGAATAGAGAAAACCTCAAGATCAACGCCTAACCTGTGGGAGCGAGCTTGCTCGCGATGGCGTCAGTCCAGTCAACGCAAAGCCAACAGCCCCCGCACCAGCGGTTCCAGTTCCAGATCGTTAACGGCTTTGACTTGCTCGATCATCGCCACCGGCCAGCTCTCCAGACCCAGGCAGGCCCCGAGCATGGCGCCGAGAATCGCCGCGATGGTGTCAGTGTCGCCGCCTAATCCCGCAGCCATGCACAGCGCTTCGAAGGCGTTCATTTCGCCGATGGCCACTTGTTGGGCCAAAGCAAACGAGACGACGACCGATTCCTGGGAGGCCACCGACGTGCCGATCACGTCATACATCAGGTCCGCCAGCAATGCCTTGTCGCTGTCGACGCTGACGGTCCGCGCCCAACTGATGCGCGAGGCGATGCGTCCACCCGCGACCCAGTGGCCATGGTTTTCAGCTTGCTGAGCGAATTGCTGACCGAGGTTCAACGCCTCGCCCAGGTCCATGCCGTTGATGCCGGCCGAGACTACCGCCGCCACCGCCGCCGCGCTGGAGATACCCAGCGTAGTGTTGTGAGTGACCTGGCAGGCCTGCACCACGGCGTTGATGAAGCGTTCAGGCTGGGCGATATCCGTCGCAATCCCGACCGGCGTGATGCGCATTGCCGCACCATTGGTGGAGCCGTAGCGTCCCGCCTCTTCCGGAGAATGACCGGCGAGAATCATCTCGACCGCGCGTTTGGTCGAAGGGCCGAGCAAGTCTTGCGAGCCCTTGGCCTGCATCCCGGCTTCCCATTCGATCAGCCGTTGGGCGAGTACTGTCGGCTCGATCCGGCCCTCGCCGTCGATCAGTAACCGAGCGACCAGAATCGCCTGTTCGGTGTCGTCGGTGATCGAGCCTTTGGGCATGTTGGCCGCAATGGGTTGGTCCGGGCCGGCATCTTCCAGACCGGTGATCTCACCGAAGCGCGCCTTGATTTCGGCGCGGCTGAGCGATTGCGTCGGCATGCCCAGCGCATCCCCCAGCGCCAGTCCATAGAACGCGCCGAGAGCACGATTGAGCGCGGTCATTGTGAAGTGCCAAATTGCAGGTGCAGTCGGAAGTGCACAGGGTCGAGCAAGCTTTCGACCTGCTCCATGAAGCGGTTTTTTCGGTCGTAGGTGGTGCGCAAGGCTTTGAGAAATACCGTGCCGACCGGGCGACCGAGCAACTCGGCGTCTTCGGCGTTCAAGGGTTCTGCACCGATCCATTGATCGCCGCGCTCACCGATGTAGCCGTAGGCGGCCAGGGTAATGGTCAGGGAATTGTCGATCAGACCGACACGCGGCAGGCTTTCCAGACCTCCGGTGGCGGGCATCAAAGAGCGTTCGAGGGAGACCAGCGTGCCGTCGTTGGAGCGGCGGCGACGGTCAAGAGTGATGAACTGATCCGTGCCAAAACGCAACAGCAGGTCAGAACGGGTGACCGCCTCCAGCCGCAGCACTTCGGTATTGATCAGCGCCCCACTGTCGGCCAGCGCCTGAGCCCAACCGTTGCGCTGATCGAGCACCACGCCGTCGAACGTGACGATGGAACCGACACCGCTTTGGGTCGCGATGTAGTGACGGCGTTTCAGTTCGGCCAGGGCTTCACGTAGCGTGCCTCGGCTGACTTTGAATTCTTGAGCCAATTGATGCTCGCCCGGCAACAGAAAGCCATCCTCCATGAGGCCGCTTTCGATGCGCCGGATGAGCTCGTCGACCACCCGTTGTTTCTTGTCAAATCGTACCTGTCTAATCATGTACAACGTGATAACCGAAACGGGACGGGGCGAGCAAGGACTATTTCCCAGAGGTGACAGAAGGAGCGGGAGCCAGCTGACTCCCAAATTTTGATCAATTACGGCTCAAGACCGATGGGGAAAAATTCGCCACCGCTCCACACGCCAAGCCAGCTTTGCCCGTCGATTTCACGGGGCACGGCCAGCTCCACCAGCTGGTAGAACACGTTGCGATGAATAAGGGCTTCGAGGTTGGTACGCACATGCACATAAGGTGCAGGTTCTTGCGTCACTGGATCGATCACCACGCGAATCGGGTGTTCGACGCCTGCTTCAGCCGTCTCGTCAACATTAGTGGTAAAGCACAAGCGTTGAGCTTCACCCTCGCCTTCAACGTCTACGGCAATCGCCACAAAGGGCGCATCGTCGACCTTGATACCGACTTTCTCGACCGGAGTGATCAGGAAGTAATCATCGCCGTCGCGGCGAATGATGGTGGAGAACAGCTTGACCATCGGCTTGCGTCCGATTGGCGTACCGAGGTAGTACCAGGTGCCATCGCGGGCGATGCGCATGTCGATGTCGCCGCAGAAGTCAGGGTTCCACAAGTGGACCGGCGGCAAGCCTTTGGTTTTGGGGATCTGCCCCAACAAGTCGATGGCTTTTTCCGGACCGCTCATGTTGCTCTCCTCTGAGTTATTGGTCGCTGAGCCCCAGCAGGCTGCGTGCATATTGCGCCAGCGGCGGGCCCATAAGGTCTTCGGGCTTGGTGTCGTGGAACGTCAGTAAACCGCCACGACTCTTGATACGCGCAGTATCAATCAAATACTGGGTGCTGGTCTCGATCAAACTGATCTGAATCACGCCGCTGTCGATCCCGAAACGGTCCACGGCCTCCTGATCCATCCATTCGTCCAAGTTGCCGATTCGATCGTCGGACTTGGCGAAACGGGTATACAACAGGTAATGGGCACCGGCGGCACGGGCTTCAGCCATGGCCTGGTCGAGACCTTCCGGCATTCGGGCGCGACGCACCATCGGGAAATATTCGACAAAGCCTTCGAAGGCGACTTCAGCGATCACGTTAGGTCGCGGGTAGATGACACTGCCCGGTGGAATGAAGGCACCCTGGGCGATGTAGACGAACGAGTCCGGCTGGATACGAAGATTGTGTACGCGGCGACTGTCGCTGTGATCCAGCAGCCCTACGTCGCTCATCTGGTAGCGAGTCCCTTCAGCCATATCGCTGACATTCATGCAGCCGCCAAGCGCCAAAATGGCCAGCAGCAAAACCAGGCTACGCATCCTACCCTCCAGAGGCCGGTGACGGAAAACCGGCGATTGGCCAAGGAATGCAGCTTCCGCGCCAGCTCAGGAGAAGCACACACTCCTTGTAGCAGCTGCCGAGCTTGCGAGGCTGCGTTCGGCTGCGAAGCAGTCGTGAAATCAGGCGATGCGGTATTTCAGAAAAACCGCGGATACAGGTTTTACGACTGCTTCGCAGCCGAACGCAGCCTCGCAAGCTCGGCAGCTGCTACAAGGACGGTGCTTAGCCGCCGATGATCTTCATGATGGTTGCGCCACCAGAGAACGCCACTTCCTGCTTGTCGCCCAAGGCTTTCACCAGGAGTCGTTGCAAGGCCGGCAGCGCCTGATGACGAGGTTTGTCCAACAGATCGCCGACATAGTGACGGTTGCTCGATGACAGGCAGCCATGCAGCCAGCCCGTGGACGACAGACGCAGCCGCGAACAGGTTCGGCAGAACGGCACGCTCTCGTTGGCGATCACACCGAAATGGCCTAGGCCCGGAATCTCGTAGCGCACGGCCGTCGCGTCTACCGGCGCATCGGCCTGAAGGTACTCGTGGCGCTCGCCAATCAGGCTTAGCAATTGCTGAAGGCTGACGAATTGCTGGAGGAAGGCATTGGAGTCGCTGGCCAGGTGACCCATGCGCATCAACTCGATGAAACGAAGCTCGTAGCCACGCTCCAGACAGTAATCGAGCAGCGGCATCACCTGATCGAGGTTCTGTCCGCGCAACGGGACCATGTTGACCTTGATCTTCAACCCCGCAGCGCTCGCCTGGTCCATGCCGTCGAGCACGGTTGCCAGGTCACCGCCGCGAGCAATGCTACGGAACGCGCTGGCATCCAGGGTATCGAGGGAAACATTGATGCGGCGAATGCCGGCATTCAGGAGCAGGGGCAGTTTTTTCGCCAGCAGCTGACCATTGGTGGTCAGGCTGATGTCCTCCAGGCCCATCTGCCCGACGGCGGTCATGAAGGTTTCGAGTTTGGGGCTGACCAGCGGCTCGCCACCGGTGATACGCAAGCGCTCAATGCCGGCGGCTTCGATCAAATACGCCACACCGCGCGCCATGGCTTCGGCCGACAACTCATCCTGCGCAGCCACCAGTCGCTTGCCGTTGGGCACACAGTAGGTGCAAGCGTAATTGCAGGCTGAGGTCAGACTGATTCGCAAATTGCGAAAACGCCTGCCTTGACGGTCAACGATCATGGATCACTCCGGCAATGGGAAATTCGAACCCATAAAACTTGACTCACAAATCAAGTTTTAGCAAGTCCTATGCCTGAGTATATTCCTGCGGTCCCGCGTCATATAGCGAAAACATTTCGCAATCAGGCAGCTGAATGACTCAGCTGCTCGGGGTGTCGGTATCGCGCTTGCGCTTGTTGCCCATGCGCACACCAATGTCCATCAGGAACTGGAAGAAGCCTTCCTGATCTTCCAGCACATTGCTCCAGAACGGCGAGTGATACAGCGCCACGGCGCCATGCACCAGCGCCCAGGATGCGCAGTAATGAAAGTACGGCGGCACGTCTTCGAGCTTGCCTTCACTGATGCGACCCTTGATCAGCAGGGTCAGGCGTTCGAAGTTCGAGGCGCGAATCTTGTGCAGTTCCTGGACCATCTCCGGCACCTGGTTGCCCTTGACCACCTTTTCTTCCAGGCGATCGAACAACCGATAGCGTTGCGGGTCGCGCATGCGGAATTCGAAGTAGGCCCGGGACAGCGCTTCCTTGTCCTTATCGACATCGGCCGAATGCAACAGCTCATTCAGATCGCTCTCGTAATCGAGCATCAGGCGCAGGTAAATCTCCGCCTTGGATTTGAAGTGCTTGTAGATCGTGCCTTTGCCGATCCCGACGGCATCAGCAATCATCTCGACGGTGACACTGTCTTCACCTTGGTCGAGGAACAGCTTGAGCGCGGTATCGAGAATTTCTTGCTCGCGGCGACGAAACTCACGGACCTTACGAGGTTCTTTATGCATAAGAAAAGGTCTGTAGGGGTCAAAATTCGAAGCCGCGTATTATGCCTAACTTGCGCAAAAATGCACGGATCATCCGACCATATATGTGTTTCGTGATGAATTCCGACAGAGTCCTCAATCGATGAGAACGCTTCCGAAGCGGTCGTATTCCAAAATTGTTTAAAAACCGGGGCCGGTAAACTGGACTCGGCGCAATACTGATCAATACTTGAACTGTCGGCGGGACATCTCCCCCAAGTGTCACGCCGATATTGGTACCAACGGATGGCGTACCATTGTTTTACTCCTAATGGTCTTAACCCGGATTCACCCCCCAGAACCCGGGTTTTTTTTGCCTGCGATTTAACCTTTCACATGCGCCAACGGGAACAGCCGCTTGAAATTTTCAGTCGTCTGCTCGGCAAATCGCTCGTAGGACTCACCTCGCAACATTGCCAGAAATTCCGCTACGTCGCGTACGTACTGTGGCAGGTTCGGCTTTCCGCGATGCGGGATCGGTGCAAGGTAGGGCGAATCGGTCTCCACCAACAGGCGATCAGCGGGCACTTTACTGGCGACATCGCGCAGAGCATCGGCATTGCGAAAAGTGACAATGCCCGACAGGGAAATGTAGTACCCCATATCCAGTGCAGCCTTGGCCATTTCCCAGTCTTCAGTAAAGCAATGCAGCACACCCGCCTGCGGCAGTGCAGCGTCACGCAGGAGGCTCAATGTGTCGGCGCGGGCGCCACGGGTGTGGATGATCACCGGCTTGCCTGTCTGCTGCGCCGCTTGCAGGTGCAGGCGAAACGAGGCCTGCTGCAACTCCGCCGCTTCCGGCTCGTAGTGATAATCCAGGCCGGTTTCACCAATCGCCACCACTCGCGGATGATTGAGCTCTTGCAACAGCCAATCCAGTGCTGGCGCGGCCCCCGGTTGCACATCCAGTGGATGCACGCCAACCGAACAGTCGACGTCGTCGTAACGCTCGGCCAATGCTTTGACGTCGGCGGCGTTATCGACGCTGACACCAATGCACAGAAAGTGACCGACCCCGCGCTGACGCGCCGCATCAAGAGCGGCGTCCAGGGAGCCGTCGTGGGCGGCAAGGTCGAGGCGATCGAGGTGACAATGGGAATCTACGAGCATAAAAGGGCTGCAACTTACATCGTATGAGTGGGACGGTCGGACTTCATGGCTCCGGCCAGATGGGTTTCGATTCGACTGCGCGCTGTTGTCGCCTTCGTTGAACTGCCGTTACGCGGCCCCGGATTGACGACTTCATTCATGCTGAACTCCACTGCTGACGCTCAGAGTCTAAGCCCGGACGGTCACTTCTGGGTAGGTAATCCCGCCCACTGCACCAACAGCGCCTCCAGCAACAGCACCCGATTCAGGTTGGCCTTGCTCATGACTTTCTGGCGCTGGGCGAGGATCCAGTCCTGAATAGCCAGGACTTTGTCCTGCCTGGTTTTCTGCGCCAGATACTGAATCACCTTGCGCATGTCCGCCAACCCCAACCCTTCTTCATCCTGAGTCAGCTGATAGCGCAGGATCAGGCTCGACCAGTCGCAGAACCAGTCGAACAACAGTAACAACGGAATCGCATTCCAGCCTTCAGCCAATTGAGTCGGCGATTGCTGCTGCTTGAGCAACTTCTTCACGCCATCGACTACCAGCGCACGCTGTTCGCGCACGCCCTGGGCCTGCAAATTGACCGCAGCCAGTGGCGAACCGGCCGCCAGGGTCAACAATTCGATACGCTCTTCTTCCGAACAGTCCGGTAAAGCCTTTGCCAGCCACGCAAGACTCATGGCCTCGCTGGGCAGTGGGCAAGCCTGCTGCACGCAACGGCTCTTGATGGTCGGCAACAGTCGACTGGTCTGGTGGCTGACCAACAGCAAAACAGTATCGCCGGAAGGCTCTTCAAGGCTTTTGAGCAAGGCGTTGGCGGCGTTGATGTTCATCGACTCGACCGGCTCGATCAGCACCACTTTACGGCCGCCCATCTGCGAGGTCTGGACCACGAAGCTGACCAGATCACGAACCTGATCGACCTTGATCGCCTTATCAGCCTCTTCCGGTTCCAGAATGTAATTGTCGGGATGACTGCCGGCCTTCAGCAACAGGCAGGACTTGCATTCGCCGCAGGCGTCCTGAGCGGTCGGACGCTGGCACAGCAAACTGGCCATCAGTCGCTCGGCCAACGCTCGCTTGCCAATCCCGGCCGGGCCGTGCAGCAAATAGGCATGAGCATGTTGCTTTCGGCCCGCCAACTGCTGCCAGAGACTGTCCTGCCACGGATAGGCTTCAGCCACGAGTCAACTCCAGCAGACGCGGCAGCAAGGCATCCAGAGACTGCTGAACCTGCGCCAGCGGCTGGGCGGCGTCGACCAGGACATAACGCGCAGGATCGGCTTCAGCACGCTTGAGGAACGCCCTGCGCACGGCATCAAAAAAGGTTCGGCCTTCGAGTTCGAAGCGGTCCAGCCGTCCACGAGCGCTCGCCCGGGCCAGCCCCACTTCCACCGGCAGGTCAAAGATCAACGTCAGGTCCGGGCGCAGATCACCCTGGACGAATGTTTCCAGCGCCGCGATGCGCTCCAGCGACAAACCGCGTCCACCGCCCTGATAGGCGTAAGTCGAATCGGTAAAACGATCACACAACACCACCGCGCCTCGCGCCAGTGCCGGGCGAATCACCTCGGCCAGATGCTGGGCTCGCGCGGCAAACACCAGTAGCAACTCCGTGTCCGGATTCATGACTTCGTCGACCGGCGCCAACAGCACCTCGCGGATCCGCTCGGCCAACGGTGTGCCACCCGGCTCGCGGGTCAGTACCACCTCGATACCGGCGGCGCGCAGGCGCTCGGCCAGGTATTCGCGGTTGGTGCTCTTGCCAGCGCCTTCCGGGCCTTCCAGGGTAATAAACAAGCCAGTCACAGGCAGTCCTTTAATCAGAGTCATTGCGGGCTTTGCGGCGCAGCTGCATCCGGTGCAGGCACGGGGGCAGCGGCAGGGGCAGGCATGGGCATGGGAGCAGGCGCGGGCGCGGGTTCTTGCGGTGCTACGGGTGGCAGTTCTTCAGGCGCAATATCAGGCGAAGCCGCAGGGATCGACTCCTGGGCATTCTGAGCCTCCGGCGCAGTCGCAGGCGCCGGGCTGGAACGGTAATCGGCGCGACGCTTGAGCTGGAACTCACGCACCGCATTGTTGTGTGCATCCAGATCATCGGAGAACACGTGGCTGCCATCACCGCGAGCGACAAAGTAGAGGCTGTTGCCGGCAACCGGATTCAGCGCCGCATGAATGGCTTCACGCCCGACCATGGCAATCGGCGTCGGTGGCAAACCAGAAATCACGTAGGTGTTGTAAGGCGTCGCTTCCTTGAGGTGAGCACGGGTCAACTTGCCACTGTAGCGGTCACCGAGGCCGTAGATCACCGTCGGATCGGTCTGCAGCAACATGCCAATCGCCATGCGCCGCACAAAGACGCCAGCAATTTGTCCGCGCTCTTGTGGCACACCGGTTTCCTTTTCCACCAGCGACGCCATGATCAACGCTTGATACGGTTCGGTGTACGGCACATCAGCGGCGCGCTGATCCCATTCCTTGGCAAGGACCTCGTCGAGGCGATCGTAAGCTTTTTTCAGCAGATCGGCGTCTGTCATGCCACGCACGAAGCGGTAGGTATCCGGGAAGAATCGCCCTTCCGGAAAGACCCCGGTGTGGCCCAGCTTGTCCATCACTTCGCTATCGCTCAAGCCGGTCAGCGTCTGCTCAAGCTTTTCATCCTTGGCCAGCGCGGCGCGCACCTGACGGAAATTCCAGCCCTCTACCAGGGTCAGGCTGTACTGAACCATTTCCCCACGCTTCCACAAGTCGATCAGGCTCTCGACAGTCATGCCGGGCTGCATGCGGTACTCGCCACTGTGCAACGGCTGCCTGCTCAGATTGAAGCGCCAATACACACGCAGCCAAAAAGCGTCCTTGATGACGCCTTTGGCTTCGAGTCGATAGAAGGTGCGGGTGGGTGTGGTGCCTTTGGGCACATCCAGCAGCTCTTCCTGGGTGATGTTCAGCGGCTGTTCCAGCGCTGAATGGATCTTCCAGGCCGAAGCGCCCATACATAGCCCCGCCAGGACCAATCCGGTTTCCAGCAGCAGCAAGAATTTACGTCTCACGTATCAAGCATCCAGTAGCGCGCGGGCAATGACTTGGAGTTTACGGGTGAGCGGCCCAACCGGCCAGCTCAGTGCTGCATACGCGCGCACAGGCCAGACGCCATACACGCTGTTGCAGATAAAGACTTCATCAGCCCATTGCAGCTGTTCGAGGGTGATGTCGGTAATTTGCGTGGGAATCCCCAAGGACTTGGCTTGAAATAATAATTCAGCACGCATCACGCCTGCCACACCGCAGCGTTTGAGATCGGCGGTGATCAACACGCCATCGCGCACCAGGAACAGATTACTGAACACGCCTTCGATCACTCGCCCGGCTTGATCGAGCATCAAGCCTTCGGCGTGCTCGGTGTCTTGCCATTCGGAACGGGCAATCACTTGCTCGAGACGGTTCAGGTGTTTGAGGCCGGCAAGCAGTGGCTGCCTGGAAAGCCGTGTTGCGCAGGGAAACAGGCGAACGCCCTGCTCCGCGTGAATAACAGGATAAGCGGCAGGAGGACTGCCCTGCAGAATGCGGCGTGCCTGTGCCGAGGGATCGGGCGCGTAACCGCGCAGGCTGTCGCCGCGAGTGACGATGAGCTTGAGCACACCCTCACCCAACGCAGAGGCATAGGCCTGCAATTCACCGCGGATCAACTCGTGATCGGCTGTGATTGCCAGCCGCGAGCAGCCATCTGCCAGACGTGACAGATGCCGATCCAGCAACAGCGGCTGCCCGCCACGCACGGCAATGGTCTCGAATAGACCGTCGCCATAAGCCAGGCCGCGATCTTTCAGCGACAAAGCGTCAGCCGGCTGACCGTCGACCCAGCTGTCCATCAGTCAGCGAACCGACGGAACACCAGCGAGCCGTTGGTGCCACCAAAACCGAACGAGTTGGACAGCACCACATCGATATCCATGTTGCGCGCAGTGTGCGGCACGAAATCGAGATCGCAGCCTTCGTCCGGCTCATCGAGGTTGATGGTCGGGGGCGCCACCTGGCTGTTGATCGCCAGCACACTGAAGATCGCTTCGACCGCGCCCGCCGCACCCAACAGGTGGCCGGTCATGGATTTGGTCGAACTGACCGCCAGTTTGTAAGCGTGATCACCGAATACCGACTTGATCGCACAGGCTTCCGCAAGGTCGCCGGCCGATGTCGAAGTGCCGTGGGCGTTGATGTACTGAACCTGATCGCCATTGATCTTCGCATCGCGCAGGGCATTGGTGATGCAGCGTGCAGCACCGGCACCGTCGGCGGGTGGCGACGTCATGTGGTAGGCGTCGCCACTGGTGCCGAAGCCGATCAGCTCGGCGTAGATGGTCGCGCCGCGAGCCTTGGCGTGCTCCAGCTCTTCAAGAACCAGTGCGCCGGCACCATCGGACAACACGAAGCCATCACGGCCCTTGTCCCAGGGACGGCTGGCGCGGGTTGGCTCGTCGTTACGGGTCGACAGTGCGCGGGAGGCACCGAAGCCGCCCATGCCGAGGCCGCACGCGGCCATCTCGGCACCACCGGCAATCATCACGTCGGCTTCGTCATACATGATGTTGCGTGCCGCCATGCCGATGCAGTGCGTACCGGTGGTACATGCGGTGGCGATGGCGTAGTTAGGTCCCTGTGCACCCAAGTGGATGGACAGAAAACCGGAAATCATATTGATGATCGAGCCAGGCACGAAAAACGGAGAAATCCGTCGTGGGCCGGAATCATGCAGGGTGCGGCTGGTTTCTTCAATATTGGTCAATCCGCCAATACCCGAACCTATGGCCACGCCGATGCGCTCACGGTTGGCGTCGGTGACTTCCAGACCGGAGTTACGCACCGCTTGAAAACCTGCGGCCAGACCGTACTGAATGAACAGGTCAAGCTTGCGAGCTTCCTTGAGCGACAGGTATTCCTCGACATTGAAGCCCTTTACCGAGCCGCCAAAACGGGTGGAATAGGCAGAAAGGTCGGTGTGTTCGATCAGACCAATGCCACTGCGGCCAGCCAGAATGCCCTGCCAACTGCTTGGCACATCCGTGCCCAGTGGCGACAACATACCCATACCGGTGACTACGACGCGTCTACGCGACACAGCACTCTCCTTTTTCAAATGACGACTTTGCATCAGGCCTAAAGAAAAAACCGCACGCCGTGATGGCAGTGCGGTTTTTCCATGACAGCAAGCAACGATTACAAGCTATTAAGCCTGGTGGTTAGTAACGTAATCGATTGCGGCTTGTACAGTAGTGATCTTCTCAGCTTCTTCGTCAGGGATTTCGGTCTCGAATTCCTCTTCCAGAGCCATCACCAGCTCAACGGTGTCAAGGGAGTCGGCACCCAGGTCTTCAACGAAGGAAGCAGTGTTGACCACTTCTTCTTCTTTAACGCCCAGTTGCTCAGCAACGATTTTCTTGACGCGCTCTTCGATGGTGCTCATACCTTGTTTTCACTCCTAATGGACAAATTCAGGCAGCTGGCCAGTGGGTAAGTGTATAGAAAGCCTTTTCAGTTTTTCAACTGAAAGCTTCACTCCTCAAACCCTGTTGCCCTCTGCCTCTAAATAGATTGCAGCTTTATAACGGATTTTAGACAGCTCGTATGACATTTTTTTGAAGCAACCCGTCACATTTAACTCATGTACATCCCGCCGTTCACCGGGATTGTAGCCCCAGTAACGTAAGCCGCACCGTCGGATGCAAGAAAAGCGACCACAGATGCGATCTCTTGTGCCTGCCCCAGACGGCCCAGCGGAATTTGCGTCTGCAAGGCTTCACGCTGTGCCTCGGGCAGTTCACGGGTCATATCGGTGTCGATGAACCCTGGGGCCACCGAGTTTACCGTAATCGAACGCGAACCGACTTCACGCGCCAGTGCACGGCTGAAACCTTCCAGACCGGCCTTGGCGGCAGCGTAGTTTACTTGGCCTGCGTTGCCCATGGCACCCACAACCGAGCCAATACTGATAATTCGTCCCCAACGGGCTTTGGTCATACCGCGCAAAACGCCCTTTGACAGGCGGAACAGACTGTTCAGGTTGGTATCGACAACGTCATGCCACTCGTCGTCTTTCATGCGCATCATCAGGTTATCGCGGGTGATACCGGCATTGTTGACCAGAATCGCCGGCGCACCGAACTGCTCCTGAATGCTCGCCAGAACGGTCGCCACGGACTCGTCGCTGGTGACATTGAGTTCCAGGCCAGTGCCCTGAATTCCGTTTTCTTTCAGGGTCGCGGCGATGCGCTCGGCACCCGAGGCAGACGTCGCAGTGCCGATGACGATGGCACCCTGACGACCCAATTCCAGGGCGATAGCCTGGCCGATACCGCGGCTAGCACCGGTAACCAGTGCAACTTTACCTTGCAGACTCATGCAAGCTTCTCCTGATTCAGACCAGCACTGCACGGGCGGCAGCGAATGCGTCTGGGGTATTGAGGTTGGATGTCGACACGCCTTCGGCGCAACGCTTGTTCAGACCGGCCAGCACTTTGCCCGGGCCGCATTCTACCAATTGAGTCGCGCCCTTGGCGGCCAGCGCCTGGACCGATTCAACCCAGCGTACAGGCTTGTAGAGCTGCTCAAGCAGATCGCGCTTGAGGGTTTCCAGATCGGCCGGCACGTTGGCGCTAACGTTTTGTACCACAGGAATCTGCGGAGTTTGCCAGTCAATCGCGGCAATCGATTCGGCGAAACGCTCAGCCGCTGGACGCATCAGCTCGCAATGGGACGGCACACTGACCGGCAATGGCATGGCGCGTTTGGCACCACGCGCCTTGCAGCCTTCAATGGCGCGTTCGACCGCTGCCTTGGCACCGGCGATGACCACTTGGCCAGGGGAGTTGAAGTTGACGGCGCTGACGACTTCGCCTTGCGCCGCTTCAGCGCAGGCCGCCAGCACGTCGGCATCGTCCAGACCGAGGATAGCGGCCATGCCACCCTGCCCGGCCGGAACGGCTTCTTGCATCAGCTGACCGCGACGCTCAACCAGCTTCACTGCATCGCCCAGACTCAGGCTGCCCGCGGCGACCAGGGCGCTGTATTCGCCCAGGCTGTGACCGGCAACGTAAGCCGGACGCGCACCGCCTTCGGCCAGCCACAGACGCCACAAAGCGATCGAGGCGGTCAGAATGGCCGGCTGGGTTTTATCAGTTTGATTGAGTTGCTCTTCCGGCCCTTGCTGGGTCAGTGCCCACAGGTCGTAACCCAGAGCATCGGAAGCTTCTTTGAATGTTTCGAGGATAACCGGATGTTGCGCGCCCAACTCGGCCAGCATGCCGAGGGACTGCGAACCCTGTCCTGGAAAGACGAATGCGAGGGAAGCAGACATGTAACAAGCCCCTAATGATCTTGTCGTCGGAGAATTGACGTCCCGCCTGAGGGACGCAAGAAACTGACAGTTGGATGGCCAATTGAATTGAGCGGTCACATTTAAGCATTGTCCGACGAAAACGCCTAAAGCAACAAATCCTCCAGACGACCATGAATCCGTTCCGGCAGGTTTTCCTGTATCTCGATCAACGCTCGCGAGATCGCACTCTGAAACCCTTGAACCCCGGCTGAACCATGGCTTTTCACCACAATTCCCTGCAAACCAAGGAAACTTGCACCGTTGTGCCGCGCAGGCGCCAGATCGGCTTGCAGACGCTTCATCAGCGGTAACGCCAGCGCGCCGACCATTCGCGACGCCACACTTTTCTTGAACAACGCTTCTATGCGCCCGGCAATCATGGTCGCCAGGCCTTCGCTGGACTTGAGCAGAATATTGCCAACAAAACCGTCACACACAACCACATCTGCCTCGCCACGGTACAGACCGTCACCTTCGACAAAACCGATGTAGTTAATGCCACGAGCAGCCTGCAACAAGGTGGCCGCCAGCTTGACCTGCTGATTGCCCTTGATGTCTTCGGTGCCGATGTTCAGCAGCGCCACGCGTGGACGCACGACACCGAGGGTTTCTGCCGCCACCGAGCCCATCACCGCAAATTGCAACAAATGCTCGGCACTGCAATCGACGTTGGCCCCTAGATCAAGTAATTGGCAGTAGCCCTTCTGTGTCGGAATCGCCGCCACCATCGCTGGCCTGTCAATGCCCGGCAAGGTCTTGAGCACAAACCGCGACAACGCCATCAACGCACCGGTATTGCCGGCACTGACACAGGCCTGGACTTTGCCATCACGCAGCAACTCAAGCGCCACGCGCATCGACGAATCAGGCTTGCCACGCAAGGCCTGGGCAGGCTTTTCATCCATGGCAATAACTTCGGACGCCGGCGTAATCGACAGGCGCGAGCGATCCACAGCCGATTGGCCGCTGAGCAATTCTTCAAGAAGTGAGGATTGACCGACGAGGGTCAGGTACAGCGAGGGCGTAGCATTCAGACAAGCAAGGCTGGCCTGAACAATGCTGCGGGGACCGAAGTCCCCGCCCATTGCGTCAATCGCGATGACTTGAGCAGACAAGTGATTACTCGTCAGCGCCCTTGTCGATCACTTTACGGCCACGGTATACGCCTTCTGGCGATACGTGGTGACGCAGGTGAATTTCACCGGTGGTTTTTTCTACAGACAGAGTGCTTGCCGTCAGGGCGTCGTGCGAACGACGCATGTCACGGGCAGAGCGGGATTTTTTGTTCTGCTGAACAGCCATAATTGATTAACTCCTAAACGTTTGGGTCACGCTTTAACTGCGCCAATACACTGAACGGGTTGGACCGCGTTACCTCGTCCTCGCTCGGTTCGGGCTCATCGAGACCCGCCGGCTGCTGGCATTCTTCCGGATGATGAGCAGGCACAATGGGCAAGGCGAGCAGAAGCTCCTCCTCGATCAGTGACTGCAGATCCAAAGGATCTTCGCCCAGTTCCAGCACGTCATAACCTTTCGGCAACGACTGGGTATTCGCACCCTCCTTCACCACAGCATAACTGCATTCGCTGTGGATCGGCAGGGTGACCAGCTCAAGACAACGCTGGCAAACCATTTTGACCTCAGTGTCGATAAAGCTGTGGATTACCACAGATTTACGTTCATCTCGTTCAAAAACGAATTTAGCCTGCACCGTACCGACAGTATCGGAAAGCGGGTCGCAGAGTCTCTCCAAATCGGCCAGCAGCAGTTCACCTTGAAGGGTGGTGCCACGATCAGCCAATTTGCGCGGGTCAACGTGAGGTGGAATCGGGTCATTCAACATAGGCGCAGCATTATAGGGATGCCCCCAGCCATGTCAAAGGAAATTCAGCCCTGTCCGTCACTTGGAAGCCTCGCTAGAATTCGCGCCTGCCTTTTGGAGATGCGCATGCTGCCGTTATTACTCGCTTCAAGCTCGGTCTATCGCCGGGAATTGCTGGCCCGCCTGCAGCTGCCGTTCACGTGCAGCTCGCCGGATATCGACGAAAGCCATCGCCCGGACGAGCCAGCCATCGAGCTGGTAAAGCGCCTCGCCGAAGAAAAAGCACGCGCACTCGCTGGCACACATTCCGCTCACCTGATCGTTGGCTCCGACCAGGTCGCGGTACTCGGCGAGCAGATTCTCGGCAAACCCTACACCTTCGAAAAGGCCCGCGAACAATTGCTGGCATCCAGCGGCGCGAGCGTGACCTTCCTGACCGGCCTCGCGCTGCTCAACAGCCAGACCGGACACTGCCAGGTCGACTGCGTGCCCTTCACCGTACACATGCGCACACTCGACACCGCCCGCATCGACCGCTATCTGCGCGCCGAACAGCCCTACGACTGCGCTGGCAGCTTCAAAGCCGAAAGTTTGGGGGTGAGCCTGTTTCAACGCACCGAAGGCCCTGACGCCACTAGCCTGATCGGACTGCCGCTGATCCGCCTGATTGACATGCTGCTGGCTGAAGGCGTGCAAATCCCCTGAGCCCCCCCTTGCAGTAGCTGGCGAAGCCTGCGTCCGAGTGCGCAGCGCTCGCCAAACAATTCGCCGTGACTTTTCAGGCAATCCGCGCACTTCGGATTTGCGAGCGCTGCGCACTCGGACGCAGGCTTCGCCAGCTGCTAGAGACCGTGCAGACATAAAAAACCGGCCAGGAAGGCTAATGCCGATCAGTTAAGCAAATTCAGCAGCAACACATACCCCGTAGCAGCTGGCGAAGCCTGCGTCCGGCTGCGCAGCAGTCGTAAATCCTGAGGGCGCGGTGAGTCTGACGCACCGCATTGTCTGACTTTACGACTGCTGCGCAGCCGAACGCAGGCTTCGCCAGCTGCTACAGATCGCGTTACGGCTTAACTGACTGGCATTAGCCTCATCAGCCGGGTTTTTTATGCGCATTTTTATCGGTTCACTGCGCAATGCACCGCTGATAACGCTCATCGACCCGTTTGGCGAACCACGCCGTGGTGAGTTTGCGGGTGATTTTCGGGCTTTGCAGGACGATCCCCGGCAGTACCGCACGAGGCAATGGCCGGCCTTCGGCCTTTTCGGCCAACTCGAAGACCCGCCGATAGAGTTTGCTGTCCTCGAAATCGAGGCTTTTGCCTTGTTCCAGTTGATCCCGGATCGTCGGATTGCGCATGTCCAATTGCTTGCCAAGGGTGCGCACCGCCAACTCCGTGGAGCTCGGCATGATCGAGTCATAGCGGATCAAATCACCGTCCAGCGCGAGCGGTATGCCCGACGCCCGACTCACTGCGCTCTGAAACGCAGCATTACGGCTGGCGTACCAGCCAGCGTTGAAATCGGCAAAACGATAAAGCGGCTGGGTGTAGCTCACCGGATAACCGAGCAAATGGGCGATACCGAAATACAGGCCGCCGCGCCGCGTGAACACTTCATGGCGGATCGAACCCTCTACCGGGTACGGATAATTTTTTGCCTGCTGCTCGGCAAACTCAATGCTGACCTGCATCGGCCCGGCGGTATGCACCGGATTGAAACCACCGAACAGCGTCTGGCCCATGGGCACCATGCCAATAAAGTCATCGAACATCGCGCTGAGCTCTTTTTCGCTGCGCGCCGCACTCAGTCGATCGCTATAGCTTTTGCCGTTGGGTGAACGCACCTGCAATGCGCCACTCACCAGCAGGCCGGGAATGTGAGCTTTGGCGGCCCGGCGATCGATCTCGTCGCGGGCAATTTTGCCCAGGCCCGGCACCACTGGGTCCACCTCAAACGTGGACTCTTGCTCGGCGACCGCCAATACCGAGCACAGGTTTTGCGTGGTCGGTGAAATGTTCTGGGCGGCAAATGCCGCATAAATGTCCGTGGCCCAGCCTTGGCGATCGACAGTCTTGGCGGGCAACAGGCGCACGATCTGCGCCTTGACCTCGTCGGGCTTGCGCACCGCTGCTTCCTGAGGACGCTGAGTGCCGCAACCGGCCAGGACCAACAGCGCGGCAACACTCATGATCAGTCGATTGGCTTGCATGTTGCTCCATCAAATCCGTTTAACCGGGGTCACCCTACGCTCAAAGGCATGACGCAGGCTATGACTGCTGGCGGTCTCCGGATGTTCCAGAAAGGTCTTTTTCCGTTGGGCAGTCAGCCTGGCCGTCCTCTGCGAGTGAACCATACTTGCTCCACAAACCGAGGAGGACCGGCGCATGAACCGTAGCGACGTATTGATCATCGGCGCCGGCCCGACCGGACTGGTGCTGGCGCTATGGCTGAACAAACTGGGGATCCGCGTGCGGATTATCGACAAGACGTCGGCCGCCGGCACCACGTCCCGGGCACTGGCCGTCCAGGCGCGGACGCTGGAACTCTACCGTCAGCTCGACCTCAGCGATGCCATTGTGCGCGACGGTCATCGCGTGGCAGCAGCCAATTTCTGGGTCAAGGGCGAACCCGTGGCGCGCTTGCCACTCACCCGCATCGGTGAGGGTCTGACGCCCTATGCGTTCCTCGAGATGTTCCCCCAGGACGAGCACGAACGGCTACTGATAGACCGCCTGGAAGCCATTGGCATCAAGGTTGAGCGCAACACTGAACTGGAAAGTTTCGAGGAAACCGGCGACGGTATCACCGCCCATCTGCGTCTGCCCGATGGCCAGCAGGAAACCTGCCAGGCCTGTTATCTCGCCGGCTGTGACGGTGCACGGTCGATTGTGCGCAAGACCCTCGACACGGGATTTCCCGGCGGCACCTACCAGCAGATTTTCTACGTGGCGGATGTGCAAGCCAGCGGCCCGGCGTTCAACGGCGAACTGCACGTGGACCTCGATGAAGCCGATTTTCTCGCGGTGTTTCCATTGGCGGGTGAAGGTCGCGCGCGGCTGATCGGCACCGTGCGCGATGAACGTGCCGAGCATGCCGAAACCCTGCGTTTCGAAGACGTCAGCAGTCGCGCTATCGAGCATATGAAGGTGCAAATCGAACAGGTGAACTGGTTCTCGACCTATCGGGTGCATCATCGGGTGGCGGACCACTTTCGCAGCGGGCGCGCGTTTCTGCTGGGCGACGCTGCACATGTCCACAGCCCGGCAGGTGGCCAGGGCATGAACACCGGAATCGGCGATGCCATCAACCTGGCGTGGAAACTCGCCGCCGTAGTGAGCGGTGGTGCCGAGGCCAAACTGCTCGACACCTACGAAACCGAGCGCATCGCTTTTGCGCGTAAACTGGTGGCGACCACTGACCGGGTGTTCACTTTCGTCACCGCCGAAGGCCGCGTGGCCGATGTACTGCGCACTCGCCTGGTACCGTTCGTGATTCCCAAACTGGCCTCGTTCGAGACGACCCGTGAGTTCCTGTTCCGCATGGTGTCGCAGGTCACCCTGAATTATCGCGGGATGCCCTTGAGCGACGGCGTTGCCGGGCACGTTCATGGCGGTGATCGATTGCCCTGGGCGCACGACGGTGAGGGCGACAATTTCGAGTCGCTGAAGTGTCCGACCTGGCAGGTGCATGTGTATGGCGACACCAGCGACGAAATGATCGCCTGGTGCCTCGAGCATCATTTACCGCTGCAGGTATTTGACTGGCGGCCGGCGTTTGAAGCCGCAGGCTTGGGGCGTAACGGGTTTTATCTGTTACGACCGGATACGTACGTGGCAATTGCCGAAACGTGCTCGGACCCGAAAGTGATCGAGCGGTATTTCCGGGCTCACGGCATCAGGCCGTTTTTTGGCAAATCCTGAGGCCACCCCATCCCGGTGTAGGAGCGAGCTTGCTCGAGATAAATTCGAAGGCGGCGCTTTTTTCAGACAATACGCGTCATCGTTCACGTCCATCGCGAGCAAGCTCGCTCCTACAGGGGGGATTTAGATCCCGGCCAACGCCAGGTCCATCGCAAAATAGGTAAAGATCAAATCCGCCCCTGCCCGCTTGATCGCGCCAAGGCTCTCGCGCACCACACGATCCTCATCGATCGCCCCCGCCTGTGCGGCGAACTTGATCATCGCGTACTCGCCGCTCACCTGATACGCCGACAGCGGCAAACGGGACACTTCCCGAATGTCGCGGATGATGTCCAGGTACGCACCGGCCGGTTTAACCATCAGCGCATCGGCGCCTTCCTGCTCGTCCAGCAGTGACTCGCGCACGGCTTCGCGGCGGTTCATCGGGTTCATCTGATAGCTTTTGCGGTCGCCCTTGAGCGCACTGCCGCCGGCCTCACGGAACGGACCGTAGAGCGCCGAGGCAAATTTGGTCGAATAGGCCATGATCGCGGTCTGGCTGAAACCGGCGTCATCGAGCGCCCGGCGAATCGCCTGGACCTGGCCATCCATGGCAGCCGACGGGGCAATCACGTCAGCACCGGCGCGGGCGGCGGCCACGGCTTGTTTGCCGAGGTTGATCAGGGTCTGGTCATTGTCGACTTCGTGGTGATGCAGCACGCCGCAATGGCCGTGGTCGGTGTATTCACAGAAGCACGTGTCGGACATCACGATCATTTCCGGCACCGCGTCCTTGGCGATGCGCGACATGCGCGACACCAGGCCGTTGTCGCTCCAGGTGTCGCTGCCGTTGCTGTCCAGATGATGGGACACACCGAACGTCATCACCGACTTGATACCGGCCCGGGCATAACGCTCGATCTCGCCGGCCAGTTTCGACTCTGGAATGCGCACCACGCCGGGCATGCTCTTGATCGGCACGAAATCGTCGATTTCCTCTTCGACGAAAATCGGCAGGACCAGGTCGTTCAGACTGAATTCGGTTTCCTGGAACAGGCTGCGCAGGCTCGCATTGCGGCGCAAACGGCGTGGACGTGCTTCGGGGAACTGACTGGACATGAAATTTCCTGAAAACGGGGGACGAGACGAAAGTCGTAGGGGCCGAAGCTTATGCCCTGTGCGGCGCAGGGTACAAACCCTGATCGCTCAAGACTGCGTTACCGCGACGGCAACAATCGCACGTATCGGCCACTGAACCCTGTGGGAGCGAGCCTGCTCCTACAGGGTCAGATGTTCAGTTGCTTGAAATTGAAGGTGCTGGTTCTGATCAAATGGAATCGTTTGGCTTGGGGATTTCCAGCCCGCGCTTTACCGCCGGCCGTGCCAGGAAGCGTTCCAGCACCCGCGTGACATTGGGGAAATTCTGAATACCCACCAGGTCGCCGGCCTCGTAGAAGCCGATCAAGTTGCGCACCCACGGAAAGGTCGCAATGTCGGCGATGGTGTAACGCTCGCCCATGATCCAGTCGCGACCTTGCAGGCGGCCATCAAGAACGCTCAACAACCTTTTACTTTCATCGACGTAGCGGTCACGGGGACGTTTGTCCTCGTAGTCCTTGCCGGCGAATTTGTTGAAGAACCCGAGCTGGCCGAACATCGGCCCGATCCCCCCCATCTGAAACATCAGCCACTGGATCGTCTCGTAACGCGCCGCCGATTCCTGAGCCAATAGTTGCCCGCTCTTGTCGGCGAGGTAAATCAGAATCGCCCCGGACTCGAACAGTGCCAGGGGTTGGTCGTCCGGGCCATGAGGGTCAAGGATGGCCGGGATCTTGTTGTTGGGGTTCAGCGACAGAAATTCGGGCGACAGTTGATCGTTGGTGTCAAAACCTACGCGATGCGGCTCGTAGGGCAGACCGATTTCCTCGAGCATGATCGAGACTTTGACACCGTTGGGGGTCGGCAGGGAGTACAGCTGAATCCACTCCGGGTACTGGGCCGGCCATTTTCGGGTGATGGGGAACGCAGACAGATCGGTCATGGGGGGAATCCACGAATAAATTAAGAGTGACGATCATAATGGGAGTGGCTGAAGGCTGCGATCTTTTGGCGTTATCGACAGGTTTGACGAGCCATCTCAAAAAATCCAGCCTTCGTCAGCGCCCCGAATTGTACTGCGTCGATAAAATCAGCAACATCCTGTCGAAAAGCTCTGCTCCACCCCGTTCAAGGTTGTCGGTACATTGCTGAAAAATCCGCGGAATCGAACCAAACGGGCTTCAGCGAACGCTGATTACTGCCCTTTGGGAAACTGACCAGGAGGCCGCGGTGTAAAAAGGTTTGTCAGCCTTAATCGAATGCGCTGGAGAACTCTTATTCAATGATGAACCCTATGAAATTCGTCCTGCGCCTCAAACATCGCCCGTATGTTGTCCTGCTCGCCCTGTTGGCGGCCAGCGCGCTTTTCCTGCTGCTGGAATACAGTAAAGGTCGCGCCCAACCGGCAGACGGCACCCAGACGCTGGTGTTCCTGCGCCACGCGGAAAAACCCGCTGAGGGCCTGGGCCAGCTCAATTGCCAGGGGTTGAATCGCGCCATCGACCTGGCCACCTTGCTGCCGGAAAAATTCGGCAAGGCCAATTACGTGTTCGCGGCCAACCCGACGCGCAATGTCGAAGAAGGCGAACTGGACAATTCCTACAGTTACCTCCGGCCCTTGATGACCATCAACCCCAGCGCGATCAAGCTCGGGTTGCCGGTGAACATCAGTTTCTCGGCCAACGACACCAGCGACCTTGCCGAGGAGCTGCTGCAGGACAAGTATCACAATTCGGTCATCTACACCGCATGGTCCCACGGCTATTTGCCGGAGCTGCTCAACAAGGTCGCCGGGGAAGCTGTCGGCGAGAAACAAATCATCACCGACGACTGGGCGTCCAGTGACTACGACTCGCTGTACGTGCTCACCCTGACGTGGCGCAACGGCAAAGCCAGTCTGGTCAGCCACAGCTACAAACAGGGTCTGGATAACGGTTCGCAGGTGTGCCCGACATAAGTGTTGGGGGCTGCGCTATCCTGTACGCATCTCCCCCCTCACAAGCGAAACCTCTCAATGTCACTTTCAAGCGCAGCTGTCCCTTCCAGGGGTTGGTCGTTCTGGTGGAAACCCGCCCTGTTTATCCTGGTGGCCTGTATCGGCCTCTACTACGTCAAATGGTCGCCTTATTACGCAAAAGCGTTCCTCGCGGCTGACAACCACAGCATCGGCGCCTCAATTCTCAACGATGCACAAACCGCTCCCCTGACTGCCGCGCTGACCTACGCCAAGGTGTATTTCCTGGCAATCTGGAAAGCGGCCGTGCTGGCGGTGATCCTCGGTTCTCTCCTGCAAGTACTGATCCCGCGAGACTGGTTGCTGCGCCTGTTTGGCCAGGCCGGTTTTGCGTCGACCCTGCGCGGAGGTCTGTTTGCCCTGCCGGGGATGATGTGCTCGTGCTGCGCCGCCCCGGTGGCCGCCGGCATGCGCCGTTCGAATGTATCGGTCGGCGCGGCGTTGGCGTTCTGGATCGGCAACCCGGTGCTCAACCCGGCCACCCTGGTGTTCATGGGCTTTGTGTTGGGTTGGGGGTTCACGGCGTTGCGTCTGGTGGCGGGTATTGTTCTGGTGTTTGGTGTGTCGATGATCGCTCAGCGCATCGCCGGCCCTGAGGTGTTGCCGGAAGCGGCTGTCGAAGCGGTGGCCGACGCCAGCGAAAAGGATTCGCAACCGTTCCTGACCCGCTGGGGCCGGACATTGTGGCAATTATTCTGGAGCACCATCCCTATCTACATCCTGGCAGTCCTGGTGCTGGGCGCCGTGCGGGTCTGGGTGTTTCCGCACATTGATGGCGCCATGGCCAACAGCCTGTTGTGGCTGGTGCCGCTGGCGATCATCGGCACGCTGTTTGTGATCCCCACCGCCGCCGAGATCCCCATCGTGCAAACCATGATGACGCTGGGCATGGGCATCGCCCCGGCTGTCGCGCTATTGATGACCCTGCCGAGCATCAGCCTGCCGTCACTGCTGATGCTGCGCAAGGATTTCGATGCCAAGGTGCTGGTGAGCGTGGCGTTGATGACCATGGTGATCGGTGTGGTCAGTGGGGTGATCGGAGCTGCGTTGCTCTAGGATTTATAGCGCCCCCTTCGCGAGCAGGCTCGCTCCCACATTGGATCGGTGCAGCACTGAGATCCAGTGTGGGAGCGAGCCCGCTCGCGAAGGGGCCAGCAAAAACAACATCACCCCCGCCGATTAACACGCTCCCGCAGGTACTCTAGAACAGCCCCCCGCTCCCCGGAAAACTCGATCCGCGTCCCGTTCTTCTCCCGCTGGAACGCATACATCGGGTCGTAATACTCGCAGAGTAACCCTTCAATCCAGCTCCGGTGCAAGTCCACCGTCCCGCTGCTCGCCTGTTCCGCCAGCGCGTCTTCCATCAAAATCAACATCCGCCGATGACGTTCGCCGCCCAGTCGCTTTTGAACATTGTTCAGACTCGCCAACAAACGCTCGGAAAACAGCGAGAAGCCTTCATCGCCATATACGCCGATGAACTCGGCACACAAGTCCACCACGTAATCGCGCAAGATCCTCTCGACTCGCCCTTCCAGGCTGTCTTCAAGCCAGACCATCGGAAACTGCTGCATGCCCTGGAACAGTGGCAGCGGCAAGGCGCAACTGCCGACCATGCGACTCTCGTCTTCCAGTACAAACTGTTCAATGCCGTGGTTGCGTTTCTTCAGCACGTCCACCGCCAGCCGGTTTTCAAAGTCGATGTTGGACGGTTGGCCCGTCGCGCGTTTGCCGAAACTGGAGCCTCGATGATTGGCGTGACCTTCAAGGTCCAGTCCGTTGCTCAATTGCGTGAGCACTTCAGTCTTGCCGGTGCCGGTCATGCCACCCAGCAACACGAAATCGCATTGGGCAACCGCCTGATCGATCGTCTCCAGCAAAAACGTCCGCATGGCCTTATAGCCGCCGCCGACCCGCGGATAGTCAATACCCGCCTCGTCCTTGAGCCACTGCTGGACGATTTGCGAGCGCAGCCCGCCACGAAAACAATACAAATAACCGTCAGGATGCGCCCGGGCAAAATCGGCCCAGGCCTGAACGCGCCCGGCCTTGATTTCACCCGACACCAACTGATGCCCCAGCGTAATGGCCGCTTGCTGACCGTGCTGTTTGTAACAGGTGCCAACCCGTTGTCGCTCCAGGTCGTTCATGAGCGGCAGGTTAATCACGCCGGGGAAAGCGCCTTTGTGAAACTCGACCGGTGCGCGGGCATCCATCATTGGCCGATCGTTGAGAAAGATGTCGCGGTAATCGGTGAACTCAATGGACATCAGAACACCTCAACCGCATGGCTCTGTCGCTCAATCAATTCGCCGATCGGCGCCAGGGTCAGCCCCAACTCGGCGGCCACCTTGAGGAACTGTTCGTTGCCTTCAGGGGTGACGGCGACCAGCAGCCCACCGCTGGTCTGTGGATCGCAAAGCACACGTTTATGCAGTTCCTGTAGACGACCGACCTTGCTCGCGTAGCTGTCAAAATTGCGCAGCGTCCCGCCTGGAACGCAACCCTGGTCGAGGTAATACTCGACACCCGGCAGGCGCGGCACACGGTCATATTCGATGCGGGCAGACAGGTTGCTGCCATCGGCCATTTCCACCAGGTGGCCGAGCAGGCCAAAACCGGTGACATCGGTCATCGCGGTCACGCACTCGAGCTTGCCGAAACGGCTGCCGGGTTTGTTCAGGGTACACATCCAGTCACGGGCCAGCCCGATGTCACCATCGCGCAATTTTCCCTTTTTCTCGGCGGTGGTGAGGATGCCGATTCCCAGGGGTTTGGTGAGGTAAAGCAGGCAACCGGCCGTGGCGGTGTCATTGCGTTTCATGTGGCGCTTTTCCACCAGCCCGGTGACCGCCAGGCCGAAAATAGGCTCCGGTGCATCGATCGAGTGCCCGCCGGCCAGCGGAATGCCTGCTTCGTCGCAGACCGAACGCCCACCGCGGATGACTTCACGGGCAATCTCCGGGGCCAGCACATTGACCGGCCAGCCAAGGATCGCGATCGCCATCAACGGATCGCCGCCCATGGCGTAGATATCACTGATTGCATTGGTGGCGGCGATGCGGCCGAAATCGAACGGGTCGTCGACGATCGGCATAAAAAAATCGGTGGTCGAGACGACACCGCGCTCATCATCGATGGCATAAACTGCTGCGTCATCGCGGGAGGCATTGCCCACCCAAAGTTTCGGATCAAGATTCTGCGCCCCGCTGCCGGCCAAAATCACCTCTAGCACCTGGGGAGAAATCTTGCAGCCACAACCTGCACCGTGGCTGTACTGGGTCAGGCGGATCGGCTCGTTCATGGAGGCACCTCGTGAAGTCAAGGTGACCGATTCTAGCAGAGCCGGGCTGCGCGAACCGCTTCCTTCGCGCCCTCAAGCCGCGATCTTTTGCGCCGCACACACTGCCCGCAGTGGTCGGGTTATTCCGCCTTTGGTTACACTACGCCGCCGCAGCTCGGGGAGCTTGCCTGAAGATTACGGGGTGACATCACAGTGGCCGCTCGACCGCCCAACCGATCGCGATTCGCACCGCGCTGGTCCGCGCTCCGCCGTCTCTTCGGCACAGCTTCGGCTGCCAACGCCAGCGGCACCGTGTCCGGTCGCGTCATCCACGATTACTTCCACCACAAAGCCCATTCCCAGGGATACACCCTCAGTCACAGCCAACAGCGCGTGATCGACTGCATGGCGCAGCACGCCTCGGTGCTGTTGGGCACGTCGACGAAGACACTTCCCGGCCTTTATCTGCATGGGGCCGTAGGTCGCGGCAAGAGCTGGCTGCTCGACGGTTTTTTCCAGGCCATCCCGCTCGCGGAAAAACAGCGCCTGCACTTTCATGAATTTTTCGCCCAACTGCACCAGGGCATGTTCCGTCATCGCGATCAATCGGATCCGCTGGCAACCACCCTTGATGAACAGCTGCGCGATTGCCGGGTGCTGTGTTTCGACGAGTTTCATGTCCACGACATCGGCGATGCAATGCTCATTACGCGGCTGTTCAAAGCCTTGTTCCGCCGAGGCATCCTGCTGCTGGTCACGTCCAACTACCCGCCGGAAGGCTTGTTGCCCAACCCGCTCTACCATGCGCGCTTCAAGCCGGTGATCGACCTGATCAACGTGCGAATGCAGGTCATGGAAGTCGGCGGCCCGCACGACTACCGTAGCCATGTCAGAACCCACGCCGAGCAGTTGTTCACCCAAGGCCATTACGTCTGGCCGGCCACGGTGGCGCAGCGTCAGGCCTTGAGCCTGCCTGAACCCACGTTGCCCGCCATCGAGCTGGCTGTCGGGACACGGCATCTTCAAGCCCGATATTGCAAGGATCGGACCCTCGGCATTGCCTTCAGCCAGCTGTGCGATCGCCCGACGGCGGTGATGGACTACCTGGAGCTGTGCCGGCGTTTCGATCACTGGATCATCTTTGATCTGCCCAACCTCACCGATTGTTCGATCGCCGCCCAGCAGCGCTTCATCAATCTGATTGATGTTTTGTACGATCAGGACAAGCATTTGATTGTGCTCGGACAGCGATCACTCCGCGAAAGCCTGGGCGGGGATGCCATCGACCTGGCGCGCACGCGTAGCCGGTTGGGGCAGTTGGTGGAAGTCCGAGAGCCGGTCTGATGCATATTTTCGGTTTTGGCCGCTGGCCCCTTCGCTTGTAGGAGCGAGGCTTGCCCGCGAAGACGGCCTCACCAGCAACACATCTTTCCCGCTATCATGTCGCCCATTTCGGGCCCCTCGAGCCCTCTTCCCGATTAGAAGTGAATTTGTTCATGGATACCCTCGCACAACTGCGCGCCGGCACACTGACGGGCGCTACCCGCCTGGACCTCGTCTGCGGACTGACGGAGTTCCCCCGGGAAATCTTCGACCTGGCGGATTCGCTGGAGGTGCTCAACCTCAGTGGCAATGCCCTGAGCAGCCTGCCGGACGATCTGCATCGCCTGACCCGTTTGCGCGTGCTGTTCTGCTCGGACAATCTGTTCACCGAACTGCCCGCCTGTTTGGGCCAATGCACCGCGCTGTCGATGATCGGCTTCAAAGCCAACCGCATCGAAAAAGTGCCGGCCGCCGCCCTGCCGCCATTACTGCGCTGGCTGATCCTCACCGACAACTGCATCACGGAGCTGCCGCCTGAGCTGGGTGAACGCCCGCACCTGCAAAAACTCATGCTGGCCGGTAACTGCTTGCAGCACTTGCCCGAAAGCTTGCGTCATTGCCATCGACTCGAATTGATCCGCATCGCCGCCAACCAGCTGACCGAGCTACCCGAGTGGTTGCTGTCCCTGCCGAGCCTGACCTGGCTGGCCTACGCCGGTAACCCGCTGGAAACCGAAGCCGATGCGGCCGCCCTTGAAGCAACGGCGAACATCCCTTGGTCGGGTCTGCGCCTGGAACAGCAACTGGGCGAAGGCGCTTCGGGGGTGATTCATCGGGCGACTTGGGATCGACCGGGGCAGCCGGCCATGCAGGTCGCGGTCAAACTCTACAAAGGCGAAATGACCAGCGACGGCTCGCCGTTGCACGAAATGAACGCGTGCATCACCGCCGGCCTCCACCCGAATCTGATTCGGGTCGAAGGACGGATTGTCGAGCATCCACACGCCCAGGCCGGGCTGGTGATGCAACTGATCGATCCGAGCTACCGCAACCTCGCCAGTCTGCCAAGTCTGGCGTCCTGCACCCGGGACATCTATGCCAACGACACCCGCTTCAGTGCTGGCGTGGCATTGCGAATCGCCAATGGCATCGCCTCGGTGGCCGAACACCTGCATCAACAGGGCATCACCCACGGTGATCTCTATGGCCACAATATTCTGTGGCACGAATCAGGTGATTGCCTGCTGGGGGACTTTGGTGCAGCGTCTTTCCACGCCACTTCGGACAGCCTGGAGAGCCGTGCATTGCAACGGATCGAAGTGCGAGCGTTTGGTGTGTTGCTGGGGGAATTGCTGGAGCGGATCGACTCGGGACTGAGCGATGAAGGTCGTTTGCAGCTGAAGGCGTTGCAGCAGCGATGCTGTCAGCCGGATGTGCTGGCGCGACCGGGGTTCAGCGAGATTGTGCGGGAGCTGGCGGCATCCAACTGAAGAACTAAAGACACATACAAAACCTGTGGCGAGGGAGCTTGCTCCCGCTGGACGGCGGAGCCGTCCCAAAAGCGACGGCTGCTGCGCAACCGAGCGGGAGCAAGCTCCCTCGCCACAATTAGAATCGCAAGCCGCTCGGCTTAACCCGCCAACCCGACAAACATGTCCTGCACGTCATCATGGTTATCGAGGCCTTCCAGGAACGCTTCGACTTCAGCCATTTGCTCATCGCTCAACCCGCTGACAGGGTTCTTTGGCTGATAACCCAACTTGGCCGACAACACCGTGAAACCTTGCTCAGGCAGGGCTTTTTGCACGGCGTCCAGGTCGGCAGGCTCGGTCAGGAACAGGGTGGTGCCTTCTTCTTCACCGGGCTCGAAATCCTGAGCGCCCGCTTCGATGGCCGCCATTTCCGGATCGGCGTCAGGGCTGTCCGGGGACGCCTCGATCATGCCGACGTGGTTGAAGTCCCAGGCCACCGAACCGGAAGCGCCCAGTTGACCCTTGCGGAAAGCAACGCGGATTTCGGCGACGGTGCGGTTGATGTTATCCGTCACGCATTCAACGATCAGCGGCACCTGGTGCGGAGCGAACCCTTCATAGGTCACGCGATGGTATTGCACGGTCTCGCCGAGCTGGCCCGAGCCTTTCTTGATCGCACGTTCCAGGGTTTCACGTGGCATCGAAGCCTTTTTTGCTTGCTCGACCACCAGGCGCAGGTGTGCGTTGGTGGCGACATCGGCGCCGTTGCGCGCAGCAATGGTGATTTCTTTCACCAGTTTGCCGAAAATCTTGCCCTTGGCGTTAGATGCCGCTTCTTTGTGTTTAACCTTCCACTGTGCGCCCATTTACTCACTCTCTTATCTATGGCGCCGAGACATCTATTGGCCGACGCATGGCGCCAAGTTTATACGGCCTAAAGTTGGCAATCGACCACAAATTCTGACTTATACACCGGCATCACGATCGACATCTTCACCAGCGGTTGTAGGGCGATTCTGAAAAGTCGATTTGCGGTGTCCCTAAACGGCAATGGTTTCGTACCCTCTGCACCCGTGTTCCCTGGCAGAAGCGCAATTGATGTACAACGACAAGGAAAGTCCCCTCACCCTGACACTGCTCGACGACGAGTTGAGTTTGCAGGTGTTGCAGTTCAGTGGCCATGAAGCCCTCAACCAGCCTTATCGATTCGACATAGAAGCCATCGGACTGGCACCGACGATAAGTCTTGATCGACTGCTGCAACAACCGGTGTACTTGAACTTCGGGGATGACACAGGCATTCACGGCATCCTGCACAGTGCCAGCCGCGAGCATCGCGGCCCGCACCGGACCGGCTACCACCTGGTGCTGGTGCCTTACCTTCAAAACCTCGACCGTCAGCGTTCTCGCCGGGTTTTTCATCAACTCGGTGTACCCGCCATCCTGCGCCAGTTGCTTGAGGAAAACGCGCTGCCCGAAGACAGCTATCGGTTTGAGCTACCGAGCGGGCGCTACCCCATCCGGGCATTTTGCATTCAGTTTGATGAGAGCGACCTGGCGTTCCTGCAAAGGCTCTGTGAAGAAGAAGGCATCCACTATCACTTCGAACATCGGCGCGACGGCCATGTGCTGGTGCTGGCGGATGACAGTTTGAGTTTTCCCCAGGAACCGCTGCTCATGCCTTTTCATGGCGATCCTCCTCATGACCTGAATGTGCCGGTGATCAGTGAATTGTTCCAGCGTCACACCTCGCCGCCACTTGCCGCGCACTCCACCCCGCAGCCACTCCGAAGTGAGCAACCCAGCCGTCGGATACTGGAGCGGCTGCGCTGCCTGCATTGGCAGATACAGGGTCAAAGCAACCAGAGTGAATTGCGCGCCGGGCAAATCGTACAAGTGTCTGAACATCCGCTCCCAACCTTCAACGATCAGTGGCTGCTGACCGAGATTCGGCATCAGGGCCAACAGCCGTCGATTCTTGCCGAAGAGCGCATCGACATTGTCCGGCGCTACACCAATCGGTTCACCGCTATTCCGTGGTCAACGGTGTTCAGGCCTGCGCTCACACACGCCAGACCGCGCATTCCGGGCTTTCAGACAGCTCGAGTGCTGGGCCCTCCCGGGCAACCTTCGCCGCAGGATGAACGCGGGCGGATACAGGTCAGGTTGTGGCCAACGCCTGCGTCCGATACCGGCGAATCCTCCGGCATCTGGCTGCCCGTTATCTTCGCAACGCCCGAGGGTCGGATCGATCCTTCCCGGCTGCCCCTTGGTGGCTGCGAAGTGCTCATCAGTTTTCTCGACAGCGACCCGGACCGTCCGGTGCTATGCGCGACTGCGAGCCCCCCGCCAGCCCCTCGAATCGCTGACGAGCCCCGTAACGATGCCCGATTGCTGCTCGATTGGCTGGTTAACCGCTAGGCGTATTCAACCCTTGTCAGCCTTGTCAGCCTTGTCAGCCTTGCCGGCCGCGGCGGCGAACGCGTCCAGGCATTGTCCAGCCCCTGAACCATTGAGGCGAGAATCTGCCCGCCCATATGACAGGGCCCGACCCCGCTGCCGGAATAGTGGCGACATTTCTGGAGATGGTCCGCGAGAGTCTTGTGTAGGCAGGTCCGGCCCCTTCGCGAGCAGGCTCACACACTGGATCTGCGGCGTTCACATAACCCCTGTGGGAGCGAGCCTGCTCGCGAAGGCCGCACCTCGGTCTATCTGTTTGGCGCCAAGCCAAAAAACGCCTGTATCAAACGCAAATCCCGCCGCCGTTCCATACAACCGATCATGTGCCGATTCACCAGTCCATCGCCGATAATCGGCACCGCCACCACGCGGGGATCGTGGCTGACTTCCACCGACGACACCACGCCCACCCCCAAATCCGCTGCAACGGCTTCGGTTACCGCCTCACGACTGTCCAGCTCCAGCAACACTCGCGGATTGATCTTGGCCTGAACGCAAGCCGAATCAAACGTGCGTCGAGTAATCGAACTAGGTTCGCGCAACACCATGATCACCTGATCCAGCGCCGTGAGTGGCACCCCCTTCGAACGCTGCGCCCAAGGGTGACTTTCGGGCACCAGCGCACATATCCGCGACTCGCTCAACGCCTGTAAATGCAAACCCTTGCGCGGCTCGACTTCGGTGAGCACCGCCACGTCGGCATGCTCGGACAACAACGCCGCCAAGGTTTCCTGAGCATTACCAAGGCGCAGATTCACCGTGACCCCGGGATACCTCGCCCGCAGACTGGCGAGCATCGGCATGACCATGTGCGGCCCGTCCGCCGCCACTTCCAGGCGCCCGGTCAACAACTGTCGGTTGGCCTCCAGCATCACCTGCGCTTCTTCGGCCAGACCAAACATCGCGCGAGTGATCGCGGCCAGTTGGGTGCCCTCTTCCGTCAGTTCCACCCTTCGCGCGGTGCGCCGCAACAAGGTGATTTGGTAATGCTCCTCCAACGCTTTGATGTGCCCGGTGACCGCCGGTTGGCTGATGAACAATCGCGCGGCGGCCCGGGTGAAGCTGCCCTCACGGGCCACCGCATCGAAGGCACGGAGCTGGAACAGATTCATGAATAACCCTCACTGATGGCTGGCATAACAACAAACAATTTGATTGATAGCACGGCAAATTGCAATTTAAGTCCCGTAGCTTCATCCCATCGATTGCGAGGACACGAGAATGAGTACTGCCGAACCCATCCTGCTCACCCCCGGCCCATTGACCACGTCGTATCGCACCCGTCAGGCGATGATGGTCGACTGGGGTTCTTGGGATGACCGCTTCAATCAACTGACCGCCCGCCTCTGCGAACAATTGCTGGCGATCATCAACGGCGGCGGCAGCCACCACTGCGTGCCATTGCAAGGCAGCGGCACTTTCGCAGTCGAAGCAGCAATCGGCACCCTGGTGCCACGCGACGGCAAAGTCCTGGTGCTGATCAACGGTGCCTACGGCAAACGCCTGGCGAAAATTTGCGAAGTCCTCGGCCGTTCCTTCAGCACCTTTGAAACCGCCGAAGACGAACCGACCACCGCCGCCGACGTCGACCGTCTGCTTCAGGCCGACGCCAGCATCACCCACGTCGCGCTGATTCACTGCGAAACCAGTACCGGCATCCTCAACCCGCTGCCGGAGATCGCCCACGTTATCGCGCAACACGGCAAACGCCTGATCATCGACGCCATGAGCTCCTTCGGCGCGCTGCCGATCGATGCGCAACAGGTGCCCTTCGATGCGCTGATTGCCGCCTCGGGCAAATGCCTGGAAGGCGTGCCGGGGATGGGTTTCGTCTTCGCTCGCAAAGAAGCGCTGGCGAATGCCGCCGGCAACTCGCACTCGCTGGCGATGGACTTGTTCGATCAGCACACCTACATGGCCAAGACCGGCCAATGGCGCTTCACTCCGCCGACCCACGTAGTCGCGGCGCTGCATGAAGCCCTGCTGCAATACAACGAAGAAGGTGGGTTGCCGGCCCGGCACCAACGCTACGCCGACAATTGCAAAGTGCTGTTGGATGACATGGCCAGGCTGGGCCTGCGCAGCTTCCTGCCCGCCGCGATTCAGGCGCCGATCATCGTCACTTTCCACGCACCGAAAGACCCGCGCTACCAGTTCAAGGATTTTTACGAACGTGTCAAAGCCAAGGGTTTCATCCTCTACCCGGGCAAATTGACCCAAGTCGAAACCTTCCGTGTCGGCTGCATCGGACACGTCAACCAGGCCGAGATGCACGCTGCCGTGGCAGCGGTCGCCGAAGCATTGCTGGAAATGGAAGTACTCGAAATCTGACTTACCTGTAGCAGCTGCCGAGCCTGCGAGGCTGCGTTCGGCTGCGAAGCAGTCGTAAAACCGTCCACCTAGGTGTTTCAGGTAGACCTCGCTGACAGGGATTACGACTGCTTCGCAGCCGAACGCAGCCTCGCTGGGGCTCGACAGCTGCTACGGGGATCACCATTGCCCGACTACAGGATTTGATCATTATGAACTACGCAAACCCAACTAAACTGCAAGCTGCGATCCTCGACTGGGCCGGCACCGTCGTCGACTTCGGTTCTTTCGCGCCGACGCAGATTTTTGTCGAAGCCTTCGCCGAGTTCGACGTCCAGGTGTCCATTGAAGAAGCTCGCGGGCCTATGGGCATGGGCAAATGGGATCACATTCGCACGTTGTGTGATCAGCCGGAAGTCGCCGAACGTTATCGCAAGGTATTCGGCCGCACGCCGACCGACGATGATGTCACCGCGATTTACAAACGCTTCATGCCGCTGCAAATCGAAAAAATCGCCGAGCACTCGGCATTGATTCCGGGGGCGCTGGACACCATCGCCAACCTGCGCCAGCAAGGGATCAAAATCGGCTCCTGCTCCGGCTACCCGAAACAGGTCATGGACAAAGTGGTTGAACTGGCCGCCACCAATGGCTATATCGCCGACTACGTGGTCGCCACCGACGAAGTGCCGAACGGCCGCCCATGGCCGGCCCAAGCGTTGGCTAACGTCATCGCCCTGGGCATCGACGATGTCGCGGCGTGTGTGAAGATCGACGACACCGTGCCGGGCATCCTCGAAGGTCGTCGCGCAGGCATGTGGACCGTGGCGCTGATCTGCTCGGGCAACGCGCTGGGCCTGGACTACGAAGGCTTTCGCGCCCTGAGCAGCGACACCCTGGCCAGCGAACGCAAGCGTATCCATGCCATGTTCGTAAGCTCACGGCCACATTATATGATTGACACCATCACCGATTTGCCGGAAGTGATTGCCGATATCAATAAGCGTTTGACCAACGGCGAGATGCCGCAAAGCAGCTAAAAACACCTCCCTGTCTCAAAAAAGCGCCCGTTCCTGACCAGAACGGGCGCCGTTTTGCTGTCTATCACCTGAACCAGAGCATTCAACGACCATTGGCCTCGGGCAAACCCGGTGAAACAGGATTACAGTTACAGCACACCGCCAAACAAGAACGGTGGCTAGACCTGACCTGTGAGGAACACCGTATGCCGTGGACAAACTCCCACTCGCGCTACAGCACTGTATCGATCGTTTTGCACTGGTTGATGCTGGTGCTGTTGGTGCTGGTCTACGCCTGTATCGAATTTCGCGGGATTTTTCCCAAAGGCAGTGGCGGACGAGCGCTGATCACCGAAACGCACTACATGTTGGGCTTAACGGTGTTTGTGTTGGTCTGGTTCAGATTATTCGCCCGCAGCCTGGGCCCGGCACCGCAGATTTTCCCCGCCTCACCTCACTGGCAAACCACACTCGCCCGGGTGATGCATTGGGCGTTGTACATTTTCATGATTTCAATGCCGATTCTGGGCTGGCTGGTCACCAGCGCCAAGGGCCAGCAGGTAATGTTCTACGGCTTTGACCTGCCATTACTGGTGTCGGAGGACAAGGCACTGGCCAGGCAAATCGAGCACTGGCATGTGCTCGGCGGCACCATCGGTTACTGGCTGATCGGCCTGCACGCCGTGGCCGGGCTTTATCACCATTATGTGGTGGGCGATAACACACTTCTGCGGATGATGCCCAAACGCGGCTGACTCCGGCCTGTCATTGAAACCCCCGGCGGCCCTGCAAACCGCCGGTGTGGATGAAGATCAGACGCGTTCCCTTTTCGAATCTTCCGGCTTCGACTTGCTGCTTGAGCATCAGCAGTGCTTTCCCGGTGTACAGCGGCTCCAGAGGAATGCGGCTGGCCAGTTCGGTCTGCTCGATGAATTCGAGTAACAGTGGATCGACTTTGGCGAAGCCTCCCCGGCTGGCGTCGAACAGTTGGTAATCTGAAGGCGGCAAACCCGCTGCTTGCACAATCGATTCGACCTGCTGCGCCACGCCGTGATCGTCGGGCACTGCCAACGCACCGTAAACCGGATGCTCTCCCGCCTCGGCCAATACCAGGCCGGCCAGCGTCGTACCGGTTCCACAGGCCAGCCACCAGCCGTCGTAACCGCTCCAGCCCACACCGTTCAGCTGCTCGTGGACCCTCGCTTTAAGCTGCATGCAGCCTTTTGCCCCCTGCAAACCGCCACCACCTTCAGGCACTGGATGCAGATCCGGGTACTGCGCCTGCCATGGGCGCCAGAAGCCCGCTTCATTCCGCGCGCGATAACCGCCATAACCCAGCCAGTGCAATTGCATGCCGAAGGCCTGCAAGTCGTTCACCGTTGGCGTGTCTTGCGGATGACCGCGCAGCAGGCCAACGGTACTGAAACCGAAACGCTTACCTGCGGCCGCCAGTGCGTGGAGATGATTGGAGTGAGCACCGCCCAGACTGATGATGCCTTTGGCACCGGCGAGGTCAGCCATCTTCAGGTGTTCGATGAGTTTGAACCACTTGTTGCCGCTGATCAGCGGGTCGATCTGGTCCAGGCGCAGGGTCGCGACTTCGATGCCGGCAGTTTTGAGCCAGTCGAGGTGAAGGGGTTCTAGAGGGGCTTGGAGTAGCCCGTTGGAGGACGGGAAAAGCATTGGCGCCTGACTGTGCTCGAAAGAGCCAGCATTCTAGTCGCTCACAGGATGCCTTCGCGAGCAGGCTCGCTCCCACACCAGATCGATGTCGCACCGAAGATCAAATGTGGGAGCGAGCCTGCTCGCGAAAGCCATTGGCACGCTTGGCCTGCGTATTACAACTCGGCAGCCAACCGCGAACCCTGGTTGATCGCCCGTTTGGCATCCAGCTCTGCCGCCACGTCCGCGCCGCCAACCAAATGCACATTCAACCCCGCAGCCACCAGGCCGTCTTGCAGTTCACGCAGTGGATCCTGCCCCGCGCAGATCACGATGTTGTCCACCGCCAGCACTTGCGGCTCGCCGGTTTCGCCGATGCGGATGTGCAAGCCTTCGTCGTCAATCTTCAGGTACTCGACGCTATTGAGCATCTGCACTTGCTTGTTCTTCAGACCGGCGCGGTGAATCCAGCCAGTGGTCTTGCCCAGGCCGTCGCCGACCTTGGATGTTTTGCGTTGCAGCAGAAACACTTCACGGGCCGGTGCATGCGGTTCAGCTTTGACGCCGGCAACACCACCGCGTGCTTCAAGGTGCGTATCGATGCCCCACTCTTTCCAGAACGCTTCACGGTCCAGGCTGGTCGCAACGCCTTGATGGACCAGGAACTCCGACACGTCGAAACCGATACCACCGGCACCGATCACCGCGACACGCTTGCCCACCGGTTTGCGCTCGAGGATCACGTCGAGATAACTCAACACCTTGGCGTTCTCTACGCCGGCAATCGCCGGAGTTCTCGGGGCAATGCCCGTGGCGAGAATGATCTCGTCGTATCCGCCTTCAACCAGTTTCGCCACATCGACGCGGGTGTTCAGGCACAGCTCAACGTTGGTGGTCTGCAGTTTGCGGTTGAAATAGCGCAAGGTTTCGAAGAACTCTTCCTTGCCGGGTACACGCTTGGCGATGTTGAACTGACCGCCGATTTCGCTGGCTGAATCGAACAGCGTCACCTGATGACCACGTTCGGCAGCCACAGTGGCGGCGGACAAACCCGCAGGACCCGCGCCAACCACGGCAATTTTCTTGATCTGCTGCACCGGCAGATAGTTGAGCTCGGTTTCATGGCAAGCCCGCGGGTTCACCAGGCAGCTGGTCAGCTTGCCGCCGAAGGTGTGATCGAGGCAGGCCTGGTTGCAGCCGATGCAGGTGTTGATTTCATCGGCACGCCCAGCGGCCGCCTTATTGACGAAGTCCGGGTCGGCGAGGAACGGCCGTGCCATCGAGACCATGTCGGCATCGCCTTCGGCCAGAATCTGCTCGGCGACTTCAGGGGTATTGATGCGGTTGGTGGTGATCAGCGGAATGTTCACCGAGCCACGCAGCTTGGCCGTGACTTTGCTGAACGCCGCACGCGGCACCTTGGTTGCGATGGTCGGAATCCGCGCTTCGTGCCAGCCGATCCCCGTGTTGATGAGGGTCGCACCGGCTTGTTCGATGGCCTTGGCCAGCGTCACGATTTCTTCCCAGGTGCTGCCGCCTTCCACCAGGTCGAGCATCGACAGGCGGAAGATAATAATGAAGTTGGGCCCCACTGCTTCACGTACCCGGCGAACGATTTCCACCGGCAAGCGCATGCGGTTTTCGTAGCTGCCGCCCCAACGGTCGGTACGGTGGTTGGTGTGAGCCGCGAGGAACTGGTTAATGAAATAACCCTCGGAGCCCATGATTTCGACACCGTCGTATTCGGCTTTTTGCGCCAGGGACGAACAGGTGACGAAATCTCTGATCTGCTTCTCGATGCCTTCCTCGTCCAGCTCTTTGGGCTTGAACGGGTTGATCGGTGCCTGAATGGCGCTCGGTGCAACCTGCTTCGGGCTGTAGGCATAACGACCAGCATGAAGGATCTGCATGCAGATCTTGCCGCCCGCCTCGTGCACTGCACGGGTCACGATCTGGTGCTTGAGCGCTTCTTCTTCGGTCGTCAACTTGGCCGCGCCGGAATAAACGCCGCCCTCGTCGTTCGGACCAATGCCGCCGGTCACCATCAGGCCGACACCGCCGCGGGCACGTTCGGCAAAGTACGCCGCCATGCGTTCAAAGCCACCGGGCTTTTCCTCAAGTCCGGTGTGCATCGAACCCATCAGGGTGCGGTTGCGCAACGTGGTAAAACCCAGGTCCAGCGGGGCCAACAGGTGCGGGTAATGAGCGGCGGCCATCGGTAACTCCACAACAAGCGATCACGGAAAAAGTGCAGGGGCTCTACGGCTAATGCCAGTCAGTTAATAAATCTCAGGCGAAACACGCCCCTTGTAGCAGCTGGCGAAGCCTGCGTTCGGCTGCGTAGCAGTCGTGAAATCAGGCGGCGTGGTGTTTCAGGAAGACCTTGCGCTCAGGCTTCACGACTGCTGCGCAGCCGAACGCAGGCTTCGCCAGCGGCTACAGATCGCGTTACGGCTTAACTGGTTCTACGGCCCCTGTCAGTCATGTTCGACAGACTAAGAGCCGTGCCGCTGTCGCTCAATGACCGTAACTGACAACTTATTGATCCAAATGCGCAGCAACCCTTGGCAAGCGCCGGCATGAGCCCTACCCTAGTCGCGAACCCTGCACACGGCTGTTGATTGCTTTCCCATGCGCAAACTTCTGTACCTGACCTGCTCCATGGCCTTGATCGCCGCCCTAACGACCTACGCGATGTGGGCCGCGGACCGTCCGGTGGGTCATTACTTGTCAGACCTGCGAATCAATCTGGCGGTGGATCAGGGTACGCCCGCCGACCGCGGCAACCTGCTGGGCATCCAGCCCGAGCTGTTTCCCACCGACTATCAAAGTCCCGAACACTTGCACCGCAAACTCGCTGCTTACTTGCAGAAGGCGCAGGATCAGGGCTTGCTGAATGAAAAAACCATCGTCGTATTGCCGGAACATGTCGGCACCTGGCTGATGGTCAGCGGCGAGAAAGATGAGCTGTACCAGGCCACCACGCTCAAAGAAGCCATGAACTGGCTGGCGGTGAGCAACCCCTGGAAGTTCCTTCGCGCGTTGATCAGCGCCAAGGGCGACAGCCGACTGGACGACGCTCACTTACGGATGAAAGCCAAGGGCATGGCCAAGGATTACCAGGCGCTGTTCGGTGGTCTGGCGAAAGAGTTTCACGTAACACTGGTGGCGGGTTCCATTGTGCTGCCCGACCCCAGCGTCATCGACGGCACCCTGAAAATCGGCCGAGGCGCGCTGTTCAACAGCAGCGTGGTATTCGGCCGTGATGGCCTGCCCATCGGCCAGCCCCAGCGTCAGATGCATCCAGTTTTCGATGACAATGACGTCATCGAGGCCAATGGCGAGCACACGCTCAATGTCGTCGACACCCCGGCCGGGCGCCTGGGTGTGTTGATCGGCAGCGACAGCTGGTACCCCGACAACTACCGCAAGCTCGACGATCAGGGCGCGCAATTGGTGGCGGTCCCGGCCTACGTCAGCGGGCACGGCACGTGGGACAAACCGTGGCGCGGCTACAAGGGGCTGTTGACGCCAACCTCGGTCAGCCTCAAGGCTGGTGAGCTCAGCGAAGGCCAGGCCTGGCATCGCCTGACCCTCACCGCTCAACCGCCCAGCAGTCAGGCGATCGCCGGCATGAGCGTGTTCCTGAGAGGACAGTTCTGGGATCAGGGCAGCGCCGGCCAAAGCTTTCTCAGCAGCAACGGACAGCAATTTGCCGACGGCAACGCACGTGGTGCACGTCTGCTGAATCTCTGGTTGTAGACAATGAAACCGCTGCCGATGCGTCTCGGTGATCTTTCGGTAGGCTTCGTCCATAGCCTCGCCGATGCCGTGCGCAGTCACGGCGTCGACCCATTGCCACTGCTTGAACAATATGGCCTGGACGCAGCACGCCTTGGCGAAGGCGGCGCCCGGCTTTCGATCCCACGCTACATGCGCCTGGGCCACGGCGCCATTCAGCTGACCGACAACCCTGCCCTGGGTTTGCGCATGGGCCAGCTCAGTCGCCTGAGCCAGGCAGGCCTGGCCGGGGTCACCGCCGCGCAGGCGCCGACGGTGCGAGAAGCGGCACGTTGCCTGATTCGCTTCGAAGCCTTGTATGGTTCCAACTATCGGGGACAATCGTCCTTTCACGAAGATGCCGAAGGTGCCTGGCTGAGGTTCTACTCCATCAGCCCGTATAACGCCTATAACCGCTTCGTGGTGGATTCGATCCTTGCGGGCTGGTTGCAGCAGTTATCCAGCGTAAGCCCTGCCCCGCTACGTGCCGAACGCATTGAGATCGAATTCGAAGCGCCGCAATACCGTGAGGCTTATGCGGTGCTGGGCGACTGTCCGATTCAGTTTGGTTGCGAGCACAACCAACTGCGCTTGAGCCTGCAAAGCCTCGCCCAGCGCAACCCGGAGCACTGCCCGAGCACCTGGCGGCACTTGTTGCAACTGTGTGAGCGGGAACTGGAGCAGCTGACACGCACCCGCACCCTGCGTGAACGCATCACTCAGTTACTGGGGCCCTTACTCAATGGTGGCCGGGAACCCGACCTGGAAGAAGTGGCGGCCCGCCTGAAGCTGCCCACCTGGACCTTGCGCCGCAAACTCGCCGAGGAAGGCACGCAGTTTCGGGCGATTCTCAACGACACGCGTCGCGACCTGGCCATGACCTACATCCGCGACACCGAACTGGCATTCGGTGAAATCGCCTACCTGCTCGGCTTTGCCTCAGCCGAAGCATTTCAACGGGCCTTCAAACGGTGGAATGGCCAGACACCCGGCGAGTTTCGTCGCAGTCATCGCCAATCCGCCTGATGCTACAGCTCGGTAGCATCTTCGGCCGGTTCCAGTGGGTCCAGTTCAAACGCCTGAAACTCGAGCAGCTCTTCTTGATAATCGTCCATTTTTCAATCCCCCACAGCTCGTTTAAAAAATCGCCTGAATAAATGACCAGTGCTCCAAGCATAAAGTGCCCACGTGAACGAAAAATGACGCAGGCACGACACTAAGCAGCCACTTGATAAAAAGTAGCAGCCCGTCAGGAATTTATCACAGGATTTCTTCGATACAGGCTGTAGGACAACAGCCCGGCTTGACGCAGATCAATCTTGAACGCAGCTACGGGTTCGGTATCGTCTGACCCGAACCCGTAACCCGGTGCCGGATTACTGGCCGGTGACAGGCATGGCCGGAATCGGCTCGGTCGGCGGCGCCATGTTGCTCGGGTTCGCCGGTGGAGTAACGGCTTGCGTGGACGACGTCGACTCGGTGTTTTCGGTCTTGGCAATCGGCGCCGCTTCAGGCGCAGGAGCCACTGGCTCCGATGCTACAGGCGCGGATTCGGCTGGGGTCGGTGCAGGTTCTGCCGCAGGTGCCGGGGTCGGCGCTGGCGGCGCAACCTTGGCTTCTGGCACACCCAGATCGGTTTTCGGTTTCTCGATGATGTGCGCGGCTTTCTTCGCTTCAGGCGGCAGGAACAACTCGACCAGGGTGAAGAAACGTTCGTAGAACTTGGCCGAGGATACGGTTTCGCTGGCGACCTTGACCATTGAGTCGTCGGACGAGCCAATGGGCATCGACACCGAACCCAGTACACCCACACCGACACTGGCGGAGTTGTTGGTCTTCTTCAGCGCATAACGATCCTGCAGCGCGTTGGCGAACATGGTGGCGTGATGCCCCTCGCTGCCGTCATCGGCACAGACCACACTGAAACTGATCTCCATGTGGGTCTCGCCGGTCTGCTGGAAGCTTTTGTGTCCGCTGACCAGTTTCGGGTCGCCGCTGGTAATGATGTAGCCCTGGCTGAGCAATGCCCGACGAGCGGCTTCGCACGTCTGCACATCAGTCACCGGGTAGCTGCGCGAAAACGTGCCGGAGTCGTTGAAGTTCTCATGCTCATAGACGGCGGACTTTTTCGACGAGCAACCGGCCGCAGCGGCCAGCATCAACGCCAGCCCGGCAACACGCATGGGAAATGAGTTAAACATTGAACATCCTGAGGAAAACGGTCCGGGGCGTATTGTGCAACAGATCGATGCTGAGTGCCGCATCGATTGTGTCTTAAAACAGTTACACGGGTATTGACCCATGTTTGCGGGGAATGTCGCAAAAAAAACGACGTACGGAAAATAAAAGACCCCGGCCTTTCGGCCGGGGTCTTTGTTTAGCGCAAAACTCAGTCTGACATCAGAAACGCTTGATATCGGCCTGGCTTTCCAACTGTTTGCGGTAAGCCGCAAAGTCTTGCTGGCCAATACGCGACGCGAGATAACGACGGTATTGAGCCTTCTCTTCATCGGTAGGCGCCGCTGCTTCATTCACGGCATTCAGACGCACGATCACCAGGCTACCATCGGCCAGGGTCACGTTGCTGAAGGTTGGCTTGTCCTTGGCTGCAGGCTTCGGCATGCGGAACAGCGCTTGCAGCACGGCAGGGTCGACCCCTTCCTGGCCACGAGTGGCTGCCTGGGTTACTTTCCAGGCCTGACCGTCGATCGCCTTGTCCAGCGGTGTCTTGCCTTCGCGCAGGCTGACAATCAGCTCTTCTGCCTTGGTCTTGGCGGCGGCACTGGCGTGCTCCTTGGCCAATTGCACGCGGATGCTCGCATTAACGCTTTCAAGCGGCAGTTGCGCAGGCTTCAGGTGCTCCTTGGCTCGCAGCACGACCACGGTTTCAGGGTCCAGCTCGATGGCGGTGCTGTTGGCACCTTCATCCAGCACTTCAGGACTGAATGCCGCGGTGACCACGGCACGGTTAGCCGCAACACCTTCGCCACCTTCACGACCGAACGGCTTGGACGTATGAACCGTCAGCTTCAGGTCCTGCGCCGGCTGGGCCAGATCGGACGCTTCGAACGTGGAGTCTTCCAATTGCTTGGTCGCCTCGACAAAACGTTGCTCGACCTGCTGGGTTTTCAGCTCGCGGGTCAGTTTGTCTTTCAGGCTGGCGAACGTCGGCACTTCAGGTGCTTCCACACCCAGCAACTTGATCAGGTGGAAACCGAAATCGGTGCGAACCGGTTCGGAAACCTGATCCTTGGCCAACGCATACAGCGCTTTTTCGAAGGCTGGATCGTAGACGCCAGGACCTGCATAACCGAGGTCACCGCCGTTGTTCGCCGAACCCGGATCCTGGGAGAATTCCTTGGCCAGAGCCTCGAATTTCTCACCTTTGGCCAGACGCGCCTGGACCTCTTCGATCCTGGCCTTGGCTTGCGCCTCGGTCACTTTATCGTTCACTTCGATCAGAATGTGCGCAGCCCGGCGTTGTTCGGACAGGTTCGCAATTTCTTTCTGATACGCCGCTTGCAGGTCTTCGTCCTTGACGCTGACCTGATCGAAGAAGGACGCCTTCTTCAATTCGAGGTAATCAATGACGACCTGATCCGGCGTCATGAACTCCTTGGCGTGTTCGTCGTAGTAGGCCTTGACCTCATCGTCGGTCAGCTTCACAGCCGCCGGGTCAGCCTTGACGTTCAGGAAAGCGAAATCGCGGGTCTGTTTTTCCAGACGGGCGAACGCCAGCACCTGTGCATCAGTGACGAAACCGCTACCCGCCAAACCAGCGCGCAACTGACCGATCAGCATTTCCTGAGCCAGCATCTGGCGGAATTGCATACGGCTGTAGCCAAGTTGACGAATGACCTGATCGAAACGGTCAGAGCTGAACTTGCCATCCACCTGGAACTCAGGCGTTTGCAGGATCACCTGATCCAAAGCAGCTTCGGAAAAAGCGAATTTCGAGTTTTCTGCGCCTTGCAGCAGCAGTTTGCGATCGATCAGGCCTTTGAGGGCCGATTCGCGCAGCATTTTTTCATCGAGCAAGGAAGCGTCGAAATCCTTGCCCAGTTGTTGCATCAGCTGGCGACGTTGCATATCAACCGCCTGGCTCAGCTCGTTCTGGCTGATTTCTTCGCCGTTGACCTTGGCCGCATCATTGGTGTGCCTTGTGGCCCTGAAGATGGCGTCGAAACCGGTCAAAGCCATCAGCGCAACGATGACACCAATGATGGTCTTGGCAATCCAGCCTTGTGAGTTGTCCCTGATATTCTGCAGCATGCGTCCCCCAGAAACGGTTGAACTTCAAATTAGGCAACCGTGGAGCGTGGGTAGAATCCGGATAGAAGAAAGGCGCATCCGAGGATGCGCCTTCTCGTAACTGGCGGAGCGGACCGAGGGTTCGAACTGGCGACCCTCGGTGGTCTCAGATCGGCGACTTGTCGACTGGACTACCGCTCCGCTGCCAGGTCAGGCATGACCCCGACCCGGATAGGTAAAAACCTGAATCGAACTTAGTTGACAGCTTCTTTCAGCGCTTTACCGGCTTTGAAACCTGGTTTTTTAGCGGCTGCAATTTCCAGTGTCTTACCGGTCTGTGGGTTACGACCAATGCGAGCTGGACGATCAGTTACGGAGAAAGTACCGAAACCAACCAGAACAACAGAGTCACCAGCCTTGAGAGCGCCAGTGACGGATTCGATTACAGCGTCCAGCGCACGGCCAGCAGCAGCTTTCGGGATATCAGCGGATGCAGCGATAGCATCAATCAGTTCCGACTTGTTCACTCTAAGTCCCCTTATATCTATTTGAGTATAATTCTAAGTTTTTTGGTGAAAACAAAAACAACTGCTGAATGGCCTACAGACACTAAGAAAGAGCCGCTTTATAACAAGGGCTCTAAAAAGCTGTCAAGAAAGCCCCTCAGGCAAATCCGTACTAATGCGTGCTAATTCTTTCCTTAGAGTCAGACTCGCGCTTTTCATCCTTCGCAACAATCTCTGGAACCACATCCGGCAAGGGCTCCGGCGCGTATTGCAGCGCAATTTGCAGGACCTCGTCAATCCATTTAACCGGTTTAATCTGCAGATCCTGCTTGATATTGTCGGGAATTTCCTTCAAATCGCGCACGTTCTCTTCAGGAATGATCACGGTCTTGATCCCGCCACGGTGAGCAGCGAGCAGTTTTTCTTTAAGACCGCCAATCGCCAATACCTGACCGCGCAATGTGATTTCGCCCGTCATGGCGACATCCGCGCGCACAGGGATCCCGGTCAATGCCGATACCAGTGCCGTGCACATGCCTACACCGGCGCTAGGGCCGTCCTTCGGGGTCGCCCCTTCCGGCATATGGATATGCGTGTCGCGCTTCTCGTGGAAGTCCAGAGGAATCCCCAGGCTCTTCGCGCGACTGCGGACAACGGTCAACGCTGCGGTAATCGACTCGACCATCACGTCACCCAGCGAACCGGTCTTGATCAACTGGCCTTTGCCCGGTACGACAGCGGCTTCGATGGTTAGCAATTCGCCGCCCACTTGAGTCCATGCCAGCCCGGTAACCTGACCGATCTGATCTTGCGATTCCGCCAGGCCGTAACGGAATTTACGCACGCCAAGGAAGTGTTCCAGCATCTCCGCAGTCACTTTCACCGAGAAGCGTTTTTCCAGTGCGTGCTCTTTGACTGCCTTGCGGCAAACCTTGGCGATCTGGCGCTCCAGGCCACGTACACCGGCTTCACGGGTGTAGTAACGAATGATGTCGCGAATCGCCTCGGCGTCGAATTCCAGCTCGCCTTTTTTCAGGCCGTTGGCCGTAATCTGCTTGGGCGAAAGGTATTTGACGGCGATGTTGATCTTCTCGTCTTCGGTGTAACCCGGCAGACGAATCACTTCCATCCGGTCCAGCAGCGCCGGCGGGATGTTCATGGAGTTCGAGGTGCAAAGGAACATCACATCGGACAAGTCGTAGTCGACTTCCAGATAGTGATCGTTGAAGTTGTGGTTCTGCTCCGGATCGAGCACTTCCAGCAATGCAGAGGCCGGATCGCCACGCATGTCGCTGCCCATTTTGTCGATTTCATCGAGCAGGAACAGCGGGTTGCGCACACCCACCTTTGTCATCTTTTGAATCAATCTTCCTGGCATCGAACCGATATAAGTACGGCGATGACCACGAATTTCCGCTTCATCGCGCACACCACCGAGGGCCATGCGCACGAATTTGCGGTTAGTGGCATGAGCAATCGACTCCGCCAGAGAGGTTTTACCCACCCCGGGAGGACCGACCAGGCACAACACCGGACCACGAATTTTCTTCACGCGCTTTTGCACGGCGAGGTATTCGAGGATCCGTTCTTTGACTTCTTCCAGACCGTAATGGTCGGCGTCGAGGATGTCCTCTGCGCGAGCCAGGTCCAGGCGCACTTTGCTCTGAGCCTTCCACGGCACCTGAACCAGCCAGTCGATGTAAGAACGCACCACGGTCGCTTCAGCAGACATTGGCGACATTTGCTTGAGCTTGTTCAGCTCACCCTGGGCTTTGGCCAAGGCATCTTTCGGCAGACCCGCGGCATCGATGCGCTTTTTCAGCTCTTCGATTTCGTTGTGGCCTTCGTCGCTGTCGCCGAGTTCTTTCTGAATGGCCTTCATTTGCTCATTCAGGTAGTACTCGCGCTGGCTGCGCTCCATTTGTTTTTTGACGCGGCCGCGAATCCGTTTTTCGACTTGCAGCAGATCGATCTCGGCATCCAGCAACGCCAAAACGTGCTCGACCCGGGCCGACAAATCAATGATTTCGAGGATTTCCTGCTTCTGCTCGATCTTCAGGGCCATGTGCGCAGCCATGGTATCGACCAGGCGGCCTGGCTCGTCGATGCTGTTGAGCGACGACAGGACTTCAGCGGGGACTTTCTTGCCCAGCTGCACATATTGCTCGAATTGAGCCAGCAGGCTGCGGACAAACACTTCCGACTCGCGCTCAGGCGCGTCGACTTCGTCGATCAATGAGACTTCGGCACGGCAGTGGCCGTCCACTTCGCTGAAGCGCTCCACAGCGCCCCGCTGCTCACCTTCAACCAGAACCTTGACCGTGCCGTCAGGCAGCTTGAGCAACTGCAGGACAGTAGCGATTGTACCTACGCGATAGAGTGCTTCTTCACCGGGGTCGTCGTCAGCAGGGTTTCTCTGAGCCAGCAGAAGTATCTGCTTGTCGCCCGTCATCGCAGCCTCGAGGGCTTCGATGGATTTCTCGCGCCCCACAAACAGCGGGATAACCATGTGCGGATAAACCACAACATCACGCAATGGCAAGAGAGGCAATTCGATGGTTGTCTTCATGATTTCGCCTCTACGGCGGCCATATGGCCGTAAACAGATGGATGTAAGCTTGAAACCAAGATGGGGGCTGCCTTGAAAAAAAACAAGCGCAAAGACTGTGTTAAACCGCGCTAAAAGCAAAGGGGCCCGAAGGCCCCTTCTTTGTTCCAGCTGCGTGACGCTTAAGCGTCTGGCGCGGCCTTGGCAGCCGGCTCACTGTTTTCGTAGATATACAGTGGCTTGGACTTGCCTTCTATAACGCTTTCATCGATCACTACTTTGCTCACCTCGGACTGCGAGGGAATTTCATACATAGTGTCGAGCAATACACCTTCGAGAATCGAGCGCAGTCCACGGGCACCGGTCTTGCGTTCCAGGGCACGTTTGGCGACCGATTTCAGAGCGTCGGCCCGGAATTCCAGGTCCACACCTTCCATCTCGAACAGCTTGGCATACTGTTTGGTCAGAGCATTTTTCGGCTCGGTGAGAATCTGCATCAAAGCAGCCTCATCAAGCTCGTCCAGCGTGGCAAGAACGGGCAGACGACCGACGAACTCCGGGATCAGACCGAACTTGACCAGATCGTCAGGTTCGACTTCACGCAGGGACTCACCGACTTTCTTGCCTTCTTCCTTGCTGCGCACTTCTGCGTTGAAGCCGATGCCGCCACGGGTGGAACGGTTTTGAATAACCTTTTCCAGACCGGAGAACGCACCACCACAGATGAACAGGATGTTACGGGTGTCGACCTGAAGGAACTCCTGCTGCGGATGCTTGCGACCACCTTGAGGCGGAACGGAAGCGACCGTGCCTTCGATCAACTTGAGCAGGGCCTGCTGCACGCCTTCACCGGAAACGTCCCGGGTGATCGACGGGTTGTCAGACTTGCGTGAGATCTTGTCGATCTCATCGATATAGACAATGCCCATCTGGGCTTTTTCTACGTCGTAATCGCACTTCTGCAGCAGCTTCTGAATAATGTTCTCGACATCTTCACCCACATAACCCGCCTCGGTGAGGGTGGTTGCGTCGGCGATAGTGAACGGAACGTTCAACAAGCGGGCCAGTGTTTCGGCAAGCAGGGTTTTACCCGAGCCTGTCGGGCCGATCAGCAAGATGTTGCTTTTGCCGAGTTCGACGTCGTCACTTTTCTTGTCGCGTTGGTTCAGACGCTTGTAGTGGTTGTATACCGCTACGGCCAGAACCTTTTTCGCACGCTCCTGACCAATCACATACTGATCAAGGATGCCGCTGATTTCTTTAGGCGAAGGCAATTTATGCGCGTTGCTTTCGGCCTGGGCTTCCTGCACCTCCTCACGGATGATGTCATTGCACAGGTCGACGCACTCGTCGCAAATAAAGACCGAGGGGCCGGCAATCAACTTACGCACTTCATGCTGGCTTTTGCCGCAGAAGGAGCAATAGAGCAGCTTGCCGTTGTCCTCGCCGTTGCGGGTGTCAGTCATTCGTTCGATCCAAATCCGATAGGCTTGCAACACAAGATGAAGGCTATTGCGGGCTTTTTCAAGCCCGCTGGTGATCGGAGCAGCCGACCACCCCTTTTTGAGCTGCTTATTTTAAGCAGGGCGCTGGCTGATCACTTCATCGATCAACCCGTACTCACGCGCGGCGTCTGCACTCATGAAGTTATCGCGATTGGTGTCACGCTCGATTTCTTCGAGAGTGTGCCCGCTATGCTGGGCCATCAGCGTGTTGAGACGTTCGCGAATGAAGAGGATTTCCTTGGCATGGATTTCGATATCCGACGCCTGCCCCTGGAAACCGCCCAATGGCTGGTGAATCATCACACGCGAGTTCGGCAAGCAGTAACGCTTGCCAGCGGCACCTGCCGTCAGCAGAAACGCGCCCATGCTGCACGCCTGACCGATACAGGTGGTCGACACATTTGGCTTGATGAACTGCATGGTGTCATAGATCGACATACCCGCCGTCACCGAACCGCCCGGGGAGTTGATGTAGAGATGGATGTCCTTGTCCGGGTTTTCCGCTTCAAGGAACAGCAGTTGCGCACAGATCAGGTTGGCCATGTAGTCCTCTACCGGACCAACCAGAAAAATCACTCGCTCCTTGAGAAGGCGCGAGTAAATGTCGTAAGCGCGCTCGCCACGAGCAGACTGCTCGACAACCATCGGGACCAGGCCGCCTGCGACCTGGATATCAGAGTTCTGCTGAATATACGAATTACGGAACATGCTCTGCAGTCACTCCCAAATAGTTATGTCTTGAATACGCATAAGCCAGCACGAAGGCTGGCTTATGGTGTGTACTTCTTACAGCAAAAACGATCAGTCGGCTTGTGGAGCTTCTACCGGCTTGACTGCTTCTTCGTAAGAGACCGATTTGTCGGTCACGCTAGCCTTCTGCAGAACAGTATCCACAACTTGTTCTTCCAGCACAACCGAACGGACTTCGTTCAGCTGCTGGTCGTTCTTGTAGTACCAGGACACGACCTGCTCAGGCTCTTGGTAGGCCGAAGCCATTTCCTGAATCATTTCACGAACGCGGGCTTCGTCAGGCTTGAGGTCGAATTGCTTGACCACTTCAGCCACGATCAGACCCAGGACAACGCGGCGCTTGGCTTGTTCTTCGAACAGTTCGGCCGGCAGTTGATCAGGCTTGATGTTGCCGCCGAACTGCTGAACAGCCTGCACGCGCAGACGGTCTACTTCGTTGGACAGCAGAGCCTTAGGCACTTCGATCGGGTTGGTGGTCAGCAGACCATCCATTACCTGATTCTTGACCTTGGATTTGATCGCCTGACGCAGTTCGCGCTCCATGTTCTTGCGAACTTCGGCGCGGAAGCCTTCCAGACCGGTTTCCTTGATGCCGAATTGAGCGAAGAACTCTTCGTTCAGTTCTGGCAGTTTTGGCTCGGAAACAGTGTTCACGGTTACTGTGAACTCAGCGGTTTTGCCAGCCAGATCGAGGTTCTGGTAGTCCTCTGGGAAGGTCAGGTTCAGAACGCGTTCTTCACCGGCTTTGGCGCCGACCAGACCGTCTTCGAAACCAGGGATCATGCGACCGGAACCCAGCACCAGCTGAGTACCTTTGGCAGAACCGCCAGCGAACACTTCACCGTCAACCTTGCCGACGAAATCGATGTTCAGTTGGTCTTCGTTCTGAGCGGCGCGATCGGCCACCTCGAAACGGGTGTTCTGCTTGCGCAGCACGTCCAGCATTTTGTCCAGATCGGCGTCGGCTACGTCAGCGCTCAGACGCTCGACAGTGATGCCTTCGAAACCGGCAACGGTGAACTCAGGGAACACTTCGAAAATAGCGACGTATTCCAGGTCTTTGCCCGCTTCCAGCGATTTTGGTTCGATCGAAGGAGCGCCAGCCGGGTTCAGCTTCTGCTCAACGACAGCTTCGTAGAAAGAGGACTGAATGACGTCGCCGACAGCTTCCTGACGCGCATCGGCACCAAAACGGCGCTTGATTTCGCTCATAGGCACTTTGCCTGGACGGAAGCCAGCAATCTTGGCCTTTTGGGCAGTCTGCTGCAGACGCTTGTTGACCTGAGTCTCGATGCGCTCAGCCGGCACGGTGATGCTCATGCGGCGCTCAAGAGCAGAAGTATTTTCAACAGAAACTTGCATGGATATTCCTCGTTGCACAGACGTTAGCCGGCCGTTTCCGACCCCAGAATCAAGGGCATGCATTCTAGTGGGTCAAACTCAAGAAGTCACCCTACTGAAAACGGGTAAAAACGCAGCAGGCAATTTATAGGCGGGGACAAACGGTTGTGCCTCGCCCTGTTAGCAAATACAGCCAATCAAGCCAGGGCCCTGCAACAATCCTTCTATATATAGAAGGATTCGGCAATCCATCCCTGACAGCCGACCCCACAAGGGGACCGACGGGCGAATCGGCATCATCGAGAAACACAAATGCGACGAACCAACCCACCCTCTCGATCCGGAACCCGCGATCGTTTTGAAAAATTCGACTTCTAAAACAAAAACGGCGCAGCCCTTTTCAGGTGCTGCGCCGTTTTTTGCTATCTAAATAGCTATTTGTAATGGTGCGGACGGAGAGACTCGAACTCTCACACCTTGCGGCGCTGGAACCTAAATCCAGTGTGTCTACCAATTCCACCACATCCGCATCAAGCTTTTAAAGCAAAGGCGCCAGATTATTAATCTGGCGCCTTTCTAAATATGGGGTGGACGAAGGGGATCGAACCCTCGACAACGGGAGTCACAATCCCGTGCTCTACCAACTGAGCTACGCCCACCATATTGCCATGTTGCGTTACTTGTGCCAAAGCTGCCTAATGGCGCACCCGGCAGGACTCGAACCTGCGACCATCCGCTTAGAAGGCGGATGCTCTATCCAGCTGAGCTACGGGCGCCTTTTTAATCTGTATTCTTGGACGATTACAAACTAAGTGCTTTCAGTCTCACCGAATTAAACATCAACTCTGCTCGACCTTCTTAACCAGTGCTAGGCTGTGCCCGACAAGTGCGACGAATGTTATAGGTGAGCCTGGAGGTCGTCAACTCTTTTTTAAAAAAAATTCATTTAATTAAAGGGGTTAGGGGAATTTGCAGACCAAGCGCCTTTGCCCTCACCTCATGACATGCGAGAATGCGTTCTCTTTTTTTCCCCTCTCGATGGTTAATCACGCGCAATGACTGCACAACTAATCGACGGCAAATCGATCGCCGCCAGCCTGCGCCAGCAGATCGCCAAACGCGTCACCGAGCGTCGCCAGCAAGGCCTGCGCACCCCCGGTCTCGCGGTGATCCTGGTCGGCAGCGATCCCGCCTCTCAGGTTTATGTCTCGCACAAGCGTAAAGACTGCGAAGAGGTCGGCTTCATTTCCCAAGCCTACGACCTGCCTTCCGAAACCACTCAAGAAGCACTCACCGATCTGATCGATCGCCTGAACGACGACCCGGCGATCGACGGCGTTCTGCTTCAGCTTCCTTTACCGGAACACCTGGATGCCTCCAAATTGCTGGAACGCATTCGTCCAGACAAGGACGTCGACGGTTTCCATCCTTATAACGTCGGCCGTCTGGCCCAGCGTATTCCACTGCTGCGTCCGTGCACGCCAAAAGGCATCATGGCGTTACTGGAAAGCACCGGTGCCGATCTTTACGGAATGGATGCTGTCATTGTTGGCGCGTCCAACATTGTCGGTCGCCCGATGGCGATGGAATTGCTGCTGGCGGGTTGCACCGTGACCGTCACCCACCGCTTCACCAAGGATCTGGCTGGCCACGTCGGTCGTGCCGACCTGGTGGTGGTCGCCGCCGGCAAGCCGGGGCTGGTCAAGGGTGAGTGGATCAAGGAAGGCGCGATCGTGATCGACGTCGGCATTAACCGCCAGGAAGACGGCAAACTGGTCGGTGACGTGATCTACGAAACCGCCCTGCCCCGCGCTGGCTGGATCACTCCAGTTCCTGGTGGCGTTGGCCCGATGACCCGTGCCTGCCTGCTGGAAAACACGTTGTACGCCGCCGAAACCCTGCACAGCTGAGTGTCGACGCAGACGTAGACAACGAGTCAAAGAACCCCGCCTGTGGCGGGGTTCTTTTTGTCCGCAGAAAAAGATCGACCATCCGCCGGAAAATGACTTTTTTTTCATGTTTCCAAGGACTTTCACCCCTTACTTGAACAACCATCGACAGTTATTCAGCCATACTCCAGAATGTCGCGTTTTTCAGAAATAGCCCGTTACAAAACGGCCTATCAACACATTACGAGTCTGCCAGCGTGAAAATCCACCTATTCATCCTGAGTCTAATTTTTGCATTTACAGGGACTTTCATCGCACCAATGGCCAACGCCGCCGACACAACATCGGCGCCCCGAGACGCTTCGCATTTAAAGATCGCTTCAGGCAGCGCGTTGCTAATTGATATGCAGACCAACAAAGTCATCTATGCCAACAACCCGGATGTGGTTGTGCCGATCGCTTCCGTCAGCAAGCTGATGACGGGCCTTGTGATTGTCGAAGCCCGGCAGAATATGTCTGAGTACATTTCCGTGAACATCGCTGACACACCGGAAATGAAAGGCGTGTTCTCCCGCGTCAAACTCAACAGCGAATTGCCGCGCCGGGAAATGTTGCTGATCGCCCTGATGTCGTCGGAAAACCGAGCCGCCGCCAGCCTTGCCCATCACTATCCAGGCGGTTATGTCGCATTCATTGCGGCCATGAACGCAAAGGCCAGGGCGCTGGGCATGACCAGTACCCACTTCGTCGAACCGACCGGCCTCTCGCCTCGTAACGTTTCCACCGCCCGAGACCTGAGCAAACTGCTGGTCGCTGCGCACAAATACCCGATCCTGAGCGAGCTGACCACCACCAAAGAAACAAGCGTGCGGTTCCGCAACCCCAACTACGTCCTCGGTTTCCACAACACCGATCACTTGGTCAACAAGCCCAATTGGGACATCAAGATCACCAAGACCGGTTTCACCAACCCGGCCGGCCACTGCCTGGTGCTGGTGACCAGCATGGGTAATCGTCCGGTGACACTGGTAATTCTCGACGCTTTCGGCAAATACACGCACTTTGCCGACGCCACGCGGATCCGCAACTGGGTCGAATCCGGCAGGAGCACAGACGTGCCGTCGGTGGCGTTGCAATACAAGGCAGAAAAGAACCTCAAGCACCGCCAAAGTGGCGTGATTGAAGCGTCGAAATAAGTCAGAGACAAACCAATAAAAAGAAGCCCCGAATATTCGGGGCTTTTTTTCGTCTGGCATTAATCATTCGGCAGCGGCATCTGGTCATCATCGGGAATGCCGTCTCCGGTACTCGGATCTCTTGTGCCTCGCGGATGCTCTGTCGACACCACCATAGGCCTGGCCAAAGGATCCCGTAACGGGCTGTCAGGATCCATCACCGGATCAATGTCGTCTTCGGGGGTTGTTGGAACACTGTCCGGACGTTTGTCGTCAAAACTCGAATCAGTAGACATACACACCTCACACTGAACGTCGGGGTTTCAGATCAGCGAGCGGATCGTAAGGCTTGGCCGGAGCCTTGCCCTCGTCGCCCGGCTTTACATCTCTAGGCGCCTTGGCAGGTCCGACAGGATCGACCTGAGGATCGGCGAGGTCCGGTGAATCAGGATCAAAACCCAATTCATCATCGCCTGAAGAATGTTCAGACGAATGCGGGCCCGAGGGTGTAGTGGAATGTGTCATGGACGCCTCTTTGATTCTACCCCGGAAGAATCCGGGGCCTTATCCATAAGAGGCCAATCGCGCCTGGCAGTGCCATACAGATGACGAATGGAACCTTATTGCGCGGGCAGTGCCTTCTTCGCCCGGGCAGCGGCCTGTTCCTGTCCTGCCTGGGCAAGATCATTCGCGGCCTTAAGCCAACGCTGATGATCGACGTTGGCTGGAATCTGCGTGGGTGCCTGGATCAAAACAGCCCAGCCACCGGCATCCTTGAAAGCCGATTCAAATGAACTGAAGCTCGTCAGGTACCGGCGATTCATACCGGCGCGCAGCAGCACTGTCTTCTTCTGACGGTTGTAGCCAGCAAGAATGGCGTAACGGGGTTCCGCCCAGAACGCCGAACCGTCGGTAAAACGCACCATCACCGGAAAACCGGCCGCGACCTGAGTCAACAATGCGGGCAGATTGCTGTCGAGGGGATAGACCATCATGCCGTACTCGCGGGCGAGGTTCTGCATGTTCTGCGGCAACTGCGCTTCGGCACCCGGTAAATTCAAAGGCTTTTCGAGTAAACCCGGGGTAATCACAACGCCTTGTTGCGACAGCATGCTGGCCAGCACTTGCGGTCCGCTTTGTTCGGCCACACCCACGTAGAACCTGCCGCTCAGTTCGACACGCTCCGGCAGGCGCTTGATCTCTGGCGCAACGCTCCCCGCACACCCCACCAGACCTGAAATGCAGCCCACAATTAGCGCCGCCGATAGAATTCGAGAAAATACCCGCACCTTCATCACTCTCTTGATTAGACGCCAGGTATTCGCGCTCCCGGCTTGACCGTCGATCATAGGACGCCGCGCGGCGGCGGTATAGCCTTAAACGGTAGTTGATTGCATTCGATAGAGCGAACCGGTTGGTGACTGCCGACCTTTGGTCAATAGCCTGAAATACAGCAGCGACTAGACTGTCACTTGCAAAGTGTTTGTGTGTGTGCCCGCAGCAGGGCAAAGAGGAGGCACTGATGAGCCTGACAATGACCATTGTGATGTTGATTTCCAGCTGGCTGGCCGTTGCCGCCGCCATGTTGTGGGGCGTCCTGCGCATTACCCGACGCTACCATCACCACGCTCAAGCGGTGCCGGTGACCAAACCCGAAAAAACTGCTGCACAGCACGCGACCGCACACTGACTGGCGCTGTTCAGCCCCCAACCAAAACGGCCGCCTGGGCTCTTTCGAACCCAGGCGGCCGTTTCATTTACAGCGGGTCAAGCTTCAGCCTGGAGGCGTTTCTGCCTGGCCCGGCGCGACATCATGTTCAGCCCCTCGATCGTCGCCGAGAACGCCATGGCCGCGTAGACGTAGCCTTTCGGTACGTGGGCACCGAAACCTTCGGCGATCAGCGTCATGCCGATCATGATCAGGAAGCCCAGCGCCAGCATTACCACCGTCGGGTTGTCGTTGATGAACTTGGCCAGGGGATCAGCCGCCAGCAACATCACCAGCACCGACACCACCACTGCAATGATCATGATCGGCAAGTGCTCGGTCATGCCAACCGCGGTAATGATGCTGTCGATGGAGAACACCATGTCCAGCATCAGGATCTGACCGATTGCAGCCGCAAAGCCCAGAGTCACACCAGACGTAGCCGACTTCGGATCTTCCGGTGCCGGGTCCATGCTGTGATGGATCTCGGTGGTCGCCTTCCACAGCAGGAACAGGCCACCGGCAATCAGGATCATGTCCTTCCACGAGAAGGCCTGGCCGAAAATATCGATCACAGGTTCAGTCAGCTGGACAATGAAAGCGATAGTGCTCAGCAACGCCAGACGCAAAATCAACGCCATGCCGATACCCATGCGCCGCGCCTTCTGACGGTGCTGCTCCGGCAATTTGTTGGTCAGGATCGAGATGAAAATCAGGTTATCGATGCCGAGCACGATTTCCATGACGATCAAAGTGGCCAGGGCGACCCACGCGGTGGGGCTGGCGGCAAGTTGTACTAGGTATTCCATGGGTCAGTCCTGACTCGCTGTAAGACGGTTTAGATTTCCTGGGATGAAGCGTCGGTTTTGTCTTTGTCTTCGCCCGGTGATTCTTTCTTACTGATCAAACCGCGAGCAGCATCGCTGATCGCTTGCTCGGCGGCTTTGTGGGTATCGTCAATCGCCTGTTTGGCGGTTTCGGCAGCCTTGCCCATCAGTTGCTGCGCGCTTTTCTCGGCCTGGTCGCAACCGGCCAGTACCAGTAAAGACGTAATCAGCAGCGCCGTGGTTTTGAGCTTCATGATGTTTTCCTTGAAAGAACAGACAGGCCGAAAAGACCACCCGTCGATAGCGGCGCATTCTAGGGAGACAGACACTTCAGTAAAATTCGTATTTTTAACGGTTATACTTCGATTTATACGAACCCATAGCTAATAATTCGAATATCGCAAGTGCCTTACCTCCTACAGATCTCCTACAGATGATAAAAACCGGGATTTCAGCAACATGCTTAATTATCGACAGCTTCATTATTTCTGGGTGGTGGCCAAGACTGGCAGCATCGTGCGCGCTTGCGAGCAGTTGAACCTGACACCGCAGACCATTAGCGGGCAGATTTCACTACTCGAACAAACCTATGGCATTGAGCTGTTTCGCCGAGTCGGTCGCCAGCTTGAACTCACCGAGGCCGGTCGCCAGGCCCTGCCCTACGCCGAGCAAATGTTTCAGCTGGGCGGTGAACTGGAGTTGATGTTGCGAGCACAACCCAACGAGCAGCAAATTCTGTTTCGGGTGGGGGTGGCGGACGTGGTGCCCAAATCCATTGTCTATCGCTTGATCGCGCCGACCATGGAGCTCGGCGAGCCGCTACGCATCACCTGTCGCGAAGACAAACTCGAACGCTTGCTCGCGGACCTGGCGATCCAGCGTCTGGACCTGGTGATTTCCGACAGTCCGATGCCGTCGCACCTGGACATCAAGGGCTACAGTCAGAAACTGGGTGAATGCGGCATCAGCTTCTTCGCCACCATGGAGCTGGCGGCACAGTATGGACAGGATTTCCCTCGCAGTCTGCACGGCGCGCCCCTGCTGATTCCCGGGCCGGAAACCGTCGTGCGCAGTCGCTTGCAGCGCTGGTTTGCCGAGCAGCAAATTCAGCCGCGAATCGTCGGTGAGTTCGACGACAGCGCGCTGATGCAGGCCTTCGGCCAATCCGGCAGCGGGATATTCATCGGCCCGAGCGTGATTGCCGAGGAGGTGAAACGCCAATACGGTGTCGAGGTGATCGGCCAGACTGACGCGGTGACCGAGTCGTTCTACGCCATTTCGGTGGAACGCAAGGTCAAGCACCCCGGCATTGTCGCCATTACCGAAGGTGCCCGACGCGAGCTATTTACCGAAATTTAAAAAGGTTTCAGGCGCAGACTTCACGCGGCTTGAAGGTCATCAACGCAATCGCCAGCAGGATCGAAGCAAGGATAAATCCGGCGGCCGCGAAACCAAGTCCTTGCAGACCGACACCGTCGATCACTCGACCGCCGACCATGGCGCCCAGGCCGATCCCGAGGTTGGCGCCGGCAATGTTCAGCGACGCAGCAAAGGCCGGCGCTTCAGGCGCAGCCTTCATCAACCGCACATGACTGACCAGGAACAACGCTGCCTGCGTCACGCCCCAGATCCCCAGTGACGCCGCCAGGCCGAGGGGCGAATGAATATTGGGCACCAGCGCCACCATGCCTGCGATCATGAACGCACAGAACATCATCGAGGCAATCAGCGGATGGCGATCCACCGCACGGCCGCCCAGCGAGTTGCCGATCAAACCGACCGCGCCAAAGCCCATCAGGCACCAGCCGACCACGGCGCCGTCGAACCCAGCCAGGCGTTCGAGGATATCCGCCAGGTAGGTGTAAGCGGTGAACATGCCGCTGAACACCAGGATCGACAACAGCACATGGCCCAGCATTAACGGGCTGCGCAGGATCTTGAACTGAGCGCGCAAGCTCACCTGATGCTGGTGCAGATTGGTTTTCGGCAGGTAGATAAACAGCAGTAACGCCTTGGCAAACGCAATCACCGCCAGAATGCCGAAGGCACTGCGCCAGCCGAATGCATCGGAGATCAATGTGCCCACTGGAATGCCGAACACCGTGGCGCACACAATGCCGAAACCGATTTTGGCGATGGCGCGTCCGGCGTAATCCGGCCCGACAATGTCCACCGCTGTCTCGCTGGCCAGCGCCCAGAACACGGGCAGCCCGAGCGCCGGGATCAAACGGGCAACGGCCATCACCCAAATGTTCGGTGCAAACGCTGCAAGGGTGTTGGCCAGACCGAACATGATCAGCACCGAAATGAACAGCTTGCGCCGTTCGAACCGGGCGAAATACGCCGTGAGGAACGGCCCGAACGCGGCGACGGTGAAGGCGAACAAAGTCACCAGCAAGCCCGCTTGGGGAATGCTGACTTCAAGGTCTCTAGCGATGGCCGGCAGCAGGCCGACGATGATGAATTCCGTGGTCAGCACCGTGAAACCGGCGGCGGACAACAGAAGGATGGGCAACAGCATGCAAAACTCCAGAAAACGCCAACACCAGCGATAGCCCGAGGGCCCACTGGCAGTACATGAAAATGAGGATGGCGAATCTTAACAGAGTGTTTCCTGTAGGAGCGAGCTTGCTCGCGAAGGTGGGTCAGTCGACACCTATGTAGCTGACACACCTTCGCGAGCAAACTCGCTCCTACAAGGGGACACAAAAAACCCGCCAAGGCGCATACCTTGGCGGGCTTTTTTAAGCTGGGGTTTAGAACGCGCCCATGTAATCGCGCTTGCCCACTTCCACACCGTTGTGGCGCAACAGCGCATAGGCGGTGGTGACGTGGAAGAAGAATTGCGGCAGACCGTAGCTCAGCAGGTAAGCCTGGCCGGTAAAGCGCTTCTCTTTCGGCGTGCCCTGGCGGGTGATGATTTCAATGCCTTCCTTGCCGTTGATCTGTTCAGGCTTGATCTCGCCGATGAAGGTCAGAACCTTGGTCAGCAGCGCTTGCAACTCGGCGAAGGTGGTTTCGCTGTCGTCGTACTTCGGAAGTTCCACTTCAGCCAGACGCGCGGAAACACCCTTGGCGAAATCAACGGCGATCTGCACCTGCCGCACCAGCGGGAACATGTCCGGGTACAGACGGGCTTGCAGGAACGCGTTCGGGTCGATGTTCTTGGCAGTCGCGTGGGCTTCGGCCTTGTTCAACACATCGCTCAGGGCGGTGAGCATTTGTTTGAAAACCGGGACGGAAGCGTCGTACAGGGAAATGGTCATGGCAGTCTCGTGTGGTGACAGGAGGAAACGTTGGCCGATTATAGCCATGCTCGCCCCTCCTGCGAGGTGTCTTTTATCCGGTGTCCACCTGAAGGATCAGGGGCAGTCAGCCCCTGGCCGGACAGGTAGCGCCAATGCAACAGCGACAACGAGTAATCCGGCCCTCCATGGATTGCTCACGTTTTTTCTGGTCACCAGCTGAAGCGATAGACATGGCCAGGTTGCCCCGGATGGCATTTGCCGTTATCGGCATCGGCACCGACGATCGACCATTGCGCACGGGATGTTTCGCCCAGCTCACGGGCGGTCTGAGGGTTGAAACACTGGCTCAGTAATTCGTCCGGTACCAATGCGTAGGCCTGAGGGTGTTCGCGCAGCCATTGAGCTGCCTGCTCGACCGTAGAGTCGGCCATCCCGAAATGCACGATCGGCTGGCGAGCGTACAGCCAGTGGCCCTCACGCCAGGTGACCAGCACCAGCTCTGCGCCATTGGTCATGGTCGCCGCCTGCGCCATGATCGCCTCATGCGGATTGGGACCGTCTTTGATCGGCTCGATGAAACCGCGAACGATCCATAGAGCAAACCAGGTAAAGACCAGTGCCTGGAATACCTTTCGACCACGCGGGCGCTGGCCGAACCAGCGTTTGAGTAACCAGGGAATCAACGGTGCAGCCACCAGCACCAGCCCGGGCACCGCCGGGTAGATATACAACTTGCGTTTGCCGGCGCTGATGCAAAAAAACAGTACGACCAGTCCGACCCAGCCCAGCAGTACCAGCACTCGACCGTCATGCTTGCGCAGCTGTTTGCGCCAGGCGGGAACCAGCCACGGCAGCGCGAGCACCAACGGCAGCCAGTATTGCGGGATCACTTTGACGAAGAAATACCAGAACGGTTCGCGATGGTCCCACGAGGCGGCATAGCGCCCTGCCGTCTGGCGCAGCAGGATTTCTCGCGCGTAGGCGATCTCCTCGGCACCGCCATTCAGCACAATGGACAAGGCCAAGGGCAGCAACCATATCGCGATGGCACCCAGCATGATCAAAAACCCGAGCAACCACTTGCGCTTCTCGCCCGGCATGGCCACCACACCCGGCCAATCTTTGCGCACCGCGTAAGCATACGGAATGAGCATCAGCGCCGGGAGGAAGCCCACCCCTTTGGTAATCACGCCAATACCCATGGCCGCGCAACCAACGTAAAACCAGCGCCAGGCGGGGCCGAGCAGCAGGTGACGCGCCAATCCGTACAGCCCGACAGAGGTGAACAGCACCACAAAACTGTCGATCTGGCCGGTCTGCAGGATGCTGTAGGTTTGATAAGTCGCCAGGTACAACAGCGCCGCCGTGCGGCCGGCACGCTGATTCCAGAGCCTGCGACCCAGGTCATAGACCGCCGCCGTGACCGTCACGGCCGACAGCAGGCCCGGAATATAAAGGGCGATAGAAGGCTTGCCAGTAAGCCAGGCGAAGAACGCCACCGCCCACATGAACACCGGAGGTTTGTCGCCGTAGATCTCCGCCGCACGGTGGGGTATCAGCCACGAGCCGTGGTGCAGCATCTCCAGCGCAACACCGAGGAATCGCTCTTCGTCGACATTCTGCGGCTGACGCAGCCCAAGTCCCGCGCCGATCAATAAAAGAGCAAGCAGCATCAGGCCTAGGCATTCGACCCTGGGCGATAGGGTTCTGCGCATGATTTATTCCTTCGGATGTTTGCTTTTGGCAATCAATTGCAGGTTGCGAAAATAGACGATGGAACCGAACGCCTGACCGGCGATGAAGACCGGGTCTTGTCGGTAAATGGCATAAAAAAGCAGCAGGGTGCTACCGACGATGCTCAGGTACCAGAAGCTCACCGGAATCACGCTGCGCTTTTTATATTCGCTGTACAGCCACTGCAGGATGAAGCGTCCGGTGAAGGCTATCTGACCGATAAAGCCGATCACCAGCCAGAGGGTTTCACGGGAGAGGTTCATCCTTCGATCTCCTGCGCATTCGTATTCAGACGCGTGCGCTTGATCAGCCACCAAACGCCGATCAGGTCGAGAATGCCCACCAGAGCGCGGTCGATGTTGCCGTATTTGGAGATCCCGGCCGTGCGCGGTCGATGGTTGACCGGATGGACGATCATTCGGCCGTTGTGCCGCTGGATCAGTGCCGGAATATACCGATGCATATGGTCGAAGTAAGGCAGGCGCAAAAACGCCGCACGCTCGATCACTTTCAGCCCGCAACCGGTGTCCGGGGTATCGTCCTTCAGCATGCGGCGACGCAGGGCATTGGCAAACCGTGAAGCCCAGCGCTTACTGGCGGTATCACGGCGGTTGACGCGGTGCCCAGCCACCAGTTGCAGGTCGACGCGACCCTGCTGATTGCGCACCAGTGCCAACATCCCCGGAATGTCCGCAGGGTCGTTCTGACCGTCGCCATCGAGCGTGGCCAGCCATTGCCCACGAGCGGCCAACGCCGCGTGATACAGCGAGGTGCTTTGCCCCAGCGAACGCTCATGATGCAGGATGCGCAACTGGCTCAAGCCGTTGTGCTTGATCTGCCCCAGTTCATGCAAGGTGGCATCGGTACTGCCATCGTCCACAACGATGATTTCGTAAGACTCATCGGCCAAAGCAACACGGACTTCCTCAAGCAACTGCTTGAGATTGTTCGCTTCGTTCTTTGCGGGAATCAGTACAGATACAAAAATGTCATGGCTCATAGTGGCCCTCTTTTACTTCGGTCTTTTCTATTAAGGGCGAACGGCTCATATCTGATAGAACTGGCGATACCACTTCACAAATTCCCTCACACCGGTTTCAACCGCAACCTGCGGACTGAAGTCGACCCATTCGGTCAGTGCCGAGACATCGGCCCAGGTTTTAATCACATCGCCGGCCTGCAACGGCAACAAGTTGCGCTTGGCTTGCATACCCAGCGCGGTCTCCAGGCAGTTGACGAAATCCAGCAGCGCCACCGGCATGCCGCGCCCGATGTTGAATAGCCGGTGGACGCCATCGGCCGGCCCGTCCGCCACCGGAGGTCTAGGGCGCAGTCGGGCAATGCTTTCGACAATGTCGTCGACGTAGGTGAAGTCGCGCGCCATCAAACCCTGGTTATAGAGATCAATCGGCTGGCCTTCGAGCATCGCTTTGGTGAATTTGAACAGCGCCATGTCGGGTCGCCCCCACGGCCCGTAAACGGTAAAAAAGCGTAAACCGCTGGCCTTCAACCCATACAAATGGCAGTAAGTGTGGGCCAGCAATTCATTGGCCCGCTTGCTGGCTGCATAGAGCGAAATGGGATTATCGACTGCGTCCTCGACGCTGAACGGCATTTTGCTGTTGGTGCCATACACCGAGCTGCTCGAAGCATAAATCAAATGCGCGGGGCGATAGTGCCGGCAGGCTTCCAGCACATTGAGAAAGCCCACCAGGTTCGATTGCGCGTAAACGTCGGGATTGTCCAGCGAATAACGAACGCCCGCCTGCGCGGCCAAATGCACAACTTCGGTAAAACCATAGTCGCTGAACAACGCCATCAATGCCGGCTTGTCGACGATGTCCAGCTTCTGGAATCGAAAGCCCGGCAAGGACTCCAGCTCTTTGAGACGCGCGCGTTTGAGCGCCACATCATAGTAGTCGTTGAGGTTGTCGATGCCGACTACTTCATGTCCGTCCTGGCATAAACGCCTGGCCGTGTGAAAACCGATGAAACCAGCTGCGCCGGTGACCAGAAGAGTCATGATGCGTATGCGTAAATCAGCACATCGTGCCTGGTCAATATCAACGTCAGCTTCATGCCTTGCTCCAAATACCATTAAATAAGGCCGGTGGCGCTGTCGCTCAAGGAGACGCGCAGGGCCTCATTTGAGGACCAGATCCGCGGCTATGCCTGCGGTGTCCACCGAATATTAAAAATGATGTTAACAAATCATTCATGTTTTGTGATGAGCCGATGCAATGATTTGTGTTGTCATTAACGCCTGCCCATCTAAAGTGCATCCACGCAAGAGAAAAACATGAACCTGAGTAAGGATGCAGAATCATGAGCACTGAGCAAGAAACAACCATCGACGAGCCGCGACTCAACAGCACGGAAATTCGCATTCTGGGTTCGTTGATCGAGAAACAGGCGACCAGCCCGGAAACCTATCCGCTGACGCTCAATGCATTGGTGATTGCCTGCAATCAGAAAACCAGCCGTGAACCGGTGATGAACCTTACCCAGGGTCAGGTCGGCCAGAGCCTGCGTGCCCTCGAAGGTCGCGGCTTCACCCGATTGGTGATGGGCAGCCGGGCAGATCGCTGGGAGCATAAGGTCGACAAGGCACTGGAACTGGTGCCTGCGCAGGTAATTTTGACGGGGTTGTTGTTTTTGCGTGGTCCGCAGACGGTCAATGAACTGCTGACCCGCAGCGCGCGCATGCATGAATTTGAAGATACCGAACAGGTCGTGCATCAGCTGGAACGGTTGATCGCGCGGGGTCTGGCGCTGCTGATACCGCGTCAGGCGGGCCAGCGTGAAGACCGGTATATGCACGCGATGGGGGATCCGGCGGATATTGAAGTGATACTCGCGGCACGGCAAAACCCGGTGGAGCGCAGTAGCGGCGTGTCGGTTGAGCGGATCGAAGAGCTGGAAGCGCGAATTGCAGCACTGGAAGAACGCCTGGCGCGCCTCGAATAACCAACGCTGTAGCACCCTGTAGCAGCTGCCGAGCCTGCGAGGCTGCGTTCGGCTGCGCAGCAGTCGTAAAACCTGCACACACGATTTTCCTGAAGCACCGCATCGTTTGATAAAACGACTGCTGCGCAGCCGAACGCAGCCTCGCAGGCTCGGCAGCTGCTACAGGGTGCGCCTACTCGCCGTCCCAGTAATCCACACCGTCGCCCGGTCGGGCGATGGCGACGAAGCCCGAGGCATTGCCCTGGGCGTCGACCTTGAAGTCGTCCATCACCGCGTACTTGCCTGAATCCGGGTATTCGCAGATCTCTGGCGATTGCTGGGTGCTGACCGCCAGGTAGCGCAGTTCAGCGTCGCTGGTGTTAATGATCTGGTGCGCCGCCTCAGGACCACCCGGCGGGCAGGCGATCACGTCGCCCGCACTGATGGGAAAACGTTCGCCACCTAGACGAACCTCCCCTTCCCCGGCCACGACGTAAAACATCTCCTCGTTGACCCGATGACTATGAAACGGGCTGCCGCGCATGCCTGGCTCCAGTACGTACAACCGATAACCCAGCTTTTTCGCCCCCAATTGCTGACCGACGCGGGCTATCCGCTGTTGATAGCGCCCAGCTGTGTCGCCGGTGGGCGCCAGGGCCTCGGGTAGCGGTTCAAGTTTGACCTGGTGCAGGTTGAGAATGGCGGGATGCATGAGAAACCTCCATAGGGCACAAAACGCAAAAGATCTTTCAGCGACGGGCAAATTCCACCGCTTTGTGGAACTGCTCATCCGTCGGCCGCACGCCGGTATAAAGCACGAACTGCTCCAGCGCCTGAATCGCGATCACTTCCAGCCCGGTGATCACCCGCTTCCCTTCGACTCGGCCTCGCACGATCAGCGGGGTTTCCGAGGGGATCGCTACCACATCGAAGACGGTCTCTGCAGATGAAATGGTTTGAGCATCGAACGCCAGTTGATCGGCCTCCGGGCCGCCGGTCATGCCGATCGGGGTGACGTTAATCAACATTTGTGGCCGCTGACTGCCCAGTTCCGCCTGCCATTGATAGCCCAACGATTCGGCCAGCACCCGGCCAGCCTGTTCGTTGCGGGCGACGATCAGCCCATTGTTGTAGCCGCCGTCGCGCAGGGCACTGGCCACGGCCTTGGCCATACCGCCGCTGCCGCGCAAGGCGAAGGTCGAGTTCTTGGGCACTTCATGGGTTTTAAGCAATTGCTCGATGGCAATGTAATCGGTGTTATACGCCTTGAGATGCCCGTGGGTATTGACGATGGTGTTGATCGATTGAATGGCGGCGGCAGACGCGTCCAGCTCATCGACCAGCGCAATGCAGGCTTCCTTGAACGGCATCGAAACGCCGCAGCCACGAATCCCCAGGGCGCGAATACCGCCAACCGCTCCGGTCAGGTCCTGGCTACTGAAGGCTTTATAGTAAAAATTCAGGCCCAGCTGTTCGTACAGATGATTGTGAAAGCGCAGGCCAAAGTTCCCCGGGCGCCCCGACAGGGACATGCACAACTGGGTGTCTTTGTTGGGGCTCATCTGCATATGGATCTCCTTCAATAGCACTTTCAGATGGACGGGATTAGCCATTCCATCGGGTTCTGATCGATCATATAGGCCTGTCTACGCGGGTTTGCGCGGGACCGTAAGGATGGCGGTACAGACCTTACACAAAATTTACCTAACGACCGTGCTGATTTTCAGAAATTCGCTGTCTTAGAAGTATCCCCGCGACAATCCTTGGGTCTATTGCAGACCCAAGCGCCGGGTCGAAGAACCGAGGAATTATCATGATCCGTAAAATCCCCACAGTAGCTTTGCTGATCGGCGCACTCGCTATCGCAGGGCAGGCGCAAGCCCATGGCGGTGGTGGCAACAGTTGGGAAGGTCCAGCGGTGTTTGGCGCGATCGTCGGTACTGCAATCGTCGGTTCGGCCCTGATTAACGCCAACCGGCCGGTCTATGTAGAGCCGCAACCGGTGTACGCTCAACCACAACCGGTTTACATGCAACAACCGCCACCGGTTTATTACCAGCCGGCCCCGGTCTACGTGCAACAACCGGTCTACGTCGGCCCACCACCGGTTTATTACGGCCCGCCACGCGGTTACTACGGCCGAGGTTACTACGGCCCTCCCCACGGTTATGGCCACGGTTATGGCCACGGGTATGGCCACTGGTAACGGTGTCATCAAGCCCCGCTTCGACAGCGGGGCTTTTTTATGACCGTCCGTCGGCGCTGGTCTGGATAAATCGCGTCAAGGTCGCTGTCGGGACAGCGGCGCCGGTTCAACTTGGCAAGATTGACTCAACTATTCGCGCCCACGCGAGGAAAACGGTCATATTTTCGTCATATCAGGTCCGCAAGCTTGGATCTGTCCGCCAACAACAGGTTGATAAAAACAAGGACGACCTCATGCCAACGCAAAACCCGCACCGCAATGTCGACTTGTGCACTTCCAGCAAGGTGTACAACACACTGACCGAACTCAGGCACCTGGAAAGCCATCGCAGTGCCAAGTTTCTCTCGCTGCTGGCTGAGAACCTGGTGCGCAAAGGCCTGCTCAATGAGCACGAAGTCATTCATATGCTCGATTTGGTCGTCGATTGACAGGTCGATTGGTCTCACTGATATCAATGATCACTATCGAAAGCGTTGATTGTCCGAAAAATCGCCAGGTCCGTAAGGTAGCTCCATCGATTGATGGAGGTATTTATGTCCCAGGTTCAGATCATGTCCGTTATTGGCAGCGCCGTTCCCGCACCTCTGCGAGAACTGGGATTGCTCGCCTGTTGGTACCTGATGCAGGACGGCGAACCCATCAGCGGTCCGCTCACCTCGTTGCCGGCCGCCCAGGCACTTTCGCGATGTATCGGCAAAGGCAACCTCAGCGCCTAAGGCAGCTGAACCCGCGGTTTGGTTTCGATGAAAATGGCCCAGCTCGACATGAAAAGTGCCGCAATCAATGGTCCGATAACAAAGCCATTGAGGCCGAAGATCGCCAGACCACCCAGGGTTGAGATGAGGATCAGGTAGTCCGGCATCTTCGTATCCTTGCCCACCAGGATCGGTCGCAGCACGTTGTCCACCAGGCCGATGACGAATACCCCGAACAACCCCAGCACCACGCCCTGCCAGATGGCCCCGCTGAGCAGGAAAAACGCTGCCACTGGCGCCCAGACAATCCCCGCCCCCACCGCTGGCAACAGCGACAGAAACGCCATCAGTACCGCCCAGAGCAACGCGCTCGGAATATCCAGAAACCAGAAAATCAAACCACCCAACGCCCCCTGCGTGATAGCCACCACCAGGTTGCCCTTCACCGTCGCCCGCACTACGCGATTGAACTTGAGTTGCAAACGGCGTTTCTGGTGCTCCTGCAACGGCACGGCAGACCGCACTTTGCGTGCAAGCTCGGCGCCGTCCCGCAGAAAGAAAAACAACAGGTAGAGCATGATGAAAAAGCTCACCACAAAATCAAACGTGCCTTGGCCAAAGCTGAACGCCTGCGCGGCAACGAACTCGTTACCCGTCATTGCACTCTTGATGATTTTCTCCCGCAGTCCGTTCAACTCGCCCATGCCCAGCCTGTCGAGCAAATGCTGAAAGTACGGTGGCAAGCTGTGTTTGAAATGCGTCATATACCCGGCGATGTCCAGCTCACCACTTTCGATGTTTTTGTAAAGTGTTGTCCCTTCTTGAACCAGCAGGGTACTGAGGATGATCACCGGCAAGATCGCAATCACCAGGCAGATGCCCAAGGTGAGCAACGAGGTCAGGTTGCGCGGCCAGCCGAATCTCAGTTGCAGTCGACGCTGCAGGGGCGCAAAGAGGATGCCGAGGATCACCGCCCAGAACACTGCGCCGTAGAACGGCAGCAAAATCCAGATAAACGCGGCGGTCACCAGCCCCAACAAGATCACCAGCGATTTGTCTTGTAGCGTCGAGTCGTTCATGTCCGATCCATGTCAGTCCGCAGGGACACTAATGTCATGTCCTGATGCTTAGTCCGCCACGGTTCGCGCGAGTGCCATCCGTTTGTTCATCAAGCATAGATCCAGATCAATAAACCCTTGGGGCAAGCCGCTTACCCTCGGCGACTTTTGCGATCGACACCGCCATGACCCTTGTCTCCCCCGAACTCCTGGCCCCCGCCGGCACCCTGAAAAACATGCGTTATGCCTTCGCCTACGGCGCCGATGCGGTCTACGCCGGGCAGCCGCGCTACAGCCTGCGCGTACGCAACAACGAATTCGATCACGCCAACCTGGCCCTTGGCATTCGCGAGGCCCAGGCCCAGGGCAAGCGTTTTTATGTAGTGGTGAACATCGCCCCGCACAACGCCAAGCTCAAAACGTTCCTCAGGGACCTGGAGCCCGTGATTGCCATGGCGCCGGACGCGTTGATCATGTCCGACCCAGGCCTGATCATGCTGGTGCGCCGGCATTTTCCGCAAATGCCGATCCACCTCTCAGTGCAAGCCAACACGGTCAATTGGGCGAGTGTCGAATTCTGGCAGCAACAAGGCTTGAGCCGGATCATCCTGTCGCGGGAACTGTCCCTGGAAGAAATCGCCGAGATCCGCCAGCAAGTGCCGACAATGGAGCTGGAGGTGTTTGTGCACGGTGCGTTGTGCATGGCCTATTCCGGCCGTTGCCTGCTGTCGGGCTACATGAACAAGCGCGATGCCAATCAAGGCAGCTGCACCAATGCCTGTCGCTGGAAATACTCTGCCACAGAGGCCACGGAAAACCAGCTTGGTGAGATTGTTCAGACCTTCCAGCCTGAACCAACCCTGGGAATTGGCGCGCCAACCGACCGGGTGTTCCTGTTGCAGGAGGCCAGTCGACCCGACGAACTGATGCCGGCCTTCGAGGACGAACACGGCACCTACATCATGAACGCCAAGGACCTGCGCGCCGTGCAGCATGTCGAGCGCCTGACGCGAATGGGCGTGCACTCATTGAAAATCGAGGGCCGGACCAAATCGCACTTCTACTGCGCACGGACCACTCAGGTGTATCGCCGGGCAATCGACGATGCGGTGGCCGGTCGCGAGTTCGACCGCAGCCTGATGACGGACCTGGAGTCCCTCGCCCAGCGCGGCTACACCGAAGGTTTCCTGCGCCGGCATGTGCATGACGAATACCAGAACTATCAGAACGGCAGCTCAGTGTCGGAGCGCCAGCAGTTTGTAGGCGAGTTGACCGGCGAGCGGCGTGACCGACTGGCGGAAGTCAAAGTGAAGAACCGTTTTCGCCTGGGCGATCACATCGAGTTAATGACACCCAAGGGCAACTTTCACTTCGATTTGCATCAGCTGCAAAACGCCAAAGGTGAGCCGATTGAAGTGGCGCCGGGAGATGGGCACACGGTGTATGTGCCGATTCCCGACGCGGTAGAGCTGAGTTTTGGACTGTTGATGCGGGATGTGCGGTGATTCCACCTTCGCGAGCAAGCCCGGATCTCACTAACACCGAAGATCCAATGTGGGAACGGCGGTACGACGATTCGACTTGCTCGCGAAGAACGATGGCTCGGTAAACCTGCCGTG